>JBBQDX010000353.1:0-3830 GCA_038320125.1 Rhodobacterales bacterium | reverse complement strand
GTCCGCCGGCGACGGATGCGCCATCTTCGCCCAAGGTCCGGTCGCCACGAAGACGCTGCGCCGGGCCCAGACGTTCGCCGCCCCCGCCCATTCGTCGAGCACGTCGAGGCGCGCGGGTTCCGCCGCCAGCCGTCGCGACAGCGCCGCGGCCCCGGCGTCGGCGATGGCCCGGCAGTCGAACTGGAACACCCAGGCCCGCAGCAGCGACCAGACCCCGCCGTCGGGCCGGATCCGCGCCTGCGTCATGAGCTTGCAGGCGAGCATCCGCGCGTCGAACGCCTCCGCCCGCCAGAGCGCGTCGGCCAGCAGCACGCGCCCGTCCACCGAAACCTCCCCGCGCACTTCCGCCGCCAGCGCGTTCAGATCCTCCGCCGACACGCCCCAGGTCTCGCGCTCCGTGCGGTTGGCCGCCCGGTCCCGTGCCGCGCGCGCAGGCTCGCCCGCCGCTTGCAGCCGTGCCAGAACCTCGTCCCTCTTTGCTCCGGAAATATCCCGGGGAGCGCGAGGGGCCGGCCCCTCGCTTCCGTCCCCGCCACCACCGTCCCCGCCACCATCGACCCCGCTCATTCCACCGTCACCGACTTGGCGAGGTTGCGCGGCTGGTCCACGTCGGTCCCCTTGTGAACGGCGGTATGATAGGCCAGCAACTGCGCCGGCACCGCGTAGAGGATTGGTGCGAACACCGGGTCCACGGTCGGCATCACCAGCACCTGCCAGACGCCTTCGGAGGCCCGCGCCGCCCCTTCGGCATCGGTGACCAGAAGCACCTGCCCCTCGCGCGCCATGACCTCCTGCATGTTGCTCACCGTCTTGTCGAAGAGCGCGTCGGTCGGCGCGAAGACCACCACCGGCAGGGTCCGGTCGACCAGCGCGATCGGCCCGTGCTTGAGTTCTCCGCTGGCATAGGCCTCGGCATGGATGTAGCTGATCTCCTTCAGCTTCAGCGCGCCCTCATGGGCCATCGGATACATCGGCCCGCGCCCGAGGAACAGGATGTCGGAGGCCTCCGCCAGCCGCGAGGCCAGCTCTTCGCAGCGCCCCTCGATGGCCAGCGCCTGGGACATCAGCCCCGGCAAGCGCCGCAGCCCCGCCACCAGCTCCGCCTCGCGCGCGGCGTCGAGCGCCCCCCGCTGCACACCCGCCCGGATCGCCAGCATCAGCAGGATGGCGAGCTGGTTCACGAAGGCCTTGGTGGAGGCCACGCCGATCTCGACCCCCGCGGTGATCGGCCAGACCACGTCGCTCTCTCGCGCGATGGAGCTCTCGGCGACGTTCACCACCGACAGGATCGCCCGCGCCTTTCCTTTCGCATAGCGCAGCGCCGCCAGCGTGTCCGCCGTCTCGCCCGACTGGCTGAGGAACAGCGCCGTGGTCTGCGCCCCCACCGGGCCCTCGCGGTAGCGGTATTCCGACGCGATATCGACCTCCACCGGCAGGCGGGCCAGCGCCTCGAACCAGTATTTGCCCACCATGCAGGCGATATGCCCGGTGCCGCAGGCGACCATCTGCACACGGTCCGTCGCGGCAAAGTCGTAGTCCACCGGCGGGCGCACCCGGTCGCCGTCCAGAAAGACGCCGATCACGTCCGACAGGGTCTGCGGCTGCTCGTGGATCTCCTTGGCCATGAAGTGCCGGTGGCCGGCCTTCTCGATGCGCGTGGCCTCCATGCGGATGCGCCGCATCTCGCGCTCCGCCCGCGCGCCCGAGGCGTCGTATATCTGCGCCCCCGCCCGCGTCACCACGGCCCGGTCGCCCTCCTCGAGATAGGTGATCCGGTCGGTCAGCGGCCCCAGCGCGATGGCGTCGGAGCCCACGAACATCTCGCCCGTCCCGTGCCCCACGGCCAGCGGCGAGCCGGCGCGGGCGGCCACCAGCAGGTCCGGCTCGCCCTCGAACAGGAAGCAGAGCGCATAGGCCCCTACCAGCCGGTCGATCGTGGCGAAGGCCGCCTCCTTCGGTTCCATCCCGCAGTTCAGGAAATCCTCGCAGAGCCGGGCGATCACCTCGGTGTCCGTCTCGCTCTCCCCGTCGCCTGTCAGCTCCGTCCGCAGCGCGCGGAAGTTCTCGATGATGCCGTTGTGCACCACGGCCACGCGGCCCGCCCGGTGCGGATGCGCGTTGGCGACCGTCGGCGCCCCATGCGTGGCCCAGCGGGTATGGCCGATGCCGGCGAAACCGGGCAGCGGGTCGGTCACCAGCAGATCGGCGAGGTGCACCAGCTTGCCGACCGCCCGCCGCCGGTCCAGCACGCCGTCCGAGACGGTCGCGATCCCGGCGCTGTCATAGCCGCGGTATTCCAGCCGCCGCAGGGCGTCGAGCATGATCGGCGCGGCCTGGTGGTCGCCCAGTATTCCGATGATCCCGCACATCAGCGTGCCTCCCCGTTCTCGGACCGGCGGGCCTTTGCCAGGTGCAGCTTCGCCATCAGCCGCCGCGCCAGCCCCTCCTTGTTGACCTGCCGCGCGCGCCCGAGCGCCAGCGCCCCGTCCGCCACGTCCATCGTCACCACGCTGCCCGACCCGGTCATCGCGCCCGCGCCCACCCGCACCGGCGCAACCAGCGCCGTGTTCGAGCCGATGAAGGCCTCCGCGCCGATCACCGTGCGGTGCTTGAAGACGCCATCGTAGTTGCAGGTGATCGTCCCGGCCCCGATGTTGGCCCGCGCGCCCACCTCGGCGTCGCCCACGTAGGACAGGTGGTTGATCTTCGCCCCCTGGTGCACCTGCGCGTTCTTCACCTCGACGAAGTTGCCGACCCGCACGTCGCGGTCCAGCTCGGCGCCGGAGCGCAGCCGCGCGTAGGGCCCGATCACGCAGCCTTCGGAGACGTGGCACCCCTCCAGATGCGAGAACGCCCGGATCGTAGCACCGCTCTCCACCGTCACCCCGGGGCCGAAGACGACATGCGGCTCGACCGTCACGTCGCGCCCCAGCATCGTGTCGTGGGCGAAGAACACCGTCTCCGGCGCCGTCAGCGTCGCCCCGTTGGCCATCGCCTCCGCCCGCTTGCCCCTTTGGAACGCGGCTTCGGCCGCGGCGAGGTCGGCCCGCGTGTTCACCCCCATCGTCTCGGCCTCCGGGCAGGTCACGACGCGCGCCGACAAGGCCCCCGCGCGGGCCAGCGCCACGATGTCCGTCAGGTAGTATTCCCCCGCCGCGTTGTCGCGGCCGAGCTGTGCGATCAGGTCGAACAGCACCTGCGCATCCGCCGCGATCACCCCCGAATTGCACAGCGTGATCGCCAGCTCCCCGGGCGAGGCGTCCTTCGCCTCCACGATCCGCTCGAGCCGGTCCCCCGCCCCCCCCGGCGTGACGATCAGCCGGCCGTAGCGCCCCGGCACCGCCGCCTCGAACCCCAGAACGACCACATCGGCCCCCTCGGCCCGCGCGTCCAGCATCGCCCGCAGCGTCCCGGCCCGGATGAACGGCGTGTCGCCATAGAGCACGATCGCATCGCCCGGGACGCCCTCCAGCGCCGCGCGCGCCTGCGCCACCGCATGGCCGGTCCCAAGCTGCTCCGCCTGCCGCACGACGTGCACATCCGCACCGTCCGCCTTCAGCGCGGCCTCCACCGCCGCGCCGCCATGCCCCACGACCACCACCACCCGGTCCGGCCCGACGCTCGCCCCCGCCGCCAGCGCATGCATCAGAAGCGGCGCATGGCCTACCTCGTGCAGCACCTTGGGCCGCTCGGACTGCATCCGGCTGCCCTGACCCGCGGCCAGAACGATCAACGATGTGGGCATCTTCGGCCTTCCTATTGCGCGCCTGCCGTTCTACCCGAGGGGCGTATTGCCGCAACCCGGCATCGCTCCAAGGATGCCGCCGATG
>JBBQDX010000352.1:0-3844 GCA_038320125.1 Rhodobacterales bacterium | reverse complement strand
ATCTTGGCGTGCAGTTTTTCGACCTCCTTCTCAGAAATCGGCGGCTCAGCGGGCATCTTGCCATTAAACGCCGAAGCCATGTTCTCGATTGCAGCTTTCTTCCAGCCGCTGATCATCGTCGGATGAATGTCGTATTTCTTGGCCAGCTCGGCTGTCGTCAGTTCCTCGCGGATGGCTTCCAACGCCACCTTCGCCTTGAACTCCGCCGTATAGCGCTTGCGTTTCGTCATTTCATGTCGGTCCCTTATCAGTCGCTAAAGCTTAGCAACTGGTCCGAAATCCCGCGACCACCTCTAAGAGCGGCAGCAGCGCCACGAAGTCCACCAGCGCCCAGCCCTTCACCTCCGTCAGGTGCACCTGGTGGAAGAAGACCGAGGTCCCCCAGGCCGGCGGCCCGATCAGCGCCGGGACCACCGCCCAGAACAGCGGATGGCGCAGCACCTTGCCCCGGGTCCAGTGCCGGCCGTCCATGCCGGCCGCCTGCCCCCCCATGGCCAGCGACTGCGGCGTGCGCTCCTGTCGCAGGAGGACGAGGACGACCGGGAGCGTCAGCGCGACGAGAAGCCCGGCGAACGCCCAGAGCCACCGCCAGTCCACGCTCCCCATGGCCGCGACGAAGGCCAGCGGCAGCACGGACTGCCCCAGGGCGGGCCCGAGCGAGGAGATCGACAGCGCTCGCCCGCGCGCCCCCACGAACCAGCGCGCCATCGCCACGACGGCGAGGTGGACCATCATCCCCTGCCCGGCGAAGCGCAGCGCGAAAATCACGAGCACGAGCAGCGCGGCGGAGGGCACGGCGGCCATGGCGAGGCCAGCCATGGCGAGGCAGGCCAGCGCCAGCCCGCCCATCACGAAGACCGCGAGGCCGCGGACGCGGAACCGGTCGGTCAGCGTCCCGGCCCAGACCATCGAGAGGGCCGAGAGCGTGGTGCCGATCGTGTAGATCGCCCCCCAGGCCCCGTTCGACAGGCCGAAGGCCCCGCGGATCTCGCCCGCGAAGATCGAGATGAAGAAGGTCTGCCCGTAGGACGAGCTGAAGGTGAGAAGGACGCCCGCGAAGAGGAACGACGCGTTCCGGCGCAGAAAACGCAGAAAATCCATCGCCTCTGTTCGCGCAGCCGATGGGGAAAGGAAAGACCCGCCGTGACGGCGCGCGCCCCCGTCGACGGCCGTCAGGTCGCGGGCGACCTGCCGCGCCGCCCCCGGCCGGAGGCGCAGGGCATCATGGCGAAGAACCGTCCTTGACCGTCCGCTCCTTGACTACCCTCTCCCTGACCATCCGCACCCCGTCGATCAACCGGACGCCCCTCAGTTCCGACGCGAGCCCCGCACCCCGCAGGCTTCGCGGCCCGCCTCACGCCAGCGCGGAGCGCAGCCCCAGGTGCGTGACGAATGGCTCGAAGTCGCGGGCGGCATAGAGGAGCGGCAGCCCGTCGCGGATGCAGCGCGTGGCGATCAGCGTGTCGATGGTCTTGCGGATCGTCACGCCCCGCGCGCGCAGACGGCGGAAGTTGCGCGCGGCCTCCACCGCCACCTCCGCGCCGGCGACGTCGACGCGGTCCAGCGCCTCGAGAAGCCCGCGTACCCGCTCGAAGTCCCGGTCCGGCCCGAACCCCTGCAGCACTTCCGCCAGAACGATGTCGCCGATGGCCACCGGCTCGACGTCGAGGGCTGCGTCCAGCCGATCGGTCTGCGCCGGCGCCGTGCCGCGGAAATAATCGATCCAGACGCCGGAATCGACGAGGATCATTCGTCGCTCCGCATCGCCTCCACATCGCCGTCCCAGTCGAGCGCCCCGCACAGCTGCCGGATCTCGCCCTGCCGGCGCAGCCGAAGCAGCATCCTCAGGCCCATCTCGATGGTCTCGCGCTTGGTGCGCGCGCCACTGGCCGACATGGCGGAGGCCATGAGGTCGTCGTCGATGACGATGCTGGTTCGTAGGATGTGTATCCTCTCCGGTTAAGATACACATAATGCCGCGCTGCCCGTCCCGCAAGCCCCCTCCGCGCGCGGCCGCGCCCCCGAGCCCGCCCCGCCACCGGCCCCGCCCGGCTCAGCCCTTGCCCAGCAGGTAGCGGATCTGCGCCATGAGCGACTCGATGATCTCGCCATCCACCCCCTGCCCCGTGATCGTCAGCGCGTAGCCGCCCGGCACCTTGCGGCGGTCGAGCCGGATGCCGCTCGACAGCGTCTCGCTACTCTGCGCGCCGCCGTCGCCCGACCGCCGCGGCGTGCGCGCGGGCTTCGCCGCCGGTCGCGCGCCGGTCTCCCCTGCCCCGCCGCCCTCGGCGAGACCGCGTTCGTGGGCGCGCAGCACCGGCTCGATCATCGCCCATTCCTCGGCGAAGGTTTCCGCCGGCCCGTCCTCGAGCGCCGCCCGCAACCGCGCCTCGCCGCCCTGCCGCAGCAGCCCGGCCAGCCGCAGCCCGTCGCGCTCGGTCATCTGGTCGCCATGCTCGATGAGGTCGCCCAACTCCTCGTGGATCATCGCGAAGGACCGGATCTTCGAGCGCTTGCCCTTCGATGCGCTGGCGAAGAGTGCTGCGACGGCGGCCTCGGTGTTCACGAATCCGCCCTCCTGCGCCGCGATCACCGCGATCCGGCCTCGCTCGTAGTGGCTGAGCTGCGCCCGGATCTCGTTTTCCTCGACCATCGCCACGATGGCCCCGCCAAGCTCCGCGGGGTCGCGGACGACCGCGCGGATCGTCTCGTATCCCGGCAGGCCGAGCTCGCCGTGGATCGACCGCACCGCCCGCAGGCGGCGATAGCCCGAGATCAGCCCGTATCCCCCGTCCTCGCGCGCGAAGACCTCGATCGGCAGCCGCAACCCGTGCTCGAGGATCGACCGCCGAAGCTCGTCCATCTCCCCCTGGTCGAGGACCATCCGGTCGCGCACCATCGAATCCGCGTCGATCGCATCGAGCGGAAGCTCGACCATCATCCGCCCCGAGGCCTCCGCCGCGCGGTAGCGCTCCGCGTCGGCGTCGTTGCGCGCCTGCGCCGCCCGGCGCTCGGGGGCCTCGAGGTTCGAGGTCGCCGCGGCCTCCGCCGCCACCTGCGCGATCGGGGACATGCCGCCGAGCGGCGCCGGCCGCGCCTCCTCCTCGGTGCCGTATTCTGCCTGCAGCCGGGAGATTTCCGCCGCGTCCGGTGCGCTGACCCGTCTACGCCTTGCCATCGTTCTTCTCCTCGCCGCTTTCCTGCAGGTCCCGCCACCAGGCCCCCATCACGATCTCCTTCACCTCCGCCCAGGTCCGGTCGAAGGTTTCCCGCCCGCGGATGTAGGTGTCCCGGTTGAAGTCCCGGTAATCGGCCTCGTAGATGCCGTTCACCTGCTCGGCCGCCTGACCCACCATCGCCGTCACATCCTGCCGGAACGTCGTCATCATGTCACCGAAGTAGGCCTGGATGACGTTGGCGAGATCGGTCTGCTGCGAGGCATCGAAGCGGGTCAGGATGGTGCGCACCGCGTCCCACTCGAACCGGATCTCCGGCAGCCCGTCGCGCCGCCGCACCCGGTTCTCGCCATCCTCGATGGAGGCGAAGGTGGAATAGAGCATGTCGAAGAACCGCCCCGTGGAATCGAATTCCAGAAAGCTCGCGCCGAGCGGCACGAGCAGGATATCGGCGGCCGAAAGTGCATTGATTGTGAGATACCCGAGGGCAGGGGGAGTATCGAGAAATACGAGGTCGTAGTCGTCGAGGAACCCGTCCGACCCGAGCTGGTTGAGGAGCGCATCCCAGAGCGCCCAAGACCGCAACTGCATTCGCCAGACCGGGATCTGGAACTCCGCCCAATAGAGGTTGAGCTGGGCACCGATGAGGTCGATATTGGGCCAGTGGG
>JBBQDX010000351.1:0-3851 GCA_038320125.1 Rhodobacterales bacterium | reverse complement strand
CCACACCGGCGGCATGCCGATGTCGGTCCACGCCTTCTGCCTCTCGTCGCGCCGTGCGGTCGCCCGCCTCTGGCCCGACGGGCGGGTCGCGTACCGCACCGATCCCGACTGGTTCACCGACTACCAGCGCCGCGAGACGGTGGAGTGGGAGCCCATGCTGGAGGCGGCGGAGTGAGCCCATCCGGCGAGGCGGACGGCCCGCTGACCGGGGTGCGCGTCCTTGACCTGACCCATGTGCTGGCCGGGCCTTATGCGACCGGGCAACTGGCGCTCATGGGGGCGGACGTGATTCGCGTGGAGCGGCCCGGCAGCGACGATTTCGTACGCCGCCACGGCGGCACGCAGGCGATGCGGGAGGCCGGCCTCGGCGCATCGTTCCTCAGCCAGAACAGCGGCAAGCGCTCCATCGTGCTCGACCTCAAGTCAGACGAAGACCGGGCGCGGTTCCTCGACCTCACCGCGACGGCGGACGTGGTGGTGGAGAACTTCCGCCCCGACGTGGTCGACCGGCTCGGCGTCGGCTACGACGCGCTGCGGGCGCGACGCGGCGACGTAATCTTCGCCAGTCTCAGCGGCTACGGCCAGACCGGGCCGCTGGCGGACCGCCCCGCCTACGACCATATCCTGCAGGGGATCAGCGGCCTCATGGCGATGACCGGAGAGCCAAGCGGCGGGCCGATGCGCGTGGGCCTGCCGATCGTCGACTACGTGGCGGGGCAGGCGCTGGTCCAGGCGCTGCTCGGTGCGCTGCTGCAACGGGCGCGCCGGCCCGGGCAGGCACAGCGGCTGAGCGTCTCCATGCTCGACGCGATGACCGCCTTCATGGGGGCCTATGCCATCCACCACGAGACGACCGGCGCGCTGCGCGGGCTCGAGGGCAACCGCGCCTTTGCCGACACGCCCTTTTCGGGGCGGTTCGAGACGGCGGAGGGATCGCTCGTGGTGACGGCCAACACCGCCGCGCAGGCCGCCCGCCTCTGCGCCGCACTGAACCGGCCCGATCTTGGCGACGAGGCCCCCGACCGCATCGCCCGCGTCCTGAACGACGTCTTCCTCACCGCGACCGCAGAGGTCTGGGAGGAGCGCCTGTCGGTGGCCGGCGTTCCCGCCGCCCGGGTCCGCACCCTGGCGGAGGCGCTGGCGCATCCGCAGATGGCGGACAGCGCGGCCTGGAAGTCGCTGGACGTGCCGCAACTGAACATGGTCGTCCGCGCGCCCGCCCTGCCGTTCGACGCGCCCTGGGGGCCTGCCGCCCTGCGCCCCGCGCCGACGCAGGACCAGCACGGCCTTGCCATCCTTGCCGAACTGCAAATGGAGTCCGCCCCGTGAGCCTGCGCGAAATCACACTGTCCACCACGCCAACTGCCGAGGCCATCGCCGAGTTGCGGCTGGGCGACATCGTCTATCTCGACGGTCTGATGTATACCGCGCGCGAGGGAGTCTACATGCGCGCGCTCGAGGAGCGGGCCAACATTCCGATGGAGCTGCCGTCGCAGTCGGCAGCCAACTTCCACTGCTCGCCCGCCGCCCGGATCAACGCCGACGGCACGTTCGACATGGGGGCGGTGACGGCGACCGCGTCGTTCCGCTTCGCCAAGTGGCTGCCCGAATGGATGGAGAAGACCGGCGCGCGGCTGATCGTCGGAAAGGGCGGGATGACGTCGAAGGACTACAGGGAATATTTCGTCCCGAACGGTGCGGTCTACCTTTCGACGGTGGGCTACGGCACCGGGGCGTTGCTGGGCCGGGGCGTCGAGAAGGTCGAGGCGGTGCATTGGCACGAGGAACTCGGGCTGGCGCAGGCGATGTGGGTGCTCCGCTGCCGCAGGATGGGTCCGTTCATCGTCGCCTCCGACCTGAACGGCGACTGCCTGTTCGAGCGCGAGAACGCCAGGATTGCGCCGAACATCCCGCGGCTCTACGAGGGAACGAGGCCCGCGGTGCTCAAGCGCTACGGCGAGAGCGACGACCGGACGGACGAGGTGATATGATGGCGGGGTCCGTTTCGTGAGGGGGGCCGACGTTCTGGCCAAGGGGCTGGTCGCGCGGGGGGTGGACACGGTGTTCGCGCTGAGCGGCAACCAGATCATGCCGCTCTTCGACGCGCTCTTCGACACCGCCATCCGGGTGATCCACGTCCGCCACGAGGCAGCTTGCGTCCACATGGCGGAGGCGCACGCGCAGTTGACCGGCGGCGTCGGGGTGGCGCTGGTGACGGCGGGGGCGGGCCTCGGGAACGCGGCCGGCGCGCTGATCGCGGCGCGGGCCTCCGACACGCCGCTGCTCCTCCTGAGCGGCGACAGCCCTGCCGCGTCCGACGGGCGCGGCGCCTTCCAGGAGATGGACCAGATGGGCGTCACCCGGGGGCTCGCCAAGGGCGCACGGCGGGTGATGCGGCTCGGCGACATGGCCCGGGATCTGGGCTGGGCGCTGCATCTGGCGCGAACGGGCCGGCCCGGACCGGTGCATCTGGCGCTGCCCGCCGACGTGCTGACCGACGCGGTGGAGGCGGGCTCGGACCTGCCGGCCCCCCCGGCGGACTTCGATGTGACGCTGCCCGATCTTTCGGTATTCGAGGCGGCGGCGCGGCCGGTGATTCTGCTGGGTCCGGCGCTGAACGCCACGCGGGCGCCGGGGCTGGCGCAGGCGCTCTGCACGCGGTTCGGCGCCCCGGTGCTGGTGCTCGAAAGCCCCCGGGGCCTCAACGATCCGTCGCTCGGCCGACTGGCGCAGGTGGCGGCGCGGGCGGATTGCGTGCTGGCCCTCGGCAAGGCGGTCGATTTCACGTTGGGGTTCGGGGCGGCGACGGTCTGGCCCTCGGCGGCCTGGCATCTGGTGCTGGACGACGCAGACCAGATCGAGAGCGCGCGGGGCAACCTCGGCGACCGGCTGGCCTCGGTGACGCAGGCCGATCCGTCGCGCGTCGCGCGGGTGCTGTCCGAGGGCGCGGCAGGGGACGTCGACCGGGGTGCGTGGATCGACGAGGCGAGGGAACTGGTCGCGGCGCGCGTGCCCGCCGCGTCCGCCACGGGCGGGATCACTCCGCAGGACATCTGCGCCGCCGTGCAGCGGCAGGTGGACCGCGCGGTGCGCCCGATCGTGATCTGCGACGGCGGCGAGTTCGGGCAGTGGGCGCAGGCCGGCGTCGCCGCCCCGCGCCGCGTGCTCAACGGCGTGTCGGGCGTGATCGGCGGTGGCCTCGGCTACGCCATCGGGGCGCGGGCGGCGGACCCGGCTGCGCAGGTCTTCGCGCTGATGGGCGACGGGACGATGGGGTTCCACATCGCCGAGTTCGAGACGGCAGCGCGCGAGGGCCTGCCCTTCGTCGCCATCGTCGGCAACGACCGCCGCTGGAACGCGGAGCACCTGATCCAGACGCGGTCGTTCGGGGCGGAGAGGGCCTTCGCCTGCGACCTCAGCGCCGCGCGCTACGATCTCGCCGTGGCGGCCCTGGGGGGGTTCGGCGTGCATGTGACGGAGGTAGCCGATCTCGACGCGGCTCTGGCGGCAGCGGTGTCGAGCGGCCTGCCCGCCTGCGTCAACGTCGAGTTGGCGGGCCAGCCCGCGCCGACCCTGCGCTAGGCCAGCCCCGGCTCAGGAGGGGCGGGCAGTGCGCGACAGCGTCCGGTAGCGGTCGAGCTCCGCCGGTATCTCCTCGACGCCGAGGCCGGGCGCCTCCGACAGGAGCCATTGGCCCGCCTCCAGCGGCATTCCGAATGCGTCCCGCAGCGGATTGGCGTTGACGTCCACCTCCAGCAGGCCTGCACCGCCGGCGGCGGCCAGCAGATGGGCCGAAGCATGCAGGCCGATGCCGCCGCCGAGAAAATGCGGGCAGTAGGTCTGTCCCCGCG
>JBBQDX010000350.1:0-3869 GCA_038320125.1 Rhodobacterales bacterium | reverse complement strand
GGAGCAAAGACCGCCGCTGGGAAAAGACGCAGCAGATGGTCGATGCCGTCCTGGCCGATTATCCGCAGGGTTTCACGCGCATGACGGAGTTCTGGTGGGCGGCGGATAGCGGCAAGATGCCGGATTGGCTTGAAACATTCGCGCCGTTCTATTTCGGGCAACTCGAGAACGGTTCCGCTTTCACGCTCGGCAACAGGCATTCGCCAGTCGGCACGACGGTTGATCGCTGCATCTACGACTTCGAGACCGGTAACCCGGCCACCGTGGGCCGCGGTCTTCTGCCTCGGACGGTGCCTCTGGATGTCAGGCGCAAGGGGATTTGGGGCAGTGATACCGCCGCCCGGTGGGCCGGCGTTCAGAAGTTCATGGATGATAGCCGGTTCAAGGCTCTGGGCGGCAACTACGGCCCCCACGGCAGCGCATGGATAGACAATGGCGGGGGGCATCCGAACCTGGACCTGCCGCAAGGCCAGTTCGAGGCGGCCTATGACTTCTTCATGCCGTCCATGCTCCGGGCAGCGGGCCTCCCCATCGGCGAGAGCTATTTCCGCAACGCGGTCTTCGCCGACGACGGCACCAGCGCGACCATCGAATTCGTTCCCGCGAACGGCGGCGTCCTTTCCACGAAGAAGATGGTGCAGGGCTTCTCGACCACCCCTCAGCATCTCTCCCAGGAGATTTTCGGCTTCGAACTCACGCCGGCGGCGGGCGGCGGAATGTACCGCTTCGCTCGGCCGGGCACATCCCAGGTGCCGCAGAAGTACCACGCCACCGTCACGAAACTCGACGACACGCATGTCAGGATCGTACCGGTCGTGCCTTTCTCGAAGGGCGACGTCATCACCTTCGAGCATGGCTTCGGATATCGCTCGGATCTGGTCGGCGTGCAGACGAGTACCCACAATCTGGACTCGATGTACAAGATGTCCCTGCCCATCGAATACGTGGCAGCCTTCACCGACCCCGAGGCCGATTATCCGTTCTCGGGGTTCCCGGCACAGACCTACAGCTCCAGATGGACCATGGGAAATGTGGTATCCATTCCGACGCCGACCGTCCCTCCCGTCGTTGCGCCGACCGTCCCTCCCGTCGTGGCACCGCCGCCTCTCGATGTGCCGACCGTGCCGCCTGTCGTAGCGCCGCCGCCTGTCACGGTGCCGCCTGCTTCGGATGCTGTCTTCTTCACGATGAAGGAACTGGGCCCCTATTTCGTGGATCCGAACAATGTTCCCAGGAGCACGACTCGTATCCGGCATCGGTTCAGGGTGCGCATCCCGGCCAGCGTGGCGGAAAGCAACAAGACGCATTTCGTCGTCACTCAGGAAAGCAACGGGTTCGACATCCGGCTTCTTTGCAGGACCGGATCGACCTCGATCTACATTCACAAGATCGAAGACAGGGGGGGGCTCGACGTCACCCCGGCCGACAAGGTCATCTGGAACGGATCGAGGGACGAATGGGTGGATATCGAGGTCTATGCCGACCAGAACCTTCAGAAAGTCGGCATCAGCGTGAATGACGGTCCCGTGGAAGTTCGCGCCATGACGGGAGCGACCGGCGGAGAGTTTCAGTCCGGTCGCGAGATCTGCTACTTCGGCCAGACGAGCGGATTGTCTCTCCTGAGCGCGGGCGTCGATGTAGCCTTCATCGAGACCTACTTCACCGTGGACGGCGTCGAGACCCTGCGCAAGCGGATTACGGGCGATGCCAGCACGGTCAATGCCGATCCCTGGAGACAGGGCGACGCAGCCTGAAACAGACCGCGGGCGGAAACGCAGCTTTCCGCCCGCGGTGCCCGCACCGCCAGCCCTGCTACGATCGTCAGGGATCGGTCGCGGGACCCGGCGTCAGACCTCGTGCCGGGCGTAGATCTCGGCCAGGCGCTCGGGCGGGGCCGCCAGTATCTCTCTCGCCGGTCCGAGCGCGTCCCGTGCCCCGCGCGCCCGGTCGCGTCCATATGCATTCCGTCTCGCCAGCATGTAGCCCGCCGCGCGCATCCGGCAGAAGCGCAGGATCCGGCGCGCTTCGTCCTCGGGCACCCCCAGACCGCTGCGATGCACCGCCTTCATGGTGACGTAAGCCAGGTTCAGGAGCGCCCAGCGTCCCATCCGGTATCCGTTGTCGCGGGACGAGGCGACGCGGTGGTGGTAGATGCGGGCGTCGAGCGCGGCGACGATCCTGCCGTGCTCCATCGCGCCGAAGGAGGCGTCGATATCCTCGAACCAGCCGTATTTCTTCAGCGTCTCGTCGAACTTGATCTTTGCGATGACTTCCCGGCGAAAGCTCATGCGGAACCCGGTCATGTAGGCCACCGTCGTCACGTTGAGCGCGGCGACGGCGGGCGGCATCTCGTGACGCGCGTTCAGCCGCCGGCCGATGGAGAGGAACGGATCCTGGCTGGCCCATTCCTTGCCGCGCTGCCTCAACCACCGGACGGCAGCGCGCATGGGCCCGACATCCTCCGCCGCATAGCTCTGCAGGTCGCCGGGCGTCTCGTCGGGCGCGCGATCCACGGGGCGCGCGCAGACGCCGGCGATCCGGCCGTCCCGGTCGGCCTCGTAGACCTCCAGCATCCGCTCGGCGGCATCGGCATAGAGCAGCGAGTCGTCGTCGGGGAAGATCACGACGTCGGCCGTGCAGGCCGCGAGGCCGATATTCCGCTGAACCGTCAGGCCGGGTGCGCAGCGCATGAACCGTATCGGCACCGGCGCGTCCTTCGCGTGCCCGGCGACGATCGCCTCGATCCCGGACGGATCGTCGGAACTGTCGCAGATCAGAATCGTCCGCGGCAGGCGGGTCTGGCCAAGCAGCAGCGGCAAGGACAGCGCCACCGCCTCCGGCCGGTTCCGCGTTGCCATGACGACGTCGTAGGACAGCCCGTCCGGCCGAAGCAGGCTTCCGGACCCGTCGTCTTGCGCGGCAGGTTGGCCGTCTTCCCGCATCCGTTTCCCTTTCGGCCCTGTGACAGACGCCCTTCTGGCGGGATCACGGCCAGGGATCAAGGACCGCACGCCCTCCGCGGGACCGGGCTGTGGCGACCCCCCGATACGGACGTCGCAAAGAGCCCGATGGCGGCGCGGGCACCAGGAACGATGGCCTCCGGCGGGTCAGGTCAGGTCCAGCTCTGCGCCGCAGGCATCCTCCGGCGGAGTTTCCGGAAGACACCGGGTTGGCCACGCTTTTCCATGAGACACCTCCGCATCCGCCGCAGGAATCCCCCCGGACTTCCCGAGCCGGGCTTCATCGGTGCGAAAACATGGTTTCTCGGTTGAGAAGGCTCCGGGTATCATAGCATCCACCGTTTATTCTTTCTTTCGCTTTTAGTCCTAGCTTCGCCCTCGCTTCCGAACACAGGTATTTTCCGTTGTGCAGTACAGCGTCCCCCAGGCTTTCGTGTTTCGTCTTGCACTCCTCGCCACCATTCTCGCGATCGCGGCGGCACTGCGGCTGATCGAGATCAACAATCTTCCGCTCTGGATGGACGAGGTCTACAGCTACTGGTTCTCGAACCTCGGCTGGTCGTATCTCTGGACCGAGGTTCCCAGGTTCGAGAACCATCCGCCGGCCTATTTCCTGCTGCTGAAAGCCTGGCGGACCTTTGCCGGAGCGGACGAGTTCGCCCTGCGCCTTCCTTCGGTGCTGGCGAGCCTCGGAAGCCTCCTCGCGGTCTTTGCCGCCGGCAAGACCCTGGGCGGGGGTCTGGAGGGGAGTCTGGGCGAGGGGCTGGGCGGGGGGCGGGCGGATCGCGGTTGGGCCATGGGCCTCCTGGCCGCGACGCTGGCGGCGCTGTCGCAGTTCGAGATCACCTACGCCGGCGAGGCGCGCCCCTACGCCTTTGCCTCCCTCGGCGTCGCCCTGATGATGGCGGG
>JBBQDX010000349.1:0-3879 GCA_038320125.1 Rhodobacterales bacterium | reverse complement strand
CGCACCTTCGGCGTGGTCGTCGCTTGCTTGTGAAGATGGATCAACATGGTTGCACCCCGTCCCGAACGTCCCTCAGAACCGATCTTGCCATGAAAAGGGCTGATCGCCGAGGGCTTATGTGATCATCAGGGATGGGACACGTACCGACTTTCGCCAGCCCAAACAACTCTTCGATATGCTCATTGAAGAGACCGATACAGCCATTGGAGGACTGACGACCGATCTTGCGCGTGTCTCCGGTTCCATGGACGCGGTAGTATTGCCAGGACAGGTAGAGGGCATGGGTGCCGAGGGGGTTATCGGGGCCCGGCGGCCAGTAATCCGGCCATTCCGGATTGCGTTCCCGCATCGAAGGTGTCGGGCTCCAGCTCGGACCCTCGACCTTGCGGATCACCTCCGTATATCCGCGTCTAGTAAGCTCTTCGGTGAGCGGGACGCTCGACGGAATGAGCTTGTAGATGCTCTCGTCTTCAGACCAGAACTGGACATTGCGGGAGTCGATATCGCACAGGATCGCGCCGTTGCGTAGGGTATCGAAGTGATCCTGCCACGGTGAGATGCTGAACGCAGAGATATTGCGATCCAGATCCGGCGACGTAGCGGTGCCCCCTGTCTGTGCCGTCGCCGGGCTTGTGCCCATGGCGACGCCACTCGCGACAAGTCCGAGAAGCGTGGCGCGCCGCGTCATCGATCTGTCGATGGTTCGATTCATGGTAAAGACCTTTCATATTCTCTGTTTTCCAGTGTCTAAGACCTCCACCCGCTAGAGGTTCAAACACCATGAGGTCACAAGGGCGTGAACGATGCCGAAGGCCCGCGGTGTTTCGAGCCGTCATGGCCTGCGGAACCGAGGCCCCCTGTTGCAATCGCCCGGACGATTGCGCTCATGGAGAGCCGGTCGGGCGAGGGGATCATCTCATAATGCCAGCAGTTTTCTGATACCCTGTCAGGTCAATGACCGTAGCGTTTCGCGTCCCGGTGCCTGTTCCCCGACCGCTCGAACTCCAGCGTCGAATGGGTGACGCCGAACCCGTCCTCGAGCCGGGCCCTGATGACATCCCGGATGTCCTCGAGATCGTCCCAGCGCGATTGTTCAATTACCACATGGGTATCGAACGCGGCCTGATGTTCCTGCATCTGCCAGAAATGCACATGGTGGACCTTGTCGACACCGTCGATACCCGCGACCGCGTCGATCAACGCGTCGGTGTCGATATCCGGCGGACTGCCCAGCATCAGGGTGCGGATCGGCGTCCCGATTTCCGTCAGGCCGAGATACAGGATGTAGACCGCGATCCCGATGGTGATCGCCGGATCGACCCAGCGGATGTCGTAGAGCAGGATCAGCAGGCCGCCGACGATGACGGCGAGCGATGCCAGAGCATCGGACAGGTTGTGCAGGAACAATGTCCGGATGTTGACGCTTTCCTTTTGCATCGACCAGGTCAGGATTGCGGTCAGCGTATCGATGAACAGCGCGACGCCGCCCAGGATCACCACCCACCAGCCAAGGACTCCCGGCGGATCGATCAGTCGCATCGCCCCTTCGTAGATCAGGTAGAAGCCGATCAGGATCAGCGTGGTATAGTTGATCAGCGCGGCCACGATCTCGACCCGGCCATAGCCGAAGGTCATCCGGGCATCGGGCGGGCGGCGTGAAATCTTGCGCGCACCGAAGGCGATGACGAGCGACGCCATGTCCGAGAAATTGTGGATCGCGTCGGCGACCAGCGCGAGGCTGCCCGACACGACGCCACCTGCGAGGCTAGCTTGCAATAGTCGGGTTTGAGACGTGAAGCCCCATGCCCCTTTGGTTTCATGCGACACGGACGACGTCGGCGGTGCCGAGGGCGTTGAAGCGGTTGATGAGGGCGACGCGGATGTGGATTTCGGCGGTTTGGCGGTCCGGGTCTCTTGCGGCGATGCGGTCTCCGAAGGCTTTCAGGCACCGCATCTTTGCCTCCGCCCTGCTTCTGACATGGTATCCGTTCCGTCGTTTCCAGCCCGCACGGCCTTCTTCGCGAACGTCGCGGAGGATTGCGTTTCGCGCGACCGCGGCGGGGCAGTCTTCCCGCCAGAGCCGCCCGTTCTTGCGGATCGGGATGATGGCCGTGGCCTCGTGCTCGAGAATAGCGGTGTGGCAACGGCGGGTATCATAGGCCCCGTCCGCGGTGACGGAGCCGATCTGCTCGTCGTCCGGGATCTGGTCGAGCAGGGCAGGCAGGGTCGGGCTATCACCCTCCCTGCTGGAGGTGAACTCCACCGCCCGGATGTCGGATGTGGTTGTGTCCATGGCCAGATGGACCTTGCGCCATTGACGTCGGCGGGACGGCCCATGCTTGCGGGCGTGCCATTCGCCATCCCCAAGGAACTTGATCCCGGTGCTGTCTGCTACCCGGCAGGGCATCACGCAGTGATGTCCCGAGAGGGCACCAGCAGGTTCAGCGGGCCATCTACCCGTCGAAAGGGGATCTGGACGGCGAGTGTCTTCTGACGGCGGCACAGGGTGGTGTAGTCCGGCACGGGCCAGTCCAGCCCCGCAAGCTTCACAAGCGCACGCACCATGCCGACCGCCTGGCGAAGCGGCAACTTGAACAAAACCTTGACCGACAGGCACAGCTGGATCGCCACGTCCGAGAACACCGCAGGCCTGCCCATCTTGCCAACAGGCTCCGCAAGCCAGTCCATCTCGGGGTCGATCAGGATCAGCATAGACCCCCGGCGTTCAAGCGCGCGGTTGTACGTCGGCCAGTTGGTGGTACGGTAGCGGGGGGCTTGTGGCTTGCTCATAACGCCCGCCTAATCCACTGGATTCGCCAAGTGAATCCTCAAACAGAAGACTTGTGCAACATGTATAACCGCCCCATGCGCAAGAGGGATCTTTGGAGCTTGGTCTGACGCGCTGTCGGGTGCTGACATGTATCCGGCCTCGTGATGCGGCGTCTCACATGCCGCGGGCCCGTGTGGTGGTCGAGGATCGGGTCCAGATCAAAGCCGCGTGCTCGAGGGCACTCTGTTGCACTCTGGTTCTCCCCATCCCGTCTCACGACTGCTGCGCCATACGTCTCCTTGCCCTCTTACGCTCCGACGTTCCCCGATCGACGACGATCTATGCCGCCGCGACCGGAGCCCTGTAGACGCCGCCGCGGGCCATGAGAGCCCAAACGATCCGCGCCAATTTATTCGCCAGCGCCACCCGCACCAGCATCCCTGGCTTGCGCGCGAGCAGCCCGCCGAGCCAGGTCCCCGGCTGCGCCATCGGGTTCGTCTGCCGCTTGATGACGACGCTGTTGGCTCCGAGGATCAAGAGCCGCCTGAGGGAGCGCTCGCCCATTCTGGTCGTCGCGCCGAGCCGCTGCTTGCCTCCGGTCGAGTGCTGCCGAGGCGTGAGGCCGAGCCAGGCGGCGAAGTCGCGGGCACGCCGGAAGTGCTCTGGCGGCGGGGCGAGCGTAGCGAGCGCCGTAGCGATCAGCGGGCCGATCCCGGGGATCGTCATCAGCCGCCGTGCCACCTCGTCCTCCCGCGCCCGACGCGCGATCTCCACGTCGAGCTCGCTGATCCGTTCGTCGAGGTGACGCAATCCGTCCACCAGGACCTGCAACGTCGCCCGCGCCGTCTCCAGCAAAGCGTCGTCGTCTGCCTCGACCAGCTCAATCAGGCGGCGGGCGTTCCACGCTCCCTGGGGCACGACCTCCCCGAATTCGGTCAGATGGCCTCGCAGCGCGTTGATCGTCTGCGTGCGTTGCCGGATCAGCAGCTCGCGCACCCGGAACACCGCCGCAGCGCCCTGCTTCTCCTCGCTCTTCACCGGCACGAAGCGCATGTTCGGCCGTTGCGCTGCTTCGCAGATCGCTTCCGCATCGGCGGCATCGTTCTTCT
>JBBQDX010000348.1:0-3892 GCA_038320125.1 Rhodobacterales bacterium | reverse complement strand
AGATCATGTTCGGGCGCCTGAAGGACTGGCGCCGCGTCGCCACTCGCTATGACCGCTGCCCGAAGGTCTTCCTGTCAACGATCGCCCTCGCAGCAACCGTCTTGTTCTGGCTCTAAATCAATGAGTCTGGAGCCTAGGGCGGCGGGGCATCCTGAAGCGACGCGGGGGCGCTTGGCATGTCTCGACGGTGCGGAATCTTCTCTTACGCATGAATGACAACCGCCGCTGAGGGGGCCACTGGCTCGGGGCGTTATACCAACGGCCCTATCGATTGGCCTGTGCCCATTGCCGGGAGGTGCTGGAGGAGACGACGTCTGGCTGTTCGGTGAAGCGGTTCCACGCGGCGCAGCAGGCATCGACGAAGGCGTCGTAGTCGTCGAAGACGCTGATCGCGAGCCAGTTCGCGCGCAGGTACTGCCAGACGTTCTCGACCCGGTTGAGCTCTGGGTTGTAGGGCGCAAGCATGACGAGGGAGATGTTGTCCGGGACGATCAGCGCGTGTCCGCCATGCCAGCCGGCGTCGTCGAGCACGAGCACGGCGTGGGGTGAGGAGGATCAGAAAACGATCCAGTGGATCGTTTTCCCGACGAACGGCGCGACGGTGCGGGCGATTTCGGCGAGGTGGTCGTTCATCGCGCCGGTGTCGGCGAAGGGCATGACGAGGCCCGCGGCCACGCCGCGCTCCGGGCAGACCGCACCGAAAATGCAGGCCCACTGGTAGCGGGTATCACGCGGCGCGCGCGGGCGCGTGCCGCGCTTGGCCCGGACGCGGGTGAGCGTGCCCTGCTGGCCTGCGCGCGCGTCCGCCATGGGCCTCGGACCGATGGCGGCACCATGGCGGACTCCTGAAACCAGACTTCGAGCGATTTGTACCTCGCGGTCTCGGGCACCGCGGCGGCTACCGCCTCGGCAAAGCTTTTTGAGAACCTCCTGCGCCTCGGGATCGGTCTTGGGATGTCGCGGGCGCACCGGGAGCCGCCGGTAGCCGAGCCCCGCCAGGTACTTGCCAACCGTCCGCTTGTGCAACTCCACCCCGAACGCCGAGGCGATCCGGGCGCGCAGGTCCTGCCGTCGCCAGCGCACCACCCCGTCCCCCATCGGAACGGGCGCCGGGTCGGGGCCGGCCTCCAGCCAGGACTCCAGCTCGGCCACCTGCCCGGGGTCGAGCCGCGGGGATCGCGGCGCGCCGCGCCGGTTCGAGAGCCCGGCAAGCCCCTCCGCGTTGTAGCGATGCACCCAGTCCCGGAGCGTCCGCCGGTCCATGCCGCAGGTCTCCGCCGCGCTCTTCCGATCGACGCCCTCCAGCACCAACGCCACCGCCAGCATCCGCCGCGCCGCATGCGCGTCCCGGCTCTTCGCCGCCGCCGCCCGCAGCTCAGCCGCCGTCAACTCTCTCCGAGTGATCGCAATCGCCACCATTTGCTCCGCCTCCTGCCTGCAGGCAGAGAGGCAGAACCAAACGTTTCCGGAATCCCTCTCAGGAGTCACATGGAAAGGCCGTTGGTATTACGCGGCAGCAATTGCCAGCTCGATGACCCCCTGCCTCAGGGTCTACTACTCGGTCAGGCTGTCCAGGTTCACGCGATTGACACTGACAGTGTTCGTCGCGCGCACGAAGCCGTAGAGTACGTCCGGCTTCGATCGGTCCCAAGCGATGCCTTGTCCGGCGATCTCGAGCGGCACGGTGCCGATCCAGCGCAGCGTGGAACCGATTTCCGGCAACTGCATCACGTAGGCCTCCGCAGGATCGTGGCCAGAGAGATAGAGATTGCCGTCCGGGCCCCACGAACCGCCCGAGTTCGACATATCATCGAACTTCTCGACCACGGCATCGGGGATGACGTAGGCCTCCTGGATCTCCCAATCGTCGCCGAACCGGACCACCTGGGTGTTGTACTTGTTGCCGTAGGCGACGGGGCTGCGATCGAACACCCGGTTGTAATTCGCGAAGCCACCCCACCAGGCGCCATCGGGAGCCTGATCCAACCAAGTGAACGAGCCGATCCGGATCCCGAAGCTATGAGTTTCCAACGGATCGAGTGTTTCGGCGTCGAACACCTCCAGCGAACTCGTCATGGGCCAGATCGGGTAATTCGAGTGAGAGACATAGATCCGCCCGTCAACCACAGCAGCACTGTCGAAGTGAATCGCGCCGAGCTCGGTATAGTCCCGGACCTCTACAAGCTCTTGTGTCTCCTTGAGGTACTTGGCGATCGTGGTGTTGTCGACGGCGTAGAAGTGCTCCGCATCGACCCCGATGCCCTGGTTCACCTCAGGGATCACGAAGCTGTCGAGAACTTCGGAGGTCATCGTGACGGGCTCATCCTGGCCAAAGGCAGGCAGGCCGATCATGGTTGCGGCGGTCAGGACAACCGCCAGCGGCACATTGCGCATCGTAAGCTCCTCGCTCGGCTCCGACGTTCTGCCGCGGCCTACCAGAACAGTAACGGCGCTAAGTGAAGCCTGTATGTCAGACCCCCTTCGAGGTACAGATTCATCCGAGAGGATCGATCTTAAGCTCGTCGGCCGTGCAGAGCCGCACCGAAAATTAACCGTGCTGCGCTTCGACTAGCCGCGCCCTCTCCGTCACAATGGCGGCGAACCGACCTTCGCAGTTTTACTTGGCCGCGAGCCATGCGCCCACAGCACGGCGCGCCGCCAAATCTGCTCGGCGCGAGACGAAGCGCGCTGGCCTGCTGTAGCTTCCGGTGTCGCTCAGCTCGGTGTCGTCCCAAGAGTTGTAGGTGATGTTTAGCGTGGACCCTGCGATCGTGCCACCCGGCAGCAGATCCTCATCGAGCCACAGAGATCCGGTGAAAGCCTCATCACACGAATCTTCGCAGATCGGTCCTTCCAGGGTGTTGCTCTGGTCCTCGTCCCTCAATGTCGCCGCCTGGGCAGACGTCCACGCCAAAATACCTGCAACCACAATTAACGGCTTAATCATATCTGCTGTCTCCACAGCGACATGCCGTCGGCGGGCAGATTCGCCTCAAATGGAGGTGGTGTCCATGAAACCCAGAGGATCTGTTCAAGGATGCGATACTGCCGACTACACATTCAGCCCGATTGACAAGCTTCGATTTGCCGTGGTTAGCTTCCTCTGGGGGGCATCGCATTAAATCCGTATGCTATCGCCGCAGGTTCATTCCTGGCGTTTCCTAGTTTTGCCTCCGACAATCCCGTGCGATCGGCACCGCGTCCGATTGGCGCGCGGCAACTTTGGAGGAGGACTCGATGCAACGACGGAATCTCTTCGCGGCCGGCCTGATACTGGCGGCCACGCCGCTCATGTCGGCGCTACCTCTCGCAGCGCAGGACTACCCGTCCCGCCCGATCCAGATGATCGTGCCGTGGGGCGCGGGCGGCGGAACCGACGCCGTGGGCCGGGTCCTGGCATCGCTGCTGCAGGAAGAACTCGGCGTGCCGATCAACGTCGTGAACCGCACCGGCGGATCGGGCGTCGTCGGCCACAGCGCAATCGCCAACGCGGAGCCTGACGGCTACACGATCGGCGTAATGACGATCGAGATCGACATGATGCACTGGCAGGGCCTGACCGATCTGACCTACGAGGATTTCGACGTTCTCGCGCTGGTGAACTCCGATCCGGGCGGGTTGATGGTCTCCGCCGACAGCGAGTATGAGGACGCGGCCGCGCTGCTCGAGGCGATCAGGTCGCAGGAAAAGGGCACCTTCAAGGCATCGGGTACGGGTCAGGGCGGCATCTGGCATCTGGGCCTTGCCGGCATGCTGATGGAAGCCGACCTGCCACCCGATCAGGTGACGTGGGTTCCCAGCGAGGGCGCCGCGCCCGGCATCACCGACATGGTGGCAGGCGGAGTCGACATCGTGCCATCCTCGCTCGCCGAAGGCCGGTCGATGATCGAGG
>JBBQDX010000347.1:0-3893 GCA_038320125.1 Rhodobacterales bacterium | reverse complement strand
ACGATAGGCGGCTTCAGATTGCCCCGCAGGAGCTCACGCGAGGGTGGCCGGATCCTCGTGGAACCGGTGGCCGGATCGCGGTGGAACCGGTGGCCGGATGCTCATGGAATCCGTGGCC
This sequence comes from Rhodobacterales bacterium, assembly GCA_038320125.1. GTDB lineage: Bacteria > Pseudomonadota > Alphaproteobacteria > Rhodobacterales > Rhodobacteraceae > Jannaschia. The sequence continues at coordinate 3,775 of JBBQDX010000347.1, read as the reverse complement.
GGATCACCGTGGTGCGCGCAGTCCCCGCTGCCGTCCACGACCGCGGCGAGATCGGCCCCGTCCCCGCCTCCGTCCACGGCCCCGTCCCCGACCTCCGCCAGGAGCCGCGCCAGCCCGCCGCCGCGCAACCGGGTGCTTCCCGCCCGCCGCCAGAGGGCCAGCCGCGCCGTCGCCGGATTTATCGCCGCCCCCGCCGGCAGAAAGCACAGCCGGTCGCGCAGCTCGGCCGCCCGCGCGCGCCCGCCGGCCCGCACCAGGCCCGCCGCCGCCGCCCCGAGCGCCAGCCGGTCGCGCAGCAGCGCCATCGGCACGCCGCCCGCCCGCGCCCCGCCGCAGGCGCCCGGGCGATCCAGGACGGCATCGCAGAGGGCATCGCAAGAGGACCGGGTTTGGGGCCAGATGCGGTGCCAGATTTAGGGGGTGACAGGGAAGGCGGCCGGCGCGACATGGTCCTCGCCTGGCACCGCCGCTGCGGTTGCGGCAAGCTGCAAGGGCGGTAAACGCCGCCGCATGCCGCGGTTTTCTATCTTCGATAAGTTTGCCTTGTCTTTAGTCCGGATTGCAGGCTGAAACTAATGATGCAGAATTGGATCTTCGCACTTTGCCCGGGTAATAGACATCGTCTGCCTTCCTTATTTCCGCAGCTTCCATCCGGTCCGGAAGATCCACCAGATCGTACCGAGGCACAGTGCAAGGAACAGAAGGATCATTGCCACGCTGAGCTCGATCGCCACGTCCACCTCCCCGAAGAAGGACCAGCGAAAGCCCGACACCAAATAGACGACCGGGTTGAACAGCGTCACCGTTTGCCAGGCCGGGGGCAGCATCGAGATCGAATAGAAGCTTCCGCCGAGAAATACGAGTGGCGTGATGACGAGGAGCGGCACCAACTGAAGCTTCTCGAAGTTGTCGGCCCAGATGCCGATGATGAAGCCGAGGAGCGCGAATGACACACAGGTCAGGATCAGGAAGACCAGCATCCAAACCGGGTGCAGGATTGCAAGGTCCACGAAGAAGAAGGCGGTGGCCAGCGTGATGAGGCCGATGAACAGGGCCTTCGTCGCCGCCGCGCCCACAAAGCCGAAGGTGATCTCGATGAATGAGAGGGGTGCCGACAGGATTTCATCGATCGTGCCGATGAACTTTGGGAAGTAGATGCCGAAAGACGCGTTCGACGTAGCCTGCGTCAGGACCGTGAGCATGATGAGGCCCGGTACAATGAAGGCACCGTAGGGGATGCCCTCAACCGTTTCGATCCGGCTGCCGATTGCTGCGCCGAACACCACGAAATAAAGCGACGTGGACAGGACGGGGGAGACGACCGACTGCGCCAGAGTGCGGAAGAACCGCTGCATCTCGAAGACGTAGATCGCCCGGATTGCGGCGAGGTTCATGCGACAGCTTCCTTGGGTTCATGCCGGGTCAAGCCGACAAAGATCTCCTCCAGGGATGATTCCTGCGTCGTCACGTCGGCTACCTGCAGTCCCGCCGCGTCGATGGCTGCTAGAAGGCGCACGACGCCCGTGCGCGCGGCCCGCGTGTCGTAGGTATAGATCAGGCTGCGCCCGTCCTCGGACAGTGACAGGTTGTAGGAGGACAGCGTCTTGGGGACATCCTCCAGCCTCGAGGTCAGAGCGACGTGCAAAACCTTCTGTCCCATCCGCGCCATCAGTGCCGCCTTCTCCTCCACAAGCAGGATGCGCCCTGCGTCGATAATGGCGATGCGGTCAGCGATGGCCTCTGCCTCCTCGATGTAATGGGTGGTCAGAATGATTGTGACGCCTTGCCGCTTCAGGTCGGCGACGATCTCCCACATGCCGCGGCGCAGTTCAACGTCGACACCCGCCGTTGGCTCGTCGAGAAAAAGGACGCGAGGCTCGTGGGAGAGGGCCTTGGCGATTAGGACGCGCCGCTTCATGCCTCCGGACAGTTCGCGCACGCGCGCCGTGGCCTTGTCGCCGAGCGAAAGGCTGTCCAGGACGCGGGCGATCAATTTTGGGTTGCGGGGCTTGCCGAACAGCCCGCGTGAGAAAGCCACCGTGCCTGCCACCGGTTCGAACGGCTCGAGGTTGATCTCTTGGGGAACGAGGCCAATCAGCGCGCGTGCGGCGCGAAAGTCGCGCACCGTATCGTGGCCGCCCACCGTAATCGTACCCTCCGTGGGCGTCGTGATCCCACAAATTGCGGAGATCAGCGTCGTCTTTCCTGCCCCGTTCGGCCCAAGCAAGGCAAGGATCTCACCTTCCTCGATATCGAGATCCACGCCCTTCAGCGCCTCGAATCCGTTCCCGTACCGCTTCATGAGCTTGCGAACGCTGACGATTGGATCGGTCACTGCATAGTCCTTTCAGCTGACGCCACCGGTCGTATACCGGCTGCGCCTTCGCCCCCTCAATAATACCCTCGTCGCACCAGTTATGTGAGACGACGATCCCTTCAGCTTTTCAACTTTTTGATCATCGTGCGCTAGATGGCCGCTGAACTATCGGCTTGCGGACAGCTCGACGCCCTGATCACACCTACCGAGCTAGGACCATCAGAACGTAAGTTCGGTCCCGCTATGGCATTTTCTTGTCAACGGCGGAGTAAAAACCGGCCACGCGGCGGCGTAAAAGTCAGCCAGTGGCTGGCGTTTTTGGATAGCGGCCGGAGATACGCGGCCCGTCCGACGCGATGAGGACGTCTGCCGCCAGCCTCTCCTTCCGGTCTTCGAAGAAGCGCGGCAGGCCCACCGAACCGGTCTCCTCCGACGTCTCGATGATGACCTTCACGCTGAAACCGAGCGCCCCACGCGCGGCGGCGAGTACCTCGAGCGCCGCGATGTTGATGAAATGCTGGCCCTTGTTGTCCGCCGTACCGCGCCCGTAGAGGCGGTCTCCTTCCTCGACGAGGTGAAAAGGATGCAATCCCTCGCGCCAGGCTTCGGTCTGCGCGCGGATGACGTCACCGTGTCCGTAGACGAGTACCGTCGGGCGCGCCGCATCCTCGATCCGCGCGGCGAAGAGGATCGGACCTCCGCGCGGATCGGTATTCTCGAAGATCTCGCAGTCGAACCCGATATTTGAAAGCCGCGGCCCCATCGCTTCCGAAAGGTAGCGGCGGCATTCGTCCCGCGCGTCCGCGTTCTGGCTCTCGCTCGCGATGGCGGCGAGTTCCGACTGGAACGTCCCGGCGTCGAAATAGGCATAGGCTCTGACGATGGCGGCGTCCCGCCTGTCCGTCGTGTCGGTCATCGGCCGGCCTATTCTGCCGCGATCGGCGGCTTTGTCTCCGCCGGGATCGGATTGGTGTAGGGCGCGTCGCTCAGGAATTCAGCGTGCGCCTTTTTCGCCGCCTCGCGCAGACCGGCGTCGAGGATCGCCGCGCGGGCGGTCGCGGCCATGACCTTCGCCGCATGCAGCATCCCCTTGTGCGCGGCGGGCGTCTTGCCCTGCGCGGTCTGCTGCCAGGAATGCAGCGCGGTGCCGACCGCGCAGGTCGCCACCCGTGCCTGAACGAGCGGTACGGCCCAGCTCACGTCGCCCACGTCGGTCGACCCCATCCCGCCCGTCATCGGCCGATCGAGCGGTGCGACGAAGTTGCAGAGCGGCAGGTCGTAATCCGGCTTCCGGCCGAGGCTGCGGAACGTGTCATCGATGTCCTCGCGCGTCAGCGTCTTGCGGATCTCTTTTGCGAAGGCCACGTCGTCCGCGTCGAAGGGCACCGACCCGAGCGCCTCGAATTCCGCCTGCATCGCCTCCGAGAGCGGGCGGTTCTCCACCAGGTTCGACACGGC
>JBBQDX010000346.1:0-4008 GCA_038320125.1 Rhodobacterales bacterium | reverse complement strand
CGCAGCTCCTTCACCTCGCCCCGCCGCTTCTTCGCGTCCACCCGCTTGCGCTTCTGGTTGAGCGACACTTTCGTGCGCACCCGTGGCTTCGGCTTTACCGCCGCCGCGCGCACCAGATCCGCCAGCCGCTCCCGCGCCAGCTCCCGATTGCGGGCCTGCGAGCGTTCCTCGGAGACCTGCAACACCACCGCGCCCTCCTTCGTCCAGCGCCGCCCGGCGAGTCGCCGCAGGCGCGCCTTGACCGGGCCGGGCAGCGAGGGCGAGCGCTCCGCCTCGAACCGCAGTTCCACCGCCGAGGACACCTTGTTGACGTTCTGTCCGCCCGGTCCGGAGGCGCGCACGAAGGTCTCGGTCATCTCCCAGTCCTGGAGCGTGATCGCGGAATTGATCTCGAGGGGCATCGGCAGGGGTCCGGCGGGGTCTGGAGTTTTGTACAAAACGGGAAAAGGGGGGTCCGGAGATTGTACAATTTGGGTTTCGGGCCGTCTGGAGTTACCCCGAAATGTGAAGAAGGCCGCCCCTCGACATGGGGCGGCCTTCCGAAAGTATCAGGAGGCGGGGTCGGTTAGATCGCTGTTCAAGACATTGACCCGCCAAGGAAAAACACACCCGAGGGCTGCCTCAGATGCGGGTCCCCATGGTTGTCCCGACCGCATTCTCCACCATCTTTCTTGACACTGGATCACCTCCTTTCAATGGGTTGCCGATGGCCCTACGTTGGCACACATTCGGTGCCGGTCAAGCCCCTTTACGCAACCCGTTGTGCAAACTTCATCGTGATGACACGGAAGGGCACCAGCGCGAGTAGCGCCAGCCCGAATTTCACCCCCCAGTCCGCCAGCCCCAGCCCCACCCAGAGCGGCCCCACGACCGTCGGCACCTGCGCCCAGGAGACGTCACCCCAGGCCAGGGGAAACGCGAGGAAACCGGCGAAGGCGATGGTGAAGAACAGCGCGGTATCGACCACCGACCCCGCAAGCGACGACACCAGCGGAGCCGCCCACCAGACCCGCCCGCGCAGCGCCGAAAACACCCCCAGGTCGAGCAGCTGCGCGACAAGGAACGCCACCCCCGACGCCAGCGCCACCCGCAATGTGACGAGGGGCCCGAATTCCCCCACAACCTGCGTGCCCACGAGCGAGCAGACCAGCCCCGCCGCGAAGCCGGCGAGCACAACTTTGCGTGCCGTATCGGGGCCATGCAGGCGGTTGGTTACATCGGTGACGAGAAACGCCAGCGGATAGGTGAACGCCCCCCAGGTGAGCCAGCCGTCGGCGATGAGAACCTGCACGCCGATGTTGGACGCGACGACGATGGCGGCCATGGCCGCGATGAGGAGGAGCATGATGTTAACCCGTTTTGACATGGTGGTCGGAGACATGGCCCCTGAATGAGGGGCAAGTGAGGTCGCGTGTTATGCCCCGCCGTTCCACCGCGCAAGGCCGTCGGTGCGGAAGGCTTCGGGGATGGAATCGCGGTCGTCCAGAATGAGGTCGGCCATCACCTCCGCCACCTTTGGCGCCATGCCGAACCCGATCTTGAAGCCGCCGTTAACGATGAAATGCCCGCCTCGCCCGGGCCAGATCCCCAGGAGTGGTGCGCGGGATCGGGCGCGGGGGCGAACGCCGGACCAGCGGCGTAGGATGGGGGCCGTGGCGAGGATCGGCGCGGCGGCGATGGCGCGGGCGAGGAGGTCATCGGCCAGCGCATCGGTCCCCTCGTGGTCGAAGTCGCGCTCCGACGTGGAGCCGATGGCGGTGGTGCCGTCGGCGTGGGGGACGATGTGGAGGCCATCGACGTAAAGCTGCGGCAGGTCGCGGCGGTCGAGGTCGAGGAGCACGGCCTGGCCCTTGACGCCATTGCCCGCAGGGCGGCCGCGGTCGTCGCGTATCAGGGTGAGGCCCCGCCAGCCTGTCGCATGCAGGACGGTGCCACCCAGCGGGCCGTCCGTCTCGATCTTGCCGCCGCGCGCGACAATCCCTGCGGCGAGGGCATCGCAGGCGCGTCCGGGATGGATCCGGGCGGTAAGCGTGTCGCGGATGACGCGGGGCGTGCCGGGGGACCAGTCGGCAGGCGCCTCCTCCACGGCCCATGTCGCCCGACCCTGCCAGAGGGTCGTGGCCCCCCTCGCGCGCGCTTCGGCCCGCAGGACGGCGTCGGCATCCGCGAGGGGCTGCAGGCGGCCGGTCCGCGCGTAGCCGGGGGTGGCGCCGCCCGCCGCCGCGACCTCCGCCCACCAATCCGCGGCCATCAGCAGGCTGTCGAGCTGGAACGCCTTCTTGGCGTTCCATTGCTCGGGCACGTGCGGGGCCAGCGCGCCGACGATTCCGCCCGATGCGCCGGCCCCCACCCCGGCGGGGTCGAGGATGCGGACACGGGCACCGCGCGCGGTCAGGGCCCAGCCGCAGGCCAGACCAAAGACGCCCGCGCCGAGGATGGTGACGTCGACCTGGGCGGTGGCGGACATGGTGGCCCCTTTGCAGTCCTCGCGTGCCGCAATAGGACAGGGAATGACCGACGGAAACCTCCCTCTCCCACTCGCATGGCGCGACGGCACGCCGGTCAGCACGCGATTCGGCGATCCGTATTTCTCGGTGGGCGATGGTGCGGCGGAAACGCGGCATGTGTTTCTCGGGGGAAACGGCTTGCCGGAACGCCTGCGGGACGGCTTCCACATCGCCGAAACGGGGTTCGGCACGGGTCTGAACGCGCTGGTGACGGCCGCGGCCTGGACAGGTCCGGGGCGGCTGCGCTTCACCTCCTTCGAGGCGTTTCCGCTCACGCGGAACGACATGGCGCGCGCCCTCGCCGCCTTTCCCGCGCTCGATGCGGGGGTACTGCTGGCGCAATGGCCCGCGGCGCGGATCGACCTGCCGGGGATGGAGATCGAGATCGTCGCCGGCGACGTGCGGGACACGCTGCCCCTGTGGCGGGAAGCGGCCGACGCCTGGTTCCTCGACGGGTTCTCGCCGGCGAGAAACCCCGAGATGTGGGGGGCGGAGGTGATGCGGCAGGTCGCGCGCCATACCGCCCCCGGCGGCACCTTCGCCACCTACACGGCGGCGGGGCATGTGCGGCAGGCGCTGTCGGATGCGGGCTTCGCGGTGAAGCGGGTGCCGGGACATGGGCGCAAGCGGCATATGACGCGGGGGCATCTCGTGTGAAGGGCGACCGTCTCGGCATCGCCCTCATGGTGGCGGCGACGATAGTCTTCGCGGTGCAGGACGGCGTCTCGCGGCATCTTGCGGGCGAATACAACGTCCTGATGATCGTGATGATCCGCTACTGGTTCTTCGCGGCCTTCGTGGTGACCCTCGCAGCGCGCCATCCGGGCGGATTGCGGGCGGCGGCGGCCACGTCGCAGCCTTGGCTGCAAGGCCTGCGCGGCGTGCTGCTGGCCTTTGAGATCTGCGTGATGGTGGCGGGGTTCGTCGTGCTGGGCCTGGTCGAGGCGCATGCGATGTTCGCCGCCTATCCGCTGCTGGTCGCCGCCCTCTCCGGTCCGGTGCTGGGCGAGAAGGTCGGCTGGCGGCGCTGGTCGGCCATCGCGGTCGGCTTCGCCGGCGTCCTCGTCATCCTGCAGCCGGGCATCGCGGTGTTCTCGCCCGCCGTTCTCATCCCGCTGACGGCGGCGTTCATGTTCGCGCTCTACGGCCTGCTCACCCGCTACGTCTCGCGGCGCGACACCACGGCGACGAGCTTCTTCTGGACCGGAACGATGGGCGCCGTCGCCATCACTCTCGTCGGCATCTGGTCCTGGGAGCCGATGGCTGCGCCAGACTGGGGCTGGATGGCCTGCCTCTGCCTTACCGGGGTCGCCGGGCACTGGCTGCTGATCCGCTGCTACGAGGTGGCGGAAGCGAGCGTGGTGCAGCCCTTCGCGTATCTGCAACTGGTCTTCGCGTCGGCGCTCGGCGTCACGATCTTCGGCGAGGCGCTCGAGACGCGGGTGGTCGTCGGCGCTGCTATCGTGATGGCGGCGGGGCTCTTCACGCTCTGGCGGGCGCG
>JBBQDX010000345.1:0-4011 GCA_038320125.1 Rhodobacterales bacterium | reverse complement strand
ACGATGCCGGTCTCGAGCTCGCCGCAGCTGGCCTCGAGAGGGGCGCCGACCGGCCGGTCGGTGAAGAGCACGTCGATCTCGGCGAGCGAGGCGATGCGCGCGGGTGCGGCCCGCCTGAACTTGCTGTGGTCGGCAAGCAGGAAGGTCCGCCGGGATTGCTCGAGGATGGTCCGGCTCACGCCGACCTCCTGGACGTCGAAATCGAGGATATCGCCGTCCTCGTCGATGGCCGAGCAGCCGATCACGCCGATGTCGAACTTGAACTGGCGGATGGCGGCGGTCGTGATGTTGCCGGTCAGGCCGCCGTCGGATTGCCGCAGGGTGCCGCCTGTAACGATCACGCGGCAATCGGCGTTCTGCGACAGGATGTTGGCGACATTCATGTTGTTGGTGACGACCACCAGGTCGCGGTGGTGGCGCAACTCGGTGGCGACGGCCTCGGTGCTGGTGCCGATGTTGAGGAACACGGCGCAATTCTCCGGGATCCGCGCGGCGCAGGCGCGGGCCATCGCGGCCTTGCCCCCGGCATTGAGCCGCCTGCGCTCCTCGTAGGCGATGTTGATCGTCCCCGAAGGGAGGACGGCGCCGCCATGGACGCGTTCCAGGCGGCCGGCCTCGGCCAGATCGGTCAGGTCGCGGCGGATCGTCTGCAGGGTGACGTCGAAATGATCGGCCAGACCCTCCACGGTCACCTTGCCGTCCCGCCTTGCGATTTCCAGGATCTCGGGATGGCGGATGGTCTGTGACACGGCTGGGACGAGGCCTTGATCGTTCACCGCCCGATTTCGCAGGTTTTCGTTTGTCTGCAAACCCCCTTCCCGTCGCCCGGCCTTCCAGCGACGGGTCTGGATAGGGTTCTGCCCCTCCTTGCCGCAAAGGCACGTCGCGAAAAGTGAAGAAAAACGAACATCGTGCTTGTTCATTTTTGTGTGGTTTGCTTACCTGCCGGCAGGGACGAGGGTTTGGGAGGATCCGGGTGAGACCTGCTGACGGCATGCGAGACAAACCGGCGACGGGCGGTGTCCTGTCGGGGGAGGGCGCAGGGTATCCGCCCGTCGCAGGCCATGCTCACGCTCTCGCGGCCGACGTGATGGTGATCCCGTGACCCTCACCCTGGACGGCGTCACTCATATCGTCGGCGGCCGCGCGCATATCCATACGACGTCCCTGACGCTGCAGAAGGGCACGATGAACGTGCTCCTCGGACCAACGCTGTCGGGCAAGACCTCGCTGATGCGGCTGATGGCCGGGCTCGATCGGCCGACGGCGGGCCGCATCCTCTGGAACGGCGACGACGTGACCGGCCAGCGGGTGCAGGACCGCCGCATCGCAATGGTCTACCAGCAGTTCATCAATTACCCGTCGATGAGCGTCTACGACAACATCGCCTCGCCCCTGCGCCTCCTCGGGCTGGCCCGCGACGAGATCGACGCCCGCGTCCGCACGACGGCGGACCTGATGAAGCTCGGCTCCATGCTCGACCGCAAGCCGCTCGAGCTTTCCGGTGGCCAGCAGCAGCGCTGCGCCCTCGCCCGCGCGCTGGTCAAGGACGCGGGGCTGGTGCTGCTCGACGAGCCGCTGGCCAACCTCGACTACAAGCTTCGCGAGGAGTTGCGCGCCGAAATCCCGCGCATCTTCGCCGAATCGGGCAGCATCTTCGTCTATGCCACCACCGAGCCGGAGGAGGCGCTGCTGCTTGGCGGCCACTGCGCGACGCTCTGGGAGGGTCGCGTCACGCAGTTCGGCCCGACCGCGACCGTCTACCGCCAGCCGGCCGACGCCACCACCGCGCGCGTCTTCTCGGACCCGCCGATGAACTTCCTGCCGCTCGAGAAACGCGGCGACACCCTGCATCACGCGGGCGGCGCGCTGGTGGCGCCGGCCCTTGGCGCGGGGCTGGGGGACGGGCGCTATCTGGCGGGGTTCCGGCCCAGCCACCTCACGCTGGAGCCTTCCGAGGGCGCGATCCGCTTCGAGACAAGGCTCAACGTGACCGAGATCACCGGGTCGGAAACCTTTGTGCACCTCGACCACGGTGCCGACCGCTGGGTCGGCCTGATCCACGGCATCCGCGACCTGACACCGGGTCAGGCGCTGCCGGTATACCTCGACCCAAGCCGCGTCTATCTCTTCGCCGAAGACGGCGCGCTCGTCGCGGGCGCTCCCTACGCCGAGGCCGCGTGATGGCCAGGATCACGCTCGAAAACCTCGCCCATTCCTACCTGCCGCACCCGAAGGCGGAGGCGGACTTCGCGCTCAAGGAGTTGAACCACGACTGGGCCGACGGCGAAGCCTATGCGCTTCTCGGGGCGTCCGGTTGCGGCAAGTCCACGCTGCTCAACATCATCTCCGGCCTGCTGATCCCGTCGCAGGGCCGTGTCCTTTTCGACGGCCGCGACGTGACCACCGCGCCCACGGCCGACCGCAACATCGCGCAGGTGTTCCAGTTTCCGGTCGTCTACGACACGATGACGGTGCGCGAGAACCTCGCCTTTCCCCTCCGCAACCGCGGCATCGACGCCGCCGAGATCGCGCGCCGCGTGGCATCGGTCGCGGCGATGATCGACATGGAAGACACGCTCGACCGCAAGGCGCGGGGCCTGACGGCGGATGCCAAGCAGAAGATCAGCCTCGGGCGCGGCATGGTGCGCGAGGACGTGAACGCGCTCCTCTTCGACGAGCCGTTGACGGTGATCGACCCGCACATGAAGTGGGAGCTGCGGACCCAGCTCAAGAAGCTGCACCGCGATTTCGGCCACACGATGATCTACGTCACCCACGACCAGACCGAGGCGCTGACCTTTGCCGACCGCGTCGTCGTGATGCACGACGGCCGCGTCGTCCAGATCGGCACCCCGCAGGAGCTCTTCGAGCGGCCCGCCCATACCTTCGTGGGCTACTTCATCGGCTCGCCCGGCATGAACCTGCTGGACGCCGAGATCGACGGCACACAAGCCCGCGTCGCCGGCGCGACCGTCGATCTGGGCCGCGCCTACGCGGGGGGGCGCGCACAGGTCGGCGTGCGCCCCGAGTTCATCCGCTTGCATGCGGGCGGCGACGGCATCCCGGCGCGCGTCGAGCGGGTCGAGGACGTGGGCCGCCACAAGATCGTCCGGCTGGACGTCGCCGGCACGAAGGTCGCGGCCATCGTGGACGAAGGCGACACGCGCGCGGCGGAGGCCGACCGCATCACCTTCGCGCCCGAGGGGATCAACGTCTACGTCGACGACTGGCGCGTCGATCCCTGCGGGAGGGCCGCGCGATGAACAAGACCGTCAACCAGAAGGCTTGGTTTCTCGTCCTGCCGGTCCTCGTCCTCGTGGCCTTCTCGGCCGTCATCCCGCTGATGACCGTGGTGAACTACTCGGTGCAGGACACCTTCGGCCAGAACACCTTCTTCTGGGCCGGGCTCGCTTGGTTCGAGGACATGCTGCACTCCGACCGGATGTGGAACGCGCTCGGGAGGCAGTTGACGTTCTCGGCCATCATCCTCGCCATCGAGGTGCCGCTCGGCATTCTCGTGGCCCTCAGCATGCCCAAGAAGGGCGTCTGGTCGTCCTTCTGCCTCGTCACCATGTCGCTGCCGCTGCTGATCCCCTGGAACGTGGTCGGCACCATCTGGCAGATCTTCGGGCGCGTCGACATCGGCCTGCTCGGCTACGTGCTCGACGCCATCGGCATCGACTACAACTACACGCAGAACATCCTCGACGCCTGGGTGACGGTCATCGTCATGGACGTCTGGCACTGGACCTCGCTGGTGGCGCTGCTGGCCTACGCGGGCCTGCGCTCCATCCCGGACGCCTATTACCAGGCCGCCCGGATCGACCAGGCCAACCGCTGGGCCGTGTTCCGCTACATCGAGCTGCCGAAGATGGCGGGCGTGCTGATGATCGCCATCCTCTTGCGCTTCATGGACAGCTTCATGATCTACACCGAGCCCTTCGTGGTCACCGGCGGCGGCCCCGGCAACGCGACGACCTTCCTCAGCATCGATCTCGTCAAGATGGC
>JBBQDX010000344.1:0-4042 GCA_038320125.1 Rhodobacterales bacterium | reverse complement strand
GCGCACCACCCGCATCTGCCGCGTATCGAGGCTGATGTCGCCGATTTCCATGATCGGGGCAGGGTGGCCCGCCGCCCGGCGCAGCAGCGCCCTGACCCTCGCCACCAGTTCTTCCACGCGAAACGGCTTGGCCATGTAGTCGTCGGCACCGGCGTCGATGCCCTCCACCCGCTCGTCCCAGTTGCCGCGCGCGGTCAGCACCAGCACCGGCATGGTGCGCCCGGCCTTGCGCCAGCGCTTCAGGATCGTCAGCCCATCGAGGATCGGCAACCCGAGATCGAGAATGATGGCATCGAAATCCTCGGTATCGCCCCGGAACCAGCCGTCTTCCCCATCGCGCGAGCTTTCGATCAAGAACCCTGCCTGCTCGAGCCCGGCGCGCGTCGTCTCGGCGATACCCTTGTCGTCTTCGACCACCAGAATGCGCATCTGCCGCCGCCTAGTTGACCAGGGCGCCGCTGACGGCGTCCAGCTGCACGCGCCGCACCCGCCCGGCCGCATCGATGAACTTGATCCGGTAGCGCAACGCGTTCGAACTCCGGTGCAGCGTCACATCGACGACGGTGCCCTGGTATCGCTTGCGGAAGATCGCCAGCACCTGCCTCAGGCTCAGCGCTGCGCCAGCCTCCACCGCCCGCCGCGCGTCTTCGTGGTCGTCATCATCATCGCTGTCACCGGTGTTGCCGGACCCGCCCCCGTCATCCGACCCGCCATCGTCATCATCATCATCGCCGTCGTCATCGCCGCCGTCATCGCCGCCGTCGTCACCGCCATCGTCGTCATCATCGTCGTCGGCCCGCGCCGGCAACGCCGACAGCGGTCCGGCGAGGAGGAGAAGCAACATGAGGAGCAATTGGCGACGGGTCATCAGGCACTCACTAGCACACAAACCTGACAACTGGCTTACCGCCACTGCCGGGCGACCGTAAGCGGGGGGAGCCTATGGTCTCGATATGCGCTGGTTGAGGCGCCAACGAGCCAAGGAGAATGAAGATGAAACTGACGACCGCCACTTCCCTCGTCGTGCTGCTGCTGGCCCTCGCGCCGGCCGCCGCCCAGGCAAAGAGCATCAAGGGACAGGTCTCCGACGCGACCCTCGCACAATATTGCGCCACCGTCCCGCTCGATAGCCACACCACTGCAACGCTGATCACCCGCAGCGGCCAGAAGGTAACGGGCACAGTCCATTGCGAGGCCGAGGACCTCCGCGTCGGCAGCGACGACTATGACGACTCGCCCGACGACAGCGACGACCGGGATGACGATGGCCGCGACGACGATGGTCGCGATGACGATGACCGGAACGACGATCACGACGATGATCGTGATGACGACGATGACCGCGACGATTCCGACGATCGCGATGACGACTCGAACGATGACTCCGACGATGACAGCGATGATGACTCCGACGACGACGGCGATGACTCGGACGACGATCGCGACGACGACTGACCCTTTCGTCTGATGCCTTCCGCAGCATCAGGCGCAGTGCTGCCGGCCGTCGCCCCCAAAACGGCGGCCGGCAGTTTCCTCAGCGTGGCCCGCAACCCTGCAGCAGCGCCAAATGTTTGGCGCGATTGGTTGTTGACAGAGGTTCACTCCCCCGACATAAACCGCCCCGACGACGCGCCCGGAGACGGGCGCCAATCGTTTCTCCGGCTCGATGGAGGGGTGGGAGAGTGGTTAAATCCGGCAGACTGTAAATCTGCTCGCTTAGCGTACACTGGTTCGAATCCAGTCCCCTCCACCACTGCCCCCGGGCGGGCAGACCATCCGATCGCAGCCCAAAGCGATCACCCCAGCGGATCAAGAATCCGGCGCTGAAATCGGGTCATCGTCCGTCGCATGTCGAGCGTGGAGATGAAACCGAAGGTCGGGATCACCGTCCGGTTGGTAAACCCATCCACCACATAGAATGCGAAGCGGCCGCCGATCTGCCCGTAGCAGAGGTTCTTCGGGCGAAGGTCGGGCAGGGGGACTCTTGCCGCCAGGATGCCGGCGCGCAACTCGTGCAGTGCCGCGACGTGCAACGGCTCCACTTGCCGCCTTGCCGACAGTTCGAACAGCGTCGGCGCAATCTCGCCGTCTGCCGTTCGGACCGCCTCGCTGACAAAGCAGGGGCCGCGATTCGAGCGGATCATGCCCCAGGGTCGCGGAATCGGCGGCGCGAGGCCCATGGCCTCGAAGGTCCGAAACGCCCGGCGCTGCCCGAAATACTCGCGATAGAACTGCATCCGGCGGTAGAGCACGGCGCTCAGCAGCACATCGCCGAGATTTTCGGGCCGGGGCTTCTTCATCACCTTCGCCAGCAGGTGAGGGTGCTCGGGATGCGCGAAAACATCGGCGCGGCCGCCCGAGGTCAGCTTGCTGGTCAATTGCAGATAGTCCGGCAATATCTCGGTCTCGCATGGGCACGATCCGGCTATGCCGGAGGGAAGGGGCCTTCTCTCCCCGGTCGGCCCGCAACGCAAGACCCCAATTCTGCTCGCCCGCTTGTGGGTGCAATCGCTGAGGCTACCGCATTCGCCCCGCGTCCCGCACCGTCCGCCGCCGTTCGGAAAATCTCGTTGGGGGACTTGCACCGGGCCGGGGTCTGACCCTAAGAGTTTTCTCGGCTTGCAGCGCGGGTGTAGCTCAATGGTAGAGCAGAAGCCTTCCAAGCTTACGACGAGGGTTCGATTCCCTTCACCCGCTCCAATCCCGCCCTGCGCCCCCAGGACATGAAAAAGGGCCCGGACCGCCCGGACCCCCGATCTTGCTGCAAGGCGCCGGTCAGCAGTCGAACAGGTGACCTGAACCCGACGCTGCGGCGGTGCAGTCCCACCAGCGAAGCGGCACTTCAACTGCCGAGGCGGTGCTTTCTGCCGTTGCCGCCACGGCTGCGGTTGCTGCCGACGCGCGCTCGGCGCCCATCTCCCAGCATTCCTTCTTCAGCATCGGAAACACCAGGCAGTTGAGCTCGGCGTCCGACAACGGTGCTGCCTGGACACTGCCAACTGGCATGACCGGCATGGCAAGCAGAGCCCCGGCAAGCAAGGCGCCGGCAATCCTGTTTTTCATGACATTCCCCTTTTGACCTCCACGCGCCTTCTGGCGCGCACGGGCAGGCTAGCGCGGAAAGGCGCGGCGTTGAAGAGCGCGCGCCTCGCCCGGGTCGCTGGAATCACAGCTAAGACAACACCGGTGCGACGCCACGACTTCGGCGGTTGCCCCCTTGCGTCAGCGGCGCTTTGACATTAGAGGGATCACGCTGGTTTTAGGGGTATAGCTCAGTTGGTAGAGCATCGGTCTCCAAAACCGAGGGTCGAGGGTTCAAGTCCTTCTGCCCCTGCCAGCCCTCCCGATTCACGCTCTCGATCTGCCCGTGCCTCCGCGCACTCGACCGGCGCGTTCGCTGCGCTCCGTTCCGGGGTATCTTTGCCGTGCCCGTGACCACTCCCGTCCTGAATGTCGTGTGCATAAAGTGGGGCACCAAATACCCGGCATATTACGTCAATCGGCTGTACCGGGGCGTGAAGCGGTTCCTCCACAGGGAGCATCGGTTTGTGTGCTTTACCGACGATCCGGTCGGTCTCGATCCGGCAATCGAAGTTCATCCGCTGCCCATCGAGCCTTTCGAGTCGTCCATCGTCGCGGCCCTGAACCGTGCCGGCAGGAAAGGCGCCTGGCGGAAGATTTCCTTGTTCAGGCCGGGGCTCGCCGGCATGACCGGTCAGGTTCTCGGGTTTGATATCGACGTGGTGATCACCGGCCCGCTCGACGCGCTGGTCGACTTCGCCCCGGACAAGGTCTGCATGCGGCGCGAATGGCGCTACGAATGGCAGTTCCGCCATGGCGGACACGGCTCGGTATTCAGCTTCGATCCGGCGCTCCACCCCTATCTCTACGAGGAATTTGCGGCCGACCCGGAACAAGCTGTTCAGCGCCACCGGGGCAGTGAGCAATACTACACCTCGATGACCGCACTTCGGCACGGCGATCTGGTCTACTGGCCGGGGCAATTGATCTGCAGCTTCAAGCGGGACGCGATGCACGTCCC
>JBBQDX010000343.1:0-4075 GCA_038320125.1 Rhodobacterales bacterium | reverse complement strand
GGAGGACGCGGTGCGGCTCTTCGCGGAAGGGCTCGAGGCGACGGAGCATGTCGGCGACTACCGTGTGGTCGCCAGCCATCAGGAGAGCCTGCACAGCCATGACGCGGTCTCGGTGCTGACCCATGGCGATCTCTTCGCGAGTGCCGTGCTGGAGCCGCGTCTCTTCGGGACGCTCGCGCACCGGGGCTGACGCCGGATGACGCCCGAGGACGCACAGCCGGGCTGGCCGGAGATGCTCCGCGAGTTTGGCCGCATCGGCCTTCTGTCGTTTGGCGGGCCGGCGGCGCAGATCGCGCTGATGCACCGCGTGCTGGTGGACGAACGGGGCTGGCTGGACGAGACGACGTTCCTGCGCGGCCTCGGATTTTGCACACTCCTGCCGGGACCGGAGGCGATGCAGCTCGCAACCTTCGCGGGCTGGCGTCTGCGGGGCACTGCGGGCGGGCTGCTGGCGGGGCTGCTCTTCGTGCTGCCGGGTGCTGCGGCGATGATTGCGCTGGCCGGGCTCTACCTCGAATACGGCCGCCTGCCGACGGTCGAGGCGGCGTTCCTCGGGATCAAGGCAGCGACGCTGGCCATCGTCGCAGGAGCCCTCTGGAAGCTGCGGGCCAAGGCGCTGCGGGGGCCGCTGGCGCTCGCCGTGGCGCTTGCGGCCTTCGCGGCGCTGTTCCTTCTGGGCCTGCCGTTCTGGCTGGTTCTCGGCGCGGCGCTGCTCTTCGGGCTTGCCCGCCCGGAGGGGACCGCGGAGGCGGTGGCCCGCGTCAGCATGGCCGGCACCCTGCGGACGGTCGCCACATGGCTCGGCATCTGGTGGGTGCCGCTCGTGGCGGTCATCGCGCTGGCACCCGGCTCCGTCCCGGCCGAGGCGGCGCTGTTCTTCAGCTGGCTCGCGACGATCAGCTTCGGCGGGGCCTATGCGCTGCTCGTCGCGATGGCGCAGACGGCGGTCGAGACGCATGGCTGGCTCACGCCCGAACAGATGGTCGACGGGCTCGGGCTGGCGGAGACGACACCCGGCCCGCTGATCCTCGTGACGGTGTTCACGGGCTTCCTGGGCGGGGCGCAGGTGGGGGGCGGCACGGCGCTGGCCACGGCGGCGGTCACGCTCTGGGCGACCTTCGCGCCGTGCTTTTTGTGGATCTTCGCAGGCGCGCCGCACCTGGAACGGCTGGGCGCGAACCCCCGGCTGCGCGGGGCGCTGGCGATGGTGTCGGCGGCGGTGGCGGGCGTGATCGCGAACCTGTCGCTCTGGTTCGCGGTGCACGTGCTTTTCGGTGAGGTCGTGCCGGGGGTGCCGCCGGTGCCGGTCTGGGCGTCGCTCGACCCGGTGGCGCTCAGCCTCGCGATCTTCGCGGGCCTGTGGCTGCTGGTGCTCAAACGCGGGCTGCTGGAGACCTTGGCCCTGGCGGCGCTGGCGGGGGCCGGGGTCAGCCTCATCTAGGCGGCGCTCTGCACGGCCCCGGCCACGCTCTCCACCACCCGGTCCAGCAGGACCGGATCCTCGCATTCCGCCATCACCCGGATCAGCGGCTCGGTGCCCGACGCCCGGATCAGCAGCCGCCCGCTGCCCGCGAGCTGGGCTTCCGCCGTGGCGATCGCGGCCTTGACGCAGGCGGCGTCGAGCGGCCTCGCACCGGCCCCGTAGCGGACGTTCTCGAGGCGCTGCGGCACCGGCGTGAAGCTCTGCATCAGGTCGGCGGCAGGCTGCCCGGTGCGGATCATCTCGGCGAGGAACTGCAGCCCCGCGATCAGGCCGTCGCCGGTGGTGGCGTAATCCGTCATCACGATATGGCCCGACTGCTCGCCGCCGAGGTTGAAGCCCCCCGCGCGCATCGCCTCGACCACATGGCGGTCGCCGACGCGGGTGCGGTGCAGGGTCAGCCCCCTGACGGCGAGGAACCGCTCCAGCCCGAGGTTCGACATGACGGTCGCGACCAGCGTGTTGCCGCGCAGCCGTCCCTCGGCGGCCCAGCGGGCGGCGAAGAGCGCCATCAGCTGATCTCCATCGGCGACACTGCCGTCGGCGGCGAGGATCATCACCCGGTCCGCGTCGCCGTCGAGCGAGATGCCGACGTCGGCCCCATGCGCGACCACGGCCGCGGCGCAGGTGTCGGTATGGGTGGAGCCGCATTTCTCGTTGATGTTGCGGCCGTTGGGCGACGTGCCGATGGGGATCACCGTAGCCCCGAGCTCCGACAGCACGTCGGGCGCCGCGCGGTAGGCAGCCCCGTTGGCGCAGTCGATGACGACGCGAAGCCCCTCCAGCGTCATGCCCGCCGGGATGGTGGTCTTGGCGTATTCGACGTAGCGGCCGCGGCCGTCGTCGATCCGCTTGGCGCGGCCGATGTTGGGGGCATCGGCCAGCCGGACGCCCTCGACGACCAGCCGCTCGATTTCGGCCTCGGCCTCGTCGGAGAGCTTGAAGCCGTCGGGGCCGAAGAACTTGATGCCGTTGTCGTCGGCGGGGTTGTGGCTGGCCGAGATCATCACGCCCAGATCGGCGCGCATCGAGCGGGCGAGCAGGCCCACGGCGGGCGTCGGCACCGGGCCGAGCAGCAGCACGTTCATCCCGGTGGAAGTGAGCCCGGCGGTGAGCGCGTTCTCCAGCATGTAACCCGACTGCCGCGTGTCCTTGCCGATCACGACGCGGTGCGCGGAGTGCCCGGTGCCGTCGCGGCGGAAGTAGCGCCCGGCGGCGGCGCCCAGGCGCAGCGCCATCTCGGCGGTCATGTTGCCCTCGTTGGCGCGGCCGCGCACGCCGTCAGTTCCAAACAGGCCCATCGTATCCTCCCGCCTCGCGCCAGAGCGCGAGGCCCTGCGCCACTTCGGCCACGTCGTGCACGCGGTGCACCTGCACGCCTTGTGCCACGCCGGCGAGGGTGACCGCCAGCGTTCCCGGCATCCGCGCGTCGGGCCGCGCAGCACCGCCGATATCGCCGATGAACCGCTTGCGGGAGGCGCCGAGAAGGACCGGCACGCCGAGCCCGTGGAAGAGCGCGATGCGGCGCAGCAGGGTCAGGTTGTGGGCGCGGGTCTTGCCGAAGCCGATGCCGGGGTCGATGATGAGGCGGTCGTGCGCGATGCCCGCCGCCGCCGCCGCCATGCGGGCGGCGAGCGCGTCGTAGACGTCGAGGGCGACGTCGGCGTAGCGCGGATCGTCCTGCATCGTCTCGGGGGCGCCGCGGCTGTGCATCAGGCAGATCGGCACCCCGGCCCGGGCCACCATCGCGGCCATCGCCGGATCGAAGGTCATGGCGGAGACGTCGTTGACGAGCGAGGCACCCGCGTCGAGGGCCATGCGGGCGACGGCGGACTTGCGCGTGTCGATGGAGAGCCGGCGATGCGCGAGGGCGGCAACCGCCGGCAGGATGCGCGCGGCTTCCTCCTCGGCGGAGACCTCGATGGCGCCCGGGCGCGTGCTCTCGCCGCCGATGTCGAGGATGTCTGCGGCTTCCATCGCGTCGGCGCGGGCGCGGACCGCCTCAAGCGTCGCGGCGCGGCCGCCGTCGGAGAAGCTGTCCGGCGTGACGTTGAGGATACCCATGAGACTCGGGCGGCGCGGGTCGAGACCCGCGACGATCGCGCGGGGGGCGGTGAGGGCGTCGAGACGGTCGGCGGGGATCTCGCCCGCGGGGACAATATCCGGCGCGCGCCCGCGCTCGAGGAGCGCGACCCGGTCGAACCGCATCCAGCCGCCGGCCAGACGCGGACCGGTCGCATGCGGCGCCGGCAGGGGCAGGAGGTAGACCGTCACCTCCGGGCGAGGCCCCCTGCCAGATCCGCGGTCAGCGCGTCCGGCAGGGTCGTGGCGCCGGCGTGGAACGCTTCGGCGAACCAGCGCGCCAGCGTTTCGGGGGTCACGTCGGCCGGGCCGTGCGTCGCGTCGAGCACCAGCCGTGCCGGGGCCCAGACCGACAGCCGGCGCTGGCGCATAGACCAGTCGAGCTCGGTGCGCGAATCGACGACGATGCAGCGGCGGTCGCGGTCCGCCAGCCGCCAGGCCGCCTGCTCCAGCGCCAGAAGGTCGAGGCGGCGCTGCGGCAGGGCGTGGGTGGCGCGGGGGGCCGCGAAGTCG
>JBBQDX010000342.1:0-4077 GCA_038320125.1 Rhodobacterales bacterium | reverse complement strand
GTCGCCCCTGAACCAGGTCAGCGAGTGCTTGCGCCAGTTCTCGTCGTCGCGGTCGGGGAAATCCTCGTGGGCGTGGGCCCCGCGGCTCTCCTTTCGGGCCTCGGCGGCGACGACGGTGGCGACCGCGTTCGGCATGAGGTTGGCCAGCTCCAGCGTCTCCATCAGGTCGGAGTTCCAGATCAGCGTGTTGTCGGTCACCGACAGGTCGGAGAGTTGTCCCGCGATCGCCTCCATCTTGTCCTTGCCCTGCTTGAGGGTCTCGGAGGTCCGGAAGACCGCCGCATCGTCCTGCATCGTCTTCTGCATTTCCAGCCGCAGCTCCGCGGTTCCGACCTGACCGCGGGCGTGACGCAGCCCGTCGAACCGGGCGAGCGCCATCTCGACGGACCGCATGTTGGGCGCTGGAACGGGCGTCGAGGGATCGACGATCTCGCCGGCACGGATGGCGGCAGCGCGGCCGAAGACCACAAGGTCGATCAGCGAGTTCGATCCCAGCCGATTGGCCCCGTGCACGCTCGCGCAGCCGGCCTCGCCCACCGCCATCAGGCCGGGGGCCACGGCATCGTCGTTGCCCTTGCTGGGGGCGAGGACCTCGCCCCAGTAGTTCGTCGGGATGCCGCCCATGTTGTAGTGCACGGTCGGCAGCACCGGCACCGGCTCCTTGGTGACATCGACCCCCGCGAAGATCCGCGCGCTCTCCGAAATGCCGGGCAGGCGCAGGTGCAGCGTC
The DNA here is from genome assembly GCA_038320125.1 of Rhodobacterales bacterium. Taxonomy (GTDB): domain Bacteria; phylum Pseudomonadota; class Alphaproteobacteria; order Rhodobacterales; family Rhodobacteraceae; genus Jannaschia. The sequence continues at coordinate 3,347 of JBBQDX010000342.1, read as the reverse complement.
TCGGGCGGAAGATGCGACAGGTTCAGGTGGATGTGGTCGCTGTCCTTGCCGACGCCGCGCCCCTCGCGGATCTCCATCGTCATGCAGCGGGACACCACGTCGCGCGACGCCAGATCCTTGTAGGTGGGCGCGTAGCGCTCCATGAACCGCTCGCCCTCGGAGTTGGTTAGGTAGCCGCCCTCGCCCCGGGCCCCTTCGGTGATGAGGCAGCCGGCGCCGTAGATGCCGGTCGGGTGGAACTGCACGAACTCCATGTCCTGCAACGGCAAGCCGGCGCGCGCGACCATGCCGTTGCCGTCGCCGGTGCAGGTGTGGGCCGAGGTGGCCGAAAAAAACGCGCGGCCATAACCGCCGGTCGCCAGCACCGTCATCTTGGCGCAGAAGAGGTGCAGCGTCCCGTCGTCGAGCTTCCAGCACATCACGCCCTGGCACACGCCGTCTTCCGACATGATCAGGTCGATGGCGAAATACTCGATGAAGAACTCGGCCTTCTCCTTGAGCGACTGGCCGTAGAGCGTGTGCAGGATGGCGTGGCCGGTGCGGTCGGCGGCGGCGCAGGTGCGCTGCACCGGGGGGCCCTCGCCGTATTCGGTGGTGTGGCCGCCGAAGGGCCGCTGGTAGATCTTGCCCTCCTCGGTGCGGCTGAACGGCACGCCGTAGTGCTCGAGCTCGTAGACCGCCTTGGGGGCCTCGCGGGCGAGGTACTCCATGGCGTCGGTGTCGCCCAGCCAGTCCGATCCCTTGACGGTGTCGTACATGTGCCATTGCCAGCTGTCCGGCCCCATGTTGCCCAGCGAGGCCGCAATGCCCCCCTGCGCCGCGACGGTGTGGGAACGGGTCGGGAAGACCTTGGTGACGCAGGCGGTGCGAAGCCCCCGCTCCGCCATCCCGAGCGTCGCCCGCAGTCCGGCACCGCCGGCCCCCACCACGACGACGTCGTACTCGTGGGTCTCGTATTCGTAGGCAGCCATTTCGGTTCTCCTTAGAGCGCCAGCCGGGCCAGCGCGTAGACGCAGGCCAGCGCGGCGGCATAGCTGAGGCAAGTTGTCGCGACGATGGCGACCTTGCGGGCGATGCCGCCGGTGTAGTCCTCGATGAGAACCTGCACGCCTTTGGCGTAATGGATCCAGCCGACGGTCAGCGTGAGCAGGGCGATGACCGCCGGAACCGGGCGCGAGTAATAGGCGACGACCTCCTCGTAGGGGGCCCCGAGCACCGCCCCGAAGGTGAAGACGAAGAGCGGCACCAGCACCACGAGCGGCGCCGACAGCACGATCTGGTGCCAGTGATGCTTCGTGCCGGTGCCCGATGCGCCGAGGCCCTCGACACGCTTGCGATCTGTCAGATAAGCCATGCCGGTCCCCCTCAGAGCACGATGACGGTGAGGATGGTCAGGACGACCGACCCGATGATGCAGATCCAGCCCATCGTTTCCGACGGCTCGAGATCGAGGAGGTGGCCGCTGTCCCAGATGAGGTGCCGGATGCCTGCGAGCGTATGATACCAGAGTGCCAGTATCGATCCGAGGAACACCAGCTTGCCGAACCACGAGGTCAGGAAGCCGTCCGCGGTCGCGAAGGCCTCCGGTCCCGCGGCGGCGGCGATGAACCACCACGTCACCATCAGGCCGGCGACGACCAGGGCGTTGCCCGTGATCCGCGTCAGGATCGACGTGATCGAGGTGAGCTGCGGGCGGTAGACCTGCAGGTGCGGGCTGAGGGGGCGGCCCCCCCGGTTCACGTCGGCCATCGCGGGCCTCCTTCGTTGTGTCGGATTTCTGAGTATCGGATCATCCGTGCTCCTCACGTCCTAGCGGGTTTTGCGGTGATGTCACGGGGGTGGAGGGTCGCAGCGGTGCGAATCGACTCCGATTTCGACGCATCTGCTTGCCGTGTGTGGGATGTGATCTCAGGCAGGTTGCGCCGGAACCTCCAGGGCGTCGGACGGTTGGCTGTCGTATATCATCGGGAGGAGCGGAAGATGTCGAAATCGCACGACGAGATCTGGAAGGAATGGGGCGAGCTCGTGAACATGGCGCCCGCCGAGCTCGAGGACTGGCTCGGAACCGAGGAGAGCCAACGCGTCGGTGACACCGGTGGCGACGGCGAGTCGACGGGGCACAAGTCGGGCGGCCGCATCATCGAGATCAAGCGCAGCAGGAAGGACGACCTGACCGACGGGCAGTGGGACCACATGGGCAAGACCGTCGGCTATATCAAACGCCATCTGGCGCAGGGCGGGCCGGACGGCGGCATGAAGGAGTCCGACTGGCGATATTCCCTGATGAACTGGGGGCACGATCCGGTGAAATGAGGCCCGGGCAGCGGCGTGCCCGCCTGTAAGGAGTCGCCCGTGAAGACCCGCTCTTGAAACCTCACTGCCCCGCACGGCGCATGAGCGTGTCGACCATCTCGCTGCAGAACACGATACGGTCGTCGTAGTGGTAGTAGTAGGCATTGTCCTGCCCGCAACTCTCGACCGTCATCGGTGTCCGCCGCGCCAGCGCGGCGTTGAGGCGTTCGATATCACGTCCGAGCAGGCGCAGCGCCTTGCCGTCCGTCCCGGCGGTCAGGGTCCCCTCGCGCCCCGGGGCAGGGCGCAGACCGTCGAGGATGGGCGTCCAGGCGGCGCGCAAGGCGCGGCCCGTGGTGGCGCATTCCCGGTCCCGGTCGCGCGGCATGCCGAGCGCGTGTGCCAGATCGCTGCGCTGCCGCGTATCGAGGCCATACCAGACACAGATTGCCCAAGCCATGCGCTGCCCGCCGGGCATGTATTCGGCCCAGGGCTCGAAGACCTCCTCGGATGCCTCCTGCCGCCCCAGGCGGGTCACCCCGATGATCATCTCCGCCATCTCCACCTCCGTATGGAGCCGGTCGGCCAGGACGAGGGCGAAGCCGTCGGCGGCCGTCTCCTCGGGTCCGAAGAGGGGCACGCGCGCCTGGTCGATCACCGCGTGTCCGACCTCGTGGTAGAGCGTGAACCGCAGGTTGCTCAGCAGGAAGTCGGCGGCGGCGGGCTCTGCCAGAAGCAGGACGGGGACGAGGAACCGATACATGGTGCGTCTCTCTTGCCCGGGGGAGAAGACTTCGCAAGCCGCCAGTGATCCGATCCAGAGGCGCGGACGGTCGCCCGGCAGGACGGGCGGGTCCGTCAGCCCCCCAGCGGGCCAGTGGGGAAGTTGGGGCGTTGGTGGGCAGGGGCCCCCTTGTATGTTTTCCCAGCGGTCATTCTGCAGAAGAGTGGCGGCATTCCAGGTGGGACGGCCGTCCCACCTGGAAGCTCGATCTGGGTCGTCGCCCCCTTGGCTGGTTGGAGCCGTAGGGCAGCAAGACCGGACCGAGACGTGG
>JBBQDX010000341.1:0-4100 GCA_038320125.1 Rhodobacterales bacterium | reverse complement strand
GACAGCTTCCTCGTGACCCGCCTGTTTGCGGGCACCTATACGCTTGCGCTGCGCCTGCTCGACGACGGCAGGGGCGGGAACGTGCGGCTCCTGATGGAGCGCTATGTTCCGGCGGAGTGAGCCGGCGGTCGGCCCGCCGGGACGCCATCGAACGGTCGCGGCCCTCGGGCTCGTCGAGATCCTCGCCTGGGGCAGCACGGTCTATCTTCTCGCGGTCCTCGCCGACCCGATCGCGGCCGAGACGGGATGGAGCCGCTCCGAGGTCGCCGCCGGCATCTCGGTCGGCCTCCTCGTGTCCGGGCTGGCCGCGCGGCGCGTCGGGCGCGCGATCGCCGCCATCGGCGGGCAACGCGTGCTGGCCGCAGGCACCCTCCTGCTGGCGGCGGGTCTCACGATCCTGGGCATCGCCCCGTCGCTGCCGGTCTACTACGCCGCCTGGATCGTGCTCGGTCTCGGCATGGCGGGCACCCTCTACGAGGCGGCGTTCTCGACTCTGGGACGGCTCTACGGCCTGGGCGCCCGCCGGGCGATCACCCAGTTGACGCTCTGGGGCGGGTTCGCCAGCACGATCTGCTGGCCGCTCTCCGCCGTCCTGGTCGAGGCTGCGGGATGGCGCGGGACCTGCTTCGCCTACGCGGCACTCCACCTGACGGTGACCCTTCCGCTCTGCCTCCTCGTCCTGCCGCAGAGCGACGCGCCTGCCATGCCGTCGCCAATGCCTGCATCCGCATCCCCGCGTCCCGGCATCGACATGCGGTTCTGGTGCATCGCGGTCGCCGGTGCGTCGCTTTCGATGCTCTTCACTGTCGTGTCGGTCCACCTGATCACGGTTCTTACCGCGCAGGGCCTGTCGGTGACGGCCGCAGTGGCGGCGGGGGCGCTGATCGGCCCAGCACAGGTCGGTGCCCGCGCCCTCGATCTGCTGGGCCGCGGACGGCTCCATCCCGTCTGGACCATGATGATGGCCAGCACCCTCATCGGCACCGGCCTCGCCGGCCTCTGGTGGGGCCTTCCCGCCGCGGCGGCCCTCGTCGCCTACGGCGCAGGAACGGGCCTGTGGTCCATCGCGCGCGGCGCGCTGCCGCTGGTGGTCTTCGGCCCGCAGGACTACGCGCAGGTCATGGGGCGGATCGGGACGCCGGTGCTGATCTGCGCCGCCGCCGCCCCCTTGATCGGCGCCGCGCTGATGCGCGGGCTCGGACCGCAAGGGCTGCTCGCCGTCCTCGCGACGGCCTCGGCCATCCCGCTGGCGGCCTCGCTCTGGCTCGCGGCGAGGCTGCGCCGCGACGGTAGGCGCGGCAAACCTCCGGCCGGTCGCGCCTGATCCTACTTGCTCATCTTCGACAGCATCGCCTGCATCTCGGCCAGTTGCTTGCGGATCGATTCCAGCTCGTCCTTCGAGCGACCCGCATCGTCCTCCTCGTCCTTCTTGTCCGCGGTCTCCGCCTCCGGGGCCGAGCCCCCGGCCCAGCCGCCGGTCATCGCCTTGAAAAACGCCGCCTGCTGCTCCTGCATCGCCTTGAAGCCGGGCATCTTCGCCATCGGGTTGAGCGACGACATGTTCTGGATAATCTTCGACTGACCCGACCGCAGCATCTCGAAACTGGAGGCAAGGAACTCCGGCACCACCGATTGCGCCGCCCCGGTATAGGAGCGCACGAGGTCGGTCAGCACGCCCAGGGGAAGCACGGAATCGCCCTTGCTCTCATGCTCGGCGATGATCTGGAGAAGATAGGACCGTGTCAGCTCGTCGCCCGACTTCAGGTCCACGATCTTCACCTCGCGCCCCGCGCGGATGAACCCCGCGATGTCCTCCAGCGTGACGTAGTCGCTGGTCTCGGTGTTGTAGAGCCTCCGGCTCGCGTAGCGTTTGATCAGCAGCGGCTTGCGGTCGTCCGCCATGTCCGATCCTCCATCCCATCCAGCAAAATCAGAGCGTAACGCGGCGGGCCGAAAGCGCAAACGAAAAGGTCGGCCCGCCACGGCGCGCCGACCCGAACTCCTGGCTTTCCGGAACCTCAGTTGCCGGAAGCGGCCTTCTTCGTGGCGGTCGTCGCCTCGGAGGTTGCCTTCTTGACGGCGGTCGTCGCGTCTTCCTGGGCATCCTTGCCGGCGGCCATCATCAGCTCGACCGTCTCCATCTGCACCTTCTTGGCGATCTCGGCGAAGGCGGCCATGTTCTCGGCGGCAACTTCGGCCGAGGCGGAGGCGAAGTCGGACACCGACTTCGCGTAATCGGCGGGCTCATCCTTGACGGTGGCGACGGGGGCCATCTTCGACAGGGTCTCGCGGGTCCACTTGTGGCTGATCTCGGCCGACTGCTCGGCAGCCTGCAGCGCGACCTTCGACATCTTCTCGGCGAAGGCAGCCTGGCTCTTGAAGGCGCCGCTCATGGCCGAGGTGTCCATCGGGAACGACCCCATCATGTCGGTCATGTATTTGGTGAAGTCCTGCGGTTTGTTAGCCATGTCATCTCTCCAGTTCAGCATCGCCGGGTCTGCCCGACCATCGGGCCTGCTCCTCGGCGGATGAGAGACATATAGATGCTGCAGTGCGGCATCGCAAGTTTTTTCTGCACTGCAGCATAAGATTTCCCTAGGGGCAGCGCCGCGCCCTCCCCTGAGCGCTCAGGCCGCCCTCCCCTTCGGCAGCACATAGGTACCCGGAGCCGCGCCGAGCACCGGATGCCCGGCGCCGCCGGGGTCGCGCGCATTGATTGTTCGTCCGGAGTGCGGCCGCAACCATTCCTCCCACCGGGGCCACCATGAACCCTCGTGGAACTCCGCGCCCGCGCGCCACTCCGCCGGCGTCTCCGAGCCCGCGATATCGTTGATGTAATGCCCGTATTTCTTCTTGGACGGCGGATTCACGATGCCCGCTATATGCCCCGACTGCGACAGGATGAAGGTCTTGTCCTTCGACCCGAAGGCCTTCGCCGTCGACCATGCCCCGGGCCAGTGCGCGATGTGGTCGGTCTCGCAGGCCACGTCGCAGAGCGGCACGCCGACATCCGCCAACGTCAGCCCGGTCTCGCCCAGAAGGTCGAACCCGGTCGTCGCCAGCTCGTTGCCGATGCAGAGCTTGCGCAGGTATTCCGTGACCATCGGCCCCGGCAGGTTGGTGCCGTCGCCGTTCCAGTAGAGCAGGTCGAACGCCGGCGGCGCCTCGCCCAGCATGTAGGACCTGATCGCCGGCCCGTAGACGAGATCGTTGGAGCGCATGTAGCTGAACGTCCGCCCCATGAAGAACTTGTCGAGATACCCCTTCGCCTTCCCCTCCCGCTCGATTCCGTCCACGAAGTCGGTGTCGAGGAAGACGCCCATCTCGCCGGGGTCGGAGAAATCCGCCAGCGTCGTCAGGAAGGTGGCCGAGCGCACCGAGGTATCCTTCCGCCGCGCCAGCAGTGCCAGCGTTGCCGCCAGCGTCGTGCCGGCGATGCAGTAGCCAACCGCGTTCACCTGCTTCTGACCGGTGATCTCGCGGGCGACGTCGATGGCCGCGAGGAACCCGCCCTCTACGTAATCCGCGAAGGTCAGGTCCGCATGGCTCTCGTCGGGATTGACCCAGCTCACCACGAAGAGCGTGTAACCCTGGTCGACGATCCACTTGATGAGGCTGTTGGCGGGCTTCAGGTCGAGGATGTAGAACTTGTTGATCCACGGCGGAAACAGCACGATCGGTACCGCCTTCACCTTCGCCGTGGTCGGCGCATACTGGATCAGCTCGAACAGCCGGTTGCGGAACACCACGCTGCCTTCTGTGGTGGCGATGTTGCCGCCGATCTGGAACGCCTCCGGATCGGCCAGCGTCACCAGCCAGTCGCCTTGGTTGGCCTCGATGTCGCGGATCAGGTTTTCCAGGCCCCGCACGAGGCTGTCACCCTCCGTCTCCACCGCCTTCTGCATCGCCTCCGGGTTGGTTGCCAGAAAGTTGGTCGGCGCGAACAGGTCGACAATCTGCTGGCTGAAGAACTCGACCCGCCGCTTGTCGGCGGCGTCCAACCCCTCCAGCTCGTGCACGGTCTCGCGGATGGCGTTGGCGCTGATCTGGTACTGCTGCTTGAGGAAGTTGTAGTACGGATGCTCCGACCAGAGCGGGTT
>JBBQDX010000340.1:0-4125 GCA_038320125.1 Rhodobacterales bacterium | reverse complement strand
CCTACGCCATGGTGGTGCTGCCGTTCCTGCTATTCCTGGCGCGCAGCCCGCTTCTCGGTGTGCTGCGGCTGCCGGTCTTCATCACCATCGGCTTCGCTTCCTATCCGCTTTACCTCTTCCACGAGCTTCCGGGGATGGCAGGCATGAAGATCGGGGCCGAACTCGGAATGCCGCCGATACCGGTGGCACTCGTGACCATGGGGATCGTCATCCTGATCGCGATCGCGGTCCATCGCTTCGTGGAGATACCGAGCAAGCGCGTCATCACCCGATGGTGGAAGCGACGTTTCGACGCCCGCGAAGCACGGACGCCCTGGCTGCGCTTCTGATCTGGCATGGTCCTTCGCGGGCATCCCCCTGTCGGCGAGCAAGGCATCGATGCCCATCCCGCCTGATCTTCCCGCAACGCGTAGCGTCCCTCGGGCCTTTCGCAAAGACCGTCATCCAGGTTCGTCCAACAAGGGAGTGCCACCGCGCAGCGGCCCAGGATGCCGATCGAAGCCCGGCATCTGCATGGAATACCGGTAGTGTTCGACCAAAGCACCGGCATGTCGCCGAGGTCGCCAAGTCGCCACGTGGTGACGCCAGATCCGCCCTGCGCGTCTACAACCCCCGCATCAACTCTCGCAACGCGCTTCGGTAGCGGTCCAGCTTCTCGAGACCGAGGGCGAGCGCCATCGCGCGTTCCGTCTCCAGCGTCGCGCGCTCCTCGAACGCAGCGGCGATCTTGGCCAGGATCGCCGCACGCGTCTCAACGGTGCAATCGACGGTGCGGTCATAGCCCAAGGTGCCGAACAGCCCCGCGAACTTGCGGCTGTAGGCCATCGGAACCACCGGAACGCCCGAGGAGAAGGCCGCGATGCAGGCATGCATCCGTGCGCCCATGAAGAAGTCGAGCCCGGCGATGTAGGTCTTGGCCTCGGAGGGACTCTGGAATCGGGGCGCTTCGATGATGCCGGGAAACTCGGCGGCCAGCGCCCGGTTGGCGACGAAGTCGTCTTCGCCAATGGTCCGGCCATCATGCTCCGGCAGGACATGCGGCACCAGATGCACCTCGCAGCCTTCGGGATGGCCTTGGAAATGCCGGATCAGGTCGCGCAGCAGTTCGGGATATTCGGACGTCAGCCCGAACTCGTTCTTCCCGGTATAGCCGCCGCGCATCAGAAGGCCCGAGACGTTGATCCCTACCTTGACGGGGCCGCCCTCCGCGCGTGGCGCGGGCGGATCGTAGGGCAGCAGGAGCGCCACGTCCGAGGCTTCGATGATCCGGCCCGGGTCGAGCCCCAGCTCGTCGCGCGCCGCCCGCGTGGACATCGCGTCGCGGGTCGCCACGATGGCCGACCGCTTCAATGTCGCGCGGGCCAGCCGGCGCGAGACCGGCTTGCTGAAAGGTCCAATCGTCTGCGGCGCCACCACCAGCGGCGTTCCCGACAGGTGGGTCAGGCCCTTGAGCAGGAACATCAGCTTGAGCCGCTTGGCCCAGTAGATGTCGGCGAAGCTGTCGCCGCCGCCGATGTCGATCACCAGATCCGCCGCCCGCGCGCCGGCCAGATATCCGCGCGGATCCAGCATCACACGGCGGTCGAGATCGCGAATCTTCAGATCGGCCCCCGCCACATAGGGCGGACGTTTTCCGGCCCAGTCAAAGACCGTGATCTCGATCTTCCGGCCCAGATCGCGGGCAATATCGCGCAGGATCGCGATCTCGGACACCGTCAGCGCACCTACCCCGAGGTTGTCGGATCGGGTCGAGTGCTGGATCAATGCGGCGCGCAGAATTCCGTCGGTCATCGATGGTCCTTCGATCGTCGTCTCTCGATCCGGAGGGATCTTCGGGGGATGGCAGGGCTGGATCGTCGCCTCAGATGTCGCGCACCAGCCCATAAGGCAAGTGCCGGACCATCGTCCATGCTTGCCTGGTCGATGGTGGACGCCGACCCTTTCAAGAATTGGACCCGAGGCGTAGTGCGGATCCATGATATCTGCCCTCGCCCGCTGGCTGTCGCAAGGCTCTGCGCCGATTGCCCCGAAGGTGCCGTTCCGCGTGGTCGGGGACATCCACGGACGGTCGGATCTGCTGTCGCGGGTGCTGATCCGGCCGGGCCCGCCGCTGGTCTGTGTCGGTGATTACATCGACCGCGGACCCGACAGCGCCGGGGTCCTTCGATCCCTCGCCGCTCGGCCAGGTATTGTCTGCCTGATGGGCAACCACGAGGAGATGCTGCTGGCCTTTCTCGACGATCCGGTGCGGCACGGCATGCGCTGGTTGCGCCATGGCGGCGTGCAGACCCTGGAAAGCTTCGGCGTCGCCGTGCCATCCGATCCGGTGCTTGCCGACTCTTTCACCGATCTGAGGAATGACCTGCGCGGGGCGATGGGAGGCGATCTGATCGACTGGCTCCGCAACCTGCCCGGACTATGGCGGTCGGGCAACGTGGCGGTGGTGCATGCCGCCGCCGACCCGGCCCAACCGCTCGACGCCCAGACATCGGGCGCGCTCCGCTGGGGCCATCCGTCGTTTCCCGCGACCTCGCGGCGCGACCGGATCTGGATCGTGCATGGCCATGTGATCGTCCCGGAGCCACGCATCAGGGGACAGGTCGTCTCTATCGATACAGGTGCCTGGACGACCGATCAGTTGACAGTAGCGCATGTCGGCCCCGGCGGGTTCCGGTTCGAAACGGCTTGACGTCCCGGTTCCGGTTCGCAAGCGAAACACGTTTGGCGATCGTGTCTATCCGCTGGCCTGATGACGCCGCGCCTCGCCGGTCCTGAGGATCGCATCTGCCGTGGTGATCAGCCTGCGGGCGATGGCGGCGATGACGAACTTATGCGGCTTGCCGCGTTCTTTCAGGCGCTTTGCGACGGGCTTCGGCACCGGGTCGTGACGTGCGGCTGCGAGGGCGGCCTGGAAGAGCACCTGTCGTAATGCCCGCCGCCCCTCCGGCGATCGCCCGCCTGCCTCGCATCGCGCCGCTGTCGTGCGGCACAGGTGCGAGGCCGGTCATGGGGCTGCGGCCTCCCCTGCTGTCATTCGACCGAGTTCCGGCATTTCCGCAATGAGCATGGCCGCAGAAACCGGACCAATGCCGGGAGATGGAACGAAGAAGCCCTGCCTTGGTGGCCGACGTTTCCTTTTGCGCGATGACGCTCTCGATGCGCCGCTCGATGTCCCCGAACCGGAGCAGGCATCTGCCGGATCATCGAGATCAGCTCGTCATGCCCTTCCGAAGTATGCGCCAGTCGAAACCTCTGCAGGCCAGGAAGGCAGAATCCATCCAGCCTCGCGGGACACATCTATCCCCACCATGGTGGTTGCAGAAAACGTGGTCAGGCCACAAGGTATTCAGCACTTTATCCCACCCCGTCACCAGTCCTGGCCGAGATCGGCGACGGCTCATCTCTAGCAGAGCAGAGACACATAAGGTGTTCAGTCCCGGCATTTGGTGGATCGGGTCAAGGATGAATCGATCCGACCCTGAGGTCCAGATCTTGCTGGTGTATTCGCCGGGCGTGAGGCCGCCAAGGGTTTTGAGCCGCCGTGCGAAGTTGCAGGTTGCAATGAAGTCGGCAAGGTGCGTGCGCAGCTGATCGTGGCAAGCGTAGTGGAAGCGTCTGACGTTCGTCCGTCGCCGATCCCCCGGATCGTTTCCTGATCCTCATCTCTCCAAGGGGTGGTTCGGCTTGGTCAGCCGATGCTCGACTCTGCTCGCTTTGCAGATCATGCCAAGGCGCATCGGTCGGGAGATGGTCGTGTTCCGGTTCCTCGGGTCCTCGGCGAACTGGATGCCCTTGTCCGCTGCCCGGCAGGGCATCGCACAGCGATGTCCCGAAAGGGGTCAGGATCGTGTGGACCTGGCAGGATGAGCGCAAGGCGGCGAGTGCCTCGAGCATGTGCTGCAGGACCTCCCAGACGGTGCGCCCGTCGCCCTTTTCGACCAGCCGGGTGACGACGAACTTGCTGGTTCAGGGGATGCCCATGAATGCGTGTTCCACGGGATGATGGGCGCCCATTCCAGATGATCATGGGCAGCGATTCCACGCGATGATGGGCAGCCGTTCCACGCGATCGTGGGCGGGTTTGGCCGACAGTCTGAAGCTACGGTGACCTTCGTTTTTGAACGA
>JBBQDX010000339.1:0-4143 GCA_038320125.1 Rhodobacterales bacterium | reverse complement strand
CCTGCTTGCCGACCACAGCAAGTTCAGGCGGGCCGCACCCGCGCGCATCGCCTCGCTCGCCGAGATCGACGTGCTCTTCACCGACCGGCCGGTCGGCGCCCCTCTCGAGGCCAGCTGCGGCGAGCTCGAGACCGGCATCGTTGTCTGCGGGTCGGTTTCCCCTCGATTCGCGAGATGACCGTCCGAGCCGGAAACGCCGGCAGAACCGCTTCGTCAGGTGGAGCAGGACCCGCGGATGGCCCCGAAGCGGTGATTCGGTTTCCGGGTCACGGCGATCCTCGGCCTCGGTCTGAATGAGGTGCCGCTGTCGCAGGCCATCGCCCGGCTGCTCTTCGCATTCCTTGTCTACGCCCCTGCCTGTCGCTCCGAGAACGACAGCGGAATGGACTGGCATGATGAGGCTCGACGCCGCCACTTTGGACGAACCGATGAACCGCTGCGAGCGATCTGAGGACGGTCTCGGCGATGGCAGGCCGAAGCAAAGGCTTAAGGCGGCGCTCATGCGGCGCGTGGCGGGGGAGCGCTGAGGGAGGACACTTGGGCCCGGACGCGGCCGAGTGCCGCGGCGCGTTCAGCCAGACCGCAGGGACGCGGCCAGTCGGACAACTGCGACGGGCAGTGTCGCGGTATTCGAGAGCGCCGTCACCCTGATCGGGACAGCAGCTTCGAGCCGAAGTTGTCTGGCAAGGCCTGGTTCGGATCGGCGCGCTCGACGACGCGATCATCGGCCGTTGCGCCGGCGGCGATCAGCTTGCGCGACATCCGCGGGTGCCTCGAGGTCTCGATTAATCGAAACCCTGTCGGATCTTGTCAGCCGCTGCGGCAATGCGATCTCGGAAGATGTGAAGGAACCGCGCGCGCGGGGTGCCGTCCGCCCGGACGTGGTCTTCGACGCGCTGCGGGGGAAGACATCCGCGACTGGGACAGCCTTATCGCCAGGACCAAGGGCGGCCCCCGCGCCTTGCACATCGCCGGCGGGGAACCCAAGCAGATCCCCAACCTCCGGACCGCCGGAAACGAAATTCCAGGTTCAGGTCGCGCATCACGGGAACGCGAGGGTTTGCCGCCCACGTTCTCGGCCACGTCGTGGTTCTGGAACACATTTCTGAGCAGGCCCGACCAGAGCCGGATGCCGCATTGGAACCGCCCCGTCGCATTCGCGTCGCCCGAAAAATGGCCTTTGAAGGCGATCCTCAGACAGTTCACGTCGCCGTCGACTTCGGTGACATACGGCCGCCCATCCGGGCCACGCACCAGCCAAGGCGGCTGGCCGGGAGGGACGCCGTCGAGATTCAGCGTGCTTGCGGCGAAGTTATTGAGAAGGAGAAAGACTCATGTCCGCGATAGCCACCGTGGCGTTGACGTTCTGACAATCGAAATGGATCGGTGGATTGTCAGATGGCGCATCCTGGTTCTGCCGACCGTGTCGCGGCTCGGGGCCGCTCCGTCGATGGCGCGTTCCGTCACGAGGGCGATGAGACCTGGGAGATGGCCGGAGAGGCGGACCCTCGAAGGATGCGATGCGGGGAGTGCTGACAGGTGGGCTGACGCACGGCGGGCGGCGGGCGGGCCGAGCGTGGGGATGTCGGTGTGGAGCAAGCGAGCCACGGGCGGACCGGGGGTCTGGTCGAGGGTCCGTGAGCCTTTCATGTCCTCGAGGTATGGCCGGACAGGGTATTGCTCCTGCTCCGCCCCTGGAGAATTGGACCGTGCAGGACGGGCGTTTTCGGAGACGTTCTCCCGACTGGGAGAGGCGCTGGGATGATAAGGCATCGAGGTCTTCGCTTCGCGGACCCTTGTTTCGCCCGCGTAAAATGCGTTCGTGATGATGCAAGGTTCGAGTGGGACGCAAAACCACGAAATCTCGCACAACGCAGGGGTTCCTTCCGTTGCCGGGCGGCGGGCCGAAGGCCTTTGGGGTCCTCCGGTTCGACCGCGCCGCGTTCCACGAGAGTTCCTGCCGTTTTCGCCGTCCCCCGCAGCATCTCGCGGCGGAGCGGTCCGGAATGGAGGATGCCGATTTTCCTTGGCCTCAGTGCGGAGGCGTTCCAATTAATTGTTGCTCCCGTCTCTCTCGGGGCTGCCGGGAGACGTGTTACGCGGCTTACCGCCCCGGCAGCGAGGAAGAGCGATTGGGACAAAATGGCAATTCTCGGCCGCTGTCTTTGGAAATGATGCCGGTGTGGGTCTTCGCGGAGAGCAGATGCGACCGCGCCGCCGGCTCCATCGCCCGGCAAGCCGGCGCGGAACGGGAACCCCACGGGAACGGTGTCGGATGATCGCGCCTCGGCCACAGTTCCGCGTCTGTCGAGCCCCGGGCGGCGCATGACACGGCGCTTTCCGAACAGGTCTGCGCAGGAGACGGGAAGATCGTGGCTGGGGTGGTAGGATTCGAACCTACGATACACGGTACCAAAAACCGATGCCTTACCACTTGGCTACACCCCACCGTGCGGCGTGAAATAGTGGAGGGGTCCGGGGCCCGCAAGGGAAAAATCCCCCGGTTTGCCGCCCCCGGCTTCAGTGGCGCGCCGCCCGGATCAGCGCCAGGATGTCCTGCGCGGCGGTCGGAATGTTGGTGCCCGGCCCGAAGATCGCGGCGACGCCCGCGTCTTTCAGGAAGGCGTAGTCCTGCTGTGGGATGACGCCACCGCAGACGACCAGGATCTCGCCCGCACCCGCCGCGCGCAGCGCTTCGACCAGCTTGGGGGCCAGGGTCTTGTGCCCCGCGGCCTGCGAACTGATGCCGACGACGTGGACATCGTTGTCGATGGCGTCCTGCGCGGCCTCCTCGGGTGTCTGGAAGAGCGGGCCCACGTCCACGTCGAAGCCGATGTCGGCGAAGGCCGTCGCGATGACCTTGGCCCCACGGTCGTGCCCGTCCTGGCCCATCTTGACGACCAGCATCCGCGGCCGGCGGCCGTCCTCCTCGGCAAAGGCCTCGACGTCCTTCTGGATCGCGGCGAAGCCCGCGTCACCCTCGTAGGCCGCGCCATAGACCCCGGCCAGCGTCTTCACTTCGGCGCGGTGGCGGCCGAAGACCTCCTCCATCGCCGTGCTGATCTCGCCCACCGTGGCCCGCGCGCGCGCCGCCGCGACCGCCAATGCCAGCAGGTTGCCGTCAGCCTTCGCGCCTTCGTTCAGCGCGGTCAGCGCGGCGGTGCAGGCGGCCGCGTCGCGGCTCCCGCGGATGCGGGCGAGCAGCGCGACCTGTCCTTCGCGGACCTTGTCGTTGTCGATGCTGAGGATATCGATCTCGTCCTCGGTCTCGCGGCGGTACTTGTTGACGCCGACGATCACGTCCTCGCCGCGGTCGATCTTGGCCTGCCGGGTGGCGGCCGATTCCTCGATGCGGAGCTTGGGCATGCCGGAGGCCACGGCCTTCGTCATGCCGCCCATCTCCTCGACTTCCTCGATCAGTTTCCAGGCCGCCTCGGCCATGTCATGCGTCAGCGTCTCGACATAATAGGAGCCCGCCAGCGGATCGGCGACGTTGGTGATGCCGGTCTCCTCCTGCAGGATGAGCTGGGTGTTGCGGGCGATGCGCGACGAGCGCTCCGAGGGCAGCGCCATCGCCTCGTCGAAGCTGTTGGTGTGCAGCGACTGGGTGCCGCCCAGCACCGCGGCCATCGCCTCGTAGGCGGTGCGCACGACGTTGTTGTAGGGGTCCTGCTCCTGCAGGGAGACGCCGCTCGTCTGGCAATGGGTGCGCAGCATCGAGGACTTCGGGTTCCTGGGCTCGAACTCCGCCATGATGCGGTGCCAGAGCAGGCGCGCGGCGCGCAGCTTGGCGGCCTCCATGAAAAAGTTCATGCCGATGGCGAAGAAGAACGACAGCCGCCCCGCGAAGGCGTCCACGTCCATGCCCCGCGCAATGGCGGCGCGCACGTATTCGCGCCCGTCGGCCAGCGTGAAGGCCAGCTCCTGAACGAGATCGGCCCCGGCCTCCTGCATGTGGTAGCCGGAGATCGAGATGGAGTTGAACCTCGGCATCTCGGCGGCGGTGTATTCGATGATGTCGGCGACGATGCGCATCGAGGGTTCGGGCGGATAGACGTAGGTGTTCCGCACCATGAATTCCTTGAGGATGTCGTTCTGGATGGTCCCCGAGAGCGCCGCCCGCGCGACCCCCTGCTCCTCGCC
>JBBQDX010000338.1:0-4178 GCA_038320125.1 Rhodobacterales bacterium | reverse complement strand
TGCTCGACCTCTACGGCGAGGACATCCGTGCCCGCGCCTTCACCACGGTGGACCCGCTGGAGGGCGAGACCATGCTGCGCCCGGACTTCACCGTGCCGGTGGTGCAGGCGCATATGGCGGGCGGCGCGGAGCCCGCGCGCTACTGCTACGCGGGCGAGGTGTTCCGCCGGCAGGAGACGGACGAGGGCCGGGCGCGCGAGTATCTGCAGGTGGGCGTCGAGGTGTTTGACCGGGCCGACCCGGCCGCGGCGGATGCGGAGGTCTTCGACCTGATCGCCCGCGCGCTGGCGCCCTGGAACGCGCGGCCCTCGACGGGCGACCTCGGCATCCTCATCGCGGCGGTCGAGGGGCTGACCACCTCGGACCGGCGGCGCGCGGCGCTTCGGCGGCACATCTGGCGCCCGGTCCGGTTTCGGCGGCTGATGGACCGGTTCACGGGCGCGGCCGGGATCTCGTCCGCGCGGTCCGTACTGCTGACGCGGCTGGGGGCCGAGACGCCGGAGGCGGTGATCGCGCGCGCCGGCACGGCGGTCGGCCAGAGAGAGGCGGGCGAGATCGCGGCGCGGCTCGGCGCGCTGGTGGAGGATGCGGAGGTGCCGCCGCTGACCCATACGGAGGCCGAGGTTATCGCGGCGCTTCTGACGCTCGACACGACGATGGCGCTGGCGCTCGGGCCGATCCGCGACATGGCCGTCGACCTGCCGGGCCTCGAGGCGGCTGCCGACCGGCTGGAGGCACGGGCGGAGGCGCTGGCCAGGCGCGGGCACGACCCGCAGACGCTGGCCTTTGCGCCGGCGCGGGGGCGGTCGGCGATGGAATATTACGACGGCTTCGTCTTTACCTTCGCCGCCGGGGACCCTGCCGCTCCGCCGCTGGCGACCGGCGGGCGCTACGACGCGCTGACGGCGGTGCTGGGCGGGGGCCGGTCGATTCCGGCGGTGGGCGGGGTGATCCGGCCGGGCCTCCTGAAGGACGTGCCATGCTGAAGCTCGGGGTGCCGTCCAAGGGCCGGCTGATGGAGAAGACCTTCGCCTGGTTCGGCACGCGGGGCCTGACGCTGACGCGCAGCGGGTCGGACCGGGAGTATGCCGGGCAGGTGGAGGGCGCGGACATCGCGCTGGTCCTGCTGTCGGCCGGAGAGATCCCCCGCGAACTGGCAGCGGGGCGCATCCACCTCGGGGTCACCGGCAGCGACCTCGTTCTCGAGAAGCTGGCGCATTGGGAGCGGCGGGTGGAGACGATCGCCCCCATGGGCTTCGGCCATGCCGACCTGATCCTCGCGGTGCCGAAGGTCTGGGTCGACGTGGAAACGCTCGACGACCTCGACGCGGTGGCGGCACAGTTCCGCGCGATGCACGGGCACCGGCTGCGGATCGCGACGAAGTATCACCGGCTGGTGCGGGAGTTCCTGCGCCAGAGCGGCGTGGCGGACTATCAGCTGGTCGACAGCCAGGGGGCCACCGAGGGGACGGTGCTCAACCGGACGGCCGAAGCCATCGCGGACATCACGTCGACCGGCGAGACGCTGCGCGCCAACCACCTCAAGGTGCTGGACGACGGGTTGATCCACGCGAGCCAGGCGACGCTGTTCCGGTCGCGCGTGGCCGAGTGGGACGGCGCGGCGCGCGGCGTCCTCGACGGGCTGCGCGCACGACTCAGGCGCTAGGGCAGCCCGGCGACGACGGGCGCATGCGCCAGCAGCATCAGGTTGTTGGCCGGCATCTCGACGGTCTCGACCCGAAGCGACAGGGCGGTGAGCACGGAGACGACCACGTCGGCGTCCTTCAGCCCGATATGGGCGTCCTGCGACCGCAGGTCTTCGTCGAAGGCCCGGTCGCCGGCGCTGGTGGCGATGCCGTCGCGCAGGAAGGGCCCGTAGATGGCGAGGAGTCCCCCCGGGGCAAGCGCCCGCTGCGCCTCGTCGAGCAGGACCGCCAGTTCCGCATCCGAGATCAGGTGCAAGAGGTTGACGACGAGCACCATGTCGGCCGCCGCGTCCATTGCCCAGCCGGGGCGGCAGGCGTCGATGTAGCGGGCCCGGGCCACGTTGGGCAGGCCCCGGCAGCGCGCGTCGATGGCGTCGCGGCGGGCCGGATCGGGGTCGGAGGGATGGAACGCGAGGTCGGGACGGTGCGCCGCCAGGGCGGCAATGTGCTGGCCGGTGCCCGAGGCGATCTCGACCACCTGCCCCCGGCGCGGCAGGCGCGGCAGGAGCACCGCCAGGATCGCGTCGAGGTTGCGGGCGGCGGCCGGCGCGGTCATCGCCCCCGAGGCATCGGCGACCGGCGCGGACCCGGACGTGACGATGCGTCGGATCACGCGAAGCGCCGGGGGTCGAGCGCCGCGACGGTGACGGCGTCGAGGGCGGGGGGGCGGTCGGCGACGAGGTCGGCGAGCAGGGCGGCGGCGGCGGGCGAGGTCTGGAACCCGTAGCCCCCCTGCCCCGCGCACCACCAGAACCCGGGCGCGGCGGAGGCCCCGATGGCGAGACAGCGGTCGGGCGTGACGGTGCGCAGCCCGGCCCAGGTCGCGAGCGGCCGCGTGACCTGCACGGTCACGGCCTCCTGGTAGCGGGCGAGGCCCTCGGCTAGCGTCATGTCGTCGGCATAGGCGTCCACCGGCCCGGACGCGGCCTCCTCGGCGGGCGAGACGATGAGGGCGCCGGCGTCAGGCTTGGCATACCACGTCTCGCCCGCGCCCAGCAGCATCGGCCAGCGGGAGACGTCATGGCCGCCTGGCGCGCGCAGGCGGGCCATCGAACGGCGCAGCGGGGTGAGGCCGAGGGGTCTCACGCCGGCCAGGGCGGCGACGCTATCGGCCCAGGGACCGGCCGCGTTCACGAAGTTGCGGGCGGTGACGGCATGGTCGCCGGCCGCGGCGCGCCAGCCGCCGGGGATGCGGGTGAGGGCGGTGAGGCGGCGTCCGGTCTCCGCCGCCCCGCGCGCGCGGATCGCGCGGAGGGCGGCCTGCAGCATGGCGTCGGTATCGAGATCGCAGGCGTCGGCGTCATGGGCGGCGCGCGTCACGGCCTCCGACAGGATCGGCACGAGGGCACGCGCCGCCGCGACATCGATCGGATCGAGGGCCATCTGGGCGAGGTCGCGCGCGAAGATCTCCTCCTGCCCCGCAAGGCCGATGAGCAGAATGCCCCGCGGCGACAGCCAGCCGCCCGCCTCGTGCCCCGCGCGGGAGGCGCGGTTGAGGGCGACGACGGGAGGCAGGCCGTAGCTCTCCTCGAAGAGCGCGGCGGAGCGCCCCGAAGCATGATAGCCGAAGGCCCCCTCCGCCTCCCAGAGGGCGACGGACCCGAGCGCGGCGAGCGCCGCCCCGGCGGAAAGGCCAGCGATGCCGCCGCCGACGATGAGAAAATCAAGATCCACCGGCGGAAGGTGCCACAAGGCGCGAGGTAGCCTCAAGCCATCACGGTTGCGCAGGCGGTTCCGGGCCGGAACGCGCTGCACGGTGCCCCGCCTCCGCGGCCGGTCGAGCCTGCGCGGGCGCTTGGTATCGGGTCGCCCGCCGTGCCGGAGGGAGACCGCAGAGGGCCGTGGATCGCTGACGGTGTCGTGCCGCGGCGCGCAGGGCCCGGAGCGGTCAGGCCTCCTCGAGGCGGTCCGTGGCGGGCGGCGGCGCGGGCGAGAGGGCGGTGAGGCGGGCCCTGAGATCATCGGTGAGCGCGAATTCGGCGGCGGCAAGCGAGGGGGCGAGCTGCCCGGCGTTGCGCGCGCTGACGATCGGGGCGGTGACGGCCGGATTCGACGCGGCCCATGCGACGGCGAGGGTCGCCGGATGGACGCCCTCCGCCGCCGCGAGCTCCGCCAGGGCGCGGGCCGCATCGTGCATCCAGGCCTGGCCGTAACGGGCGGCATAGCGGGGGTCCGTCGTCAGGCGGCCCTCGCCGCCGGGCGTCGTCAGGCGGCCTTCGCTGCCGGGCGTGGTCAGGCGGCCTTCGCCGGCGGGGGCATACTTTCCCGACAGGAGCCCCCCGCCGAGCGGCGAATAGGGGGCCACGGCCATGCCTTCTGAGGCGGCCATCGGCAGGATCTCGACCTCCGCCTGCCGTTTGACGAGGCTGTACATCGGCTGGATCATGTCGATCCGAATGCCGAAGGTCGCGGCGACGGCCTGCGCTTTCATCACCTGCCAGGCGGCGTAGTTCGACACCGCGACATGGCGGA
>JBBQDX010000337.1:0-4184 GCA_038320125.1 Rhodobacterales bacterium | reverse complement strand
CGCGGATATCGCCGGTCAACATCGCCTCGAAGTCGGGAACGGCGATGTCGGCGGAGGTCGAATCCCTGGGGTCGTGGCCGGCCATCGCGGTGAGGAAGATGGCGGCGTCGCGGACGTTTCGCGTCATCGGTCCCGCTTGGTCGAGGCTGCTGGCGAAGGCCACGACGCCCCAGCGGGAGCAGCGCCCGTAGGTCGGCTTGATACCGGTGATGCCGGTGAAGGCGGCGGGCTGGCGGATCGATCCGCCGGTGTCGGTGCCGAGCGCCGCGAGGCAGAGACGGGCGGCGACTGCGGCGGCGGAGCCCCCCGAGGAGCCGCCCGGCGTGAGCGCCGCGTCGGAATTGCCAGCGCGCCACGGGTTGACGGCGGCCCCGTAGGTCGAGGTCTCGTTCGAGCTGCCCATGGCGAACTCGTCCATGTTGAGTTTGCCCAGCATGACCGCACCCGCCTCGAAGAGCTTCGCGGTGATGGTCGATTCGTATTCCGGGCGGAAGCCGTCGAGGATGCGCGAGCCGGCCTGGGAGGGAACCCCGCAGGTGCAGAACAGATCCTTCACGCCGATCGGGATGCCGCACATCGCGGGGGCATCGCCTGCGCGGAGGCGCGCGTCGGCGGCGCGGGCCTGCTCGAGCGCGATCTCGGGGGTGTGGTGGACGAAAGCGTTGAGCGCGCCGGCCCCTTCGATTGCCTCGATATGGGCCTGCGCCAGATCGACCGCGGAGATCTCGCCGGACCGCAGCGCAGCGCGTGCCCCGGCAATGGTCAGCTCGGTGAGGGTGCTCATTCCATCACCTTCGGCACGGCGAAGAACCCCTCGCGCGCATCGGGGGCATTGGCCAGAACGGCCTTCGCCTGATTGCCATCGGTCACCACATCGTCGCGGCGGGCGAGGCGCATGGGCGTGACGGAGACCATCGGTTCGACCCCGTCGACATCGACTTCCTGCAACTGTTCGATGAACCCCAGGATGGCGTTGAACTCGCCGGCAAGTGCGTCGAGGCGGTCGTCGGGCACGGCGATCCGGGCGAGCTTCGCCACGCGGCGGGCGGTTTCGCGGTCGATGGACATGGCGCCTCCGGTTCGTTCGGTCGCGGTCTACAGGCCGGCTGCGCGGGGTTCAACATCCGGCCGAGTTGCGGCGGCGATTGTGCTCGCGCCGGAGCCGATGGGCGGCAGGCTGGCGGAGCCGGGATCGGGCGGCGCGGAGCCGGATACCGGACTCTCCGCCTTCGTTTCGGACACGGCCGGCGCCGTCGCAGCTTGAATTACCGGAGCGACGTTTCGGGCTCTGGAAGGGGCGCCGGTGCCGCCCGCCTCCATCGCAGCTTCGGGGCCGAGGCGAGCGTGTCCGTCATGGTCTGATATACCATCATGGTCATCCACCCGCGCCTGCTCCCCGTCCCTGGCAGACCCTGGATTGCCGGGGCGGCAGAGTGGCGTTTCGGATTGTCGGCCTTGGTATCCTTGAGGTCATCAACCTGTTGCCGACTGGGAATCACCTCCGGAGCGTTCGGAGGGGAAAAGCTGGCGATCCTGTCGGTGGGGGTCTGCACAGGCCAGCAGCGACCGGATGGGCGGGGCGGTGGAGGCCATGGTCGCGCCGCTTTGGGCACCGTCGATACCGAAACACCTTGAGCCTGACCCTCTTGCATCCGCCGGCCCGACAGGGATACTCGGCTTCCAGGCAGCGCGCGGGCGTTGTGTAATGGTAAGACCTCAGCCTTCCAAGCTGATGATGCGGGTTCGATTCCCGCCGCCCGCTCCAGTCCTCTTCCCGGCGTGCGACTGTCGACGTAAAGCACTTTAGCCGTCTGGCCGAGTGATCGCATTGGTCGTGCGGATCGATGAACAGGCCGGGATAGCGCATTCCAGCGTCTGATCCACCGTCGAGTAACCGAATTGTCTTTGTGTCGATCGGAAGACATCCGCCGACCCAAGGCATCGACGGACTCCGGCCACGCCCGTGTGGCCTGCGCACCAACTCATTGCGCTGACAATCAAGATTATTGGTGACACAAGTCAAGCGGATTGGCTTATCCCATGCGAAACGCCGCCGAGCGAACGAGATTCAAGGCGACGTGTGCGATACCGAATGATCAGGAATACGCGTCGGCGCGTCGCGGCCTGCGACATGATAGCGGTAGTGGGGCAACTGCTGGCCGCTTACCACGAAACCTATGGCAGCTCTCACTTTATCTCTCTACTGCCATGCTGCGGTTTCGCCCTCACCGACAATGCATTGACTGCAATGTCTGCATTGGGGCGCAGGTAGATTGACGCCATCACCTGTGGCAACAGGTCAACCGAGTGGAAATCAGGGCTGGACCTGAGTGCCTCCCGGACCGGGCACAGTCTGGCCCTGAATGGTGCTGTCCGTGGTTGCCTCGATCTCGCCGATCGTGTCTACGCGATCGTTTCCGCCGGCCTGACAGGCCGCCACAAAGGCAGCGAGCGATACGGCGGTCAGCAGCTTGATGGAGATGGTCATGCTTTATCCTCTTGTTCGATTTATGACCCTTGAACGACCGGGATCGGGACTTGGTTCCGGCTCTAAGGGTCGGCGGGCGGATTGCCCCGAGGAATATTTCAACGTGGCGATATCGGGATCTTGACCCGAATCGCGTTTGGCCCCAGATGGCACCGCATAGACGCCAACGCACGCGCCTCTGGCACGGCTGAAAAGCACGGTTACGTAGCGACGGTAACGTCTCCCTTGGAAGTGAGCGGTCTTTGCCGGGTTGATCCGGAACGGCCGGGTCTGATCGGAGATGACCATGAACGCTGTAACCGGCCTTGGCCGTAATTCGCCGCATGCCACCTCGCGCGTCGAGGCTTTCATCGCGGCGAACGATTTTGCACATCCGACCCTCGTCGTCGACGTCGATGCGGTGGAGCGGCAATTTCACGCTCTTGCGTCTGGTTTGCGGACCGGAAAGGGCGGCGCGGACATTCATTACGCGGTGAAGGCCAATCCGCACCCGGCGATCCTGGAGCGTCTCGTGGCGCTGGGATCGGGTTTCGACGCGGCGTCGCGCGGCGAGATCGAGCTCGTGCTAGGGCAGGGCGCGGACGTCGACCACGTATCCTTTGGCAACACCATCAAGAAGTCGTCGGACATCCGGTTTGCCTACAATGCCGGCGTGACGTTGTTTGCGGCCGATGCCGAGGAGGAGCTGGAGAAGATCGCCGAGAACGCTCCGGGAGTCCGCGTCTACATCCGCGTCATCGTGGACAATCCCGAGGCGGACTGGCCGTTGTCGCGCAAGTTCGGCTGCGCCTCCGACAAGGTGCTGACGCTGCTGGAGCGGACCCGCGCGCTCGGCCTTGTGCCCTTCGGCCTGTCGTTTCACGTCGGCTCGCAGACACGGCAATCGCGCATGTGGATCGGCACGCTCGATCAGGTCGCGGCCATCTGGCACCGCGCCATCGAGGAGGGGTTCGACCTGCAGCTCCTCAACATGGGCGGCGGTTTCCCGGCCTTCTACGGCGAGGACATCCAGCATCCGACGGTCTATGCGGCGGGTGTCATGGACTTGATCGCCGAGCGCTTCGGCGAGGTGCCGCAGCTGATGGCCGAGCCCGGACGCGGTCTCGTCGCGGAGGCCGGGGCCATCGCGGCGGAGGTCGTTCTGGCTTCGCGGAAATCCGAGAACGACATGCACCGCTGGGTCTATCTCGACATCGGTCGGTTTTCGGGGCTTGCCGAGACCGAGGGCGAAGCGATTCGCTACCAGTTTTTGACGCCGCACGATGGCGAGGAAACCGGACCTTGCGTTCTGGCCGGTCCGTCCTGCGACAGCGCCGACGTGCTTTACGAAAAGCGCCCGGTGCAACTGCCGCTGTCGTTGAAGGCCGGCGACAAAATCATCATCCGCAACTGCGGTGCCTATACATCGACCTACTCCTCGGTCTGCTTCAATGGCTTTCCACCGTTGGACGTGATCGCGATCTGAAACGTCGATGCGCGGGAACGAGAACACCCTTCCAGGCGGGAGGGTGTTCTGATCTCTTCTCTGCGGCGTCGCAAGGCAGGGGTCGAAAGGGTCGTGATCCGTCGCAAAGCGGGTCGTGCCGATGAATGGCCGAGGTCAAGCGGTTTCGCAATCTTCGGAGCCGCATGCTTCTGACCGAGCGCAGGGCCAACCGTCCATTCCAGGGTCCCGTCGCCGATCCGACAGCCGCCG
>JBBQDX010000336.1:0-4219 GCA_038320125.1 Rhodobacterales bacterium | reverse complement strand
ACGGGCGCGGATCAGGCGACCACCGAGGAGACGGCCACCGAGGAGACGGCTACCGAGGAGACGGCGACGGATGAACCCGCTACCGAGGGTGTCGACACCGCAACTGCGGAGACGGACACGGTCGAGACGACCGCCCCGGTCGAACTTGGCGGTTCAGCGGTCGAGCGGGAGGGGTACAACCTTGCCCAGATTGGCGACTACCAAGTCGATACGCTCGTCGGCTCCAACCTCTATGGCGTCAATGACGAGGACATCGGCGAGATCGGTGACCTCGTCCTCGGTGCGGATGGCTCGGTCACCGAGGTCATGGTCGAAATCGGCGGCTTCCTGGGTCTCGGCGTCAAGAACGTCCTCCTGCCCTTCGAGCGCCTCTCGGTTCTTCAGTCGAACGACGGCGACATGCGCGTCTACATCGACGCATCGAGGGAGGAGTTGGAGGCGATGCCTGCTGCTGAGTAAGCTCCGGGCATTGCGACATGGCCGTCCCTATACGGGGCGGCCTTTATCCGTTCGGCGATTATCCTCGAAGATTTGCCAGCCGGCCCGGCCTATCCGAACCGCTCCCGCAGCCGTGCCACGATCTGATCGCGCGTGATCCGATAGCTGCGCAGCTTGTGCTCGCGCCCTTCGCTCACGCCGGACGGATCCATGATGGGCCAGTATTCCACCGCCACATGGGCAAGGCGCGCAAGCTCCAGCGCCAGGCGCTCCGACGCGGGCGACAGCGCGACGATAAGGTCGAATTGCTCCAGATCGTCGCCCAGTTCCTTCATCTCGTCGAAGCTGCGGGTCCGGTGGCGCGACAGCTCCACCCCGATCTCCTTGCAGACCGCGATGGCGAAACCGTCGACCTCCAGATCGTTCTCGACACCCGCCGACTGCACGTAGATCGACTTGCCGTGCATCTGTTTCATCATCCCCTCGGCCATGGGCGAGCGGACCGCGTTGTGGTCGCAGCAGAACAGCACCGATTGCGGTCCGCTCGGGGGCGACGCCGCCATCTCAGGCCCCGAAATGCAGGACGCAGATGAGCGTGAAGAGCCGCCGCGAGGTATCGGTATCGACCTCCGCCTTTCCCTCCAGCCGCTCCTGCAGGATGCGCGCACCCTCGTTGTGGATGCCGCGCCGGGCCATGTCGATGGCCTCGATCTGGCTGGGGGGCAGCTTCTTGACCGCGTCGAAATAGGCCTCGCAGATCTGCCAGTAGTCCTTCACCACCTGCCTGAAAGGCCCGAGCGAGAGGTGGAATGCCCCCGCGCGTCCCGCATCGGTCGTGACGTCGAACACCAGCCGCCGCTCCCGGATCGCGAGCGCCAGATCGTAGGGCCCGTCCGGCGCCCCCTCGACCGACAGCGCAAAGGAGTTCTGTTCCAGCAGGTCGAAGATGGCGACGGCCCGCTCCTGCTCGATCTCCGGCGTCGGCACGGCCAGGTTGCGGTCGTCGATGCGAATATTCGCGATGCGGGCCGTCATATGGGAAGATCCTTCAACTGTTCGGTCTCCCATTCACTGAACGAGCGCCCCGAAGTCTCCTCGCGCCACTCGGTTCGACCATTGGCGGATCGCCCGAGGATGACTGCCGCCGCAGCCGACGGCGAGGCACACGCGAAATCCTGCGTAAAGATGTGATTTCCTTCCGCCTGACGCAACACACCGTCCGAAATGAGCTTCGCCCGCAAACCTCGATAGCCGGCCGCATGTCCCGCGCCACCGACCCATTCGGGACGCGCGCCGCTGCCGGCACGCACGATGAAGTCGGACCCTTCGAGCCTCGCCCCGGCTTTGGTGCTTGTCTTGGCAGAGGTCAGAATGAAAGACGTTTCGAGCATGTCGGCAACGAGGGGCAGCGGCGCATTCCGCCGCCCCGTCTGCAACAGCCCGACCCCGAGCGCCGGCAGCACCATCTGTAGGGTGTCGAGAAACTCCTCCATGTTCGCTTGCTGCGCTTCCGTCAGCGAGGCCGGGATCGGGTCGTTGCTATTATCGAGATCGACATTGCCCGCCTCCCGCGCGATCTTCACGAGACGGGCCTCCAGATAGCGGACATGCGCCTTGTGCAGATGGTCCCCCGACGTCGTCAGGATCAGCACCTCCCGCCACCAGTCCTTGCCGGTATCGTGATCCTTGATGCGCCTGGCAACCCGCTCCGCCTCTCCGATATAGGCCCTCTGCCGATCATTCAGCTCGCCCAGAAGGATGTAAGCCCCGGTATGCAGCGCCTCCGGCCGCTTCAGCGCCTCGGCTAGTTGCAGGCGTGGAATGCGCAAGACGTGCCCGGTCCAGCCGAAGACCTCCGCCGTCAGGATGCCGTCCGGCGTCCCGTCCACGAAATAGAGCTCCAGCGAGCGCCCCCGGCTCATCGGTTCAACGCGTCCAGCCGCGCCTGCACGCTCAGCCCATGCGCTTCCAGCGACTCGGACGTCGCCAGCCGCACCGCCGCCGGGCCGATGGCGCGCAGGCTCTCGGGGGTCATCCGCGCCAGCGTCGTCCGCTTGAGGAAGTCGAGCACCGACAGGCCCGAGGAAAACCGCGCCGACCGCGCCGTCGGCAGCACGTGGTTCGGTCCGCCGACATAGTCGCCGATGGCCTCCGGCGTCCACGCGCCGAGAAAGATCGCGCCGGCGTGGGTGATCCGGGCGGCCAGCGCGTCCGGATCGGCAACCGCCAGTTCCAGATGTTCCGGCGCAAGGCGGTTCGACAGCGTCGCGGCCTCGGCCAGATCGCGCACCACCACCACCGCCCCGAAATCGCGCCACGACGCCCCCGCGATGGCGCGGCGCTCGATGGTCTGGAGCCGCGCGCCCACCGCCGCCGCGACCGCCCGACCGAAGGCGGCGTCGTCCGTGATCAGGATCGACTGGGCGCTCGCGTCATGCTCCGCCTGGGACAGCAGGTCGAGGGCGATCCAGTCCGGGTCGTTGTCGCGGTCGGCGATCACCAGGATCTCCGATGGCCCGGCGATCATGTCGATGCCTACGTGCCCGAAGACGCGCCGTTTGGCGGCGGCGACATAGGCGTTGCCCGGCCCGGTGATCTTGTCCACCGGCGCGATGGTCTCGGTGCCATAGGCCATCGCCGCGATCGCTTGCGCGCCGCCAATGCGGTAGACCTCGTTCACCCCCGAGACCTGCGCGGCCAGCATCACCAGCGGGTTCACCACGCCATCCGGCGTCGGCACGCAGACCACCAGCCGCCCGACCCCCGCAACGCGGGCCGGGATGGCGTTCATGAGAACCGACGAGGGATAGGACGCGAGCCCGCCGGGAACATAGAGCCCCGCCGCATCCACCGGACTCCACCGCCAGCCGAGCGTCGCCCCGGTCTCGTCGGTCCAGCTTGCATCCTCGGGTAGCTGCCGCAGGTGATAGGCCCGGATGCGCGCCGCCGCGATCTCGAGGGCCGCGCGCTCTTCCGCCGGGACGCGGGCCGCATGGTCGGCAATTTCCTCGCCCGAGATCCGCATCGAGATCCAGGTCAGATCCAGCCGGTCGTATGTCGCCGTCAACGCGCGGACCGCCGCATCCCCCCGCTGGCGCACGTCGGCGATGATGGTGGCGACGGCCGCGTCCACATCCGGCGCATCCTCGCGCTTCATGGTCAGCAAGGCAGCGAACCGGGCGTCGAAACCCGGCGCCGCACTGTCGAGGAAAATCGGCATCGCTCGCTCTCTTTCTCGGTCGTGAGTCGATCCCGGCGACCGCAATCGGGCCCGTGCCACGCCTATCGGCGCATCCGCCGACGCTCAAGCCGCCGTCGCCTCTGCCGCACCTGTCCCGACCTCCCGTTGGAGGCCGTCACGGCGATCCTCGCCTTGCCCGCGATGCACCCCGGCCAGACTGCGGCGGTGGCCGTTGCTTGCGGAGGATGCCGGTGCCGATGTGGCCAGGGTTGCGCTCGAGGAAAGGGATTTCGGAGAATGCAGAAGCGCCCCCTCCACAAATGTGCCATCCGGAGCCCAATGCCGAAAGGCGGCAAATATCCGATGGAGACCTGTCCGAACGACAAGGGGGTCGGCAGCCGCGACCGTGAGCCCCTGACCATTCCATGCCTCAGGGCCATGCCGGCACGTCAGGTCGTCTGCACAATCTGACGCGACGCCCCGGCCTTACGCCCCATGGTCGGGCAGACGCCCCGCGACCGCGCCGTGCGGCCGGGTCACGTCGCGTAGCGTCACGTCGAGACAGTCGCAGGCGACCTCCATCTCGCCGTCGCCCGCGAA
>JBBQDX010000335.1:0-4247 GCA_038320125.1 Rhodobacterales bacterium | reverse complement strand
GCCCACCGTGACGGCTCCGATCACCTCGGGGGCTTCCTCCATCGGGCCATTCCGGCGAGAGTGCAGGGTCGTGCCGGGAACCTGCCCCATCGGTGGAGAGCCGCACGCGCGCATCTCCCTCGGCCTCCGACCGCCCGGTGTCTTGCCAAGGACGATGGTCCTCTTGGGATGCACCGCAAGTCATCGCTGCGCCTGACTTTTCCCCGGCAGCCCAGCCGCCTCGCGCACCACGATTTCGACCCCGCGCAGGGTCCGGAAGACCGGAAGCGGCAGATCGGCCGCGACCGAAGATTGACCCGAACGTCCTTCCCGACGAGGCCAGATGGGAGGCTCGGAAGCTTCCAGGCTTCCAGCGACGAGATTGCCCCCAAGCCGCAGCGACGCCAGAGACCCTATTCATCCCGACATCCGTTGGTTGTGGGCTGGCCGATCATCAAGCTGCCGACCTGATGGCCGAGCTTCGGCTGCGATACTTTGCCTCCAACGTCGTTCTCTCAGGGTCTTGGCTAGAGCATCCGCTTTGACGGTGTTCCAGCACACTGAAATCACACCGGAAATACCCCCACACACACTGTCACACACACAACAGGGTCTACATATATCCCAACATAAATTGTTCGGTTATAAGTATCTGAAATTATTTGGTTATTTGGTGCCCCCACACGGACTCGAACCGCGGACCTACTGATTACAAATCAGTTGCTCTACCAGCTGAGCTATAGGGGCGCGTTCCCGTCTCTAGCGGCGTCGGCGCGGGCGAGCAAGAGGACGGCGGCGAGGCCGACGGCCGTGATGACGAGCGCCGCCGGAGCAGCCTGCGAAAGCTTCTCGAGCGAGGCCTGGTCCTGAACGCGGGTCGCCAGCGTGTCGAAGCCGAAGGGGCGCAGAAGCAGCGTGGCGGGCAGTTCCTTGACGGCATCCACGAACACCAGCAGCAACGCCATCGCCACCGAGCCGCGCATCAGCGGCAAGTGAACCGCCCGCAGCACGCCGAACGGGCCGCGCCCCAGCGACCGCGCCGCCATCGGCAGCGACGGCGGGATGCGCCCGAGCGCCGCGTCCGCCGCCCCCTGCCCGATCGCGAAGAACCGCACGACATAGGCGTAGACCAGCGCGGCCGAACTTCCCGTCACGATCAGGCCCGGGTCCCACCCGGTCAGCGCCAGCACGCCGTCCGCCACGCGATTGTCGAGCGCCGCCATCGGGATCAGGACCCCGAGGCCAAGCACCGCCCCGGGGGCCGCGTAGCCCACCGTCGTGATCGGGAGCAGGAGGCGCGGCAGGCTGCGGCCCGCCATCCGGACCCCGTAGGTCATGAAGAGCGCGAGGCTGACGGTGACGACCGCCGCCGTCCCGGAGACGCTCAGGGTGTTGAAGATGGCGCGCACGAGGCCAGGAGCGAGCCAGCCGTCCGCGGCGACGATGGCATGCCAGGCCATGACGCCCGCGGGAAAGAAGAACCCCAGCAGGACCGGGACCGCGCAGACCGCCGCCGCCGCCCCCCCGCGCCAGCCGTGCAGTCGCGTGCGCGGGACCGGCCGCTGCGAGCGTGCCGCCTGCCAGAAGCGACGCCGGGCGCGGGACCGGCGCTCGATCCAGACGAGGGCCGCGATGAGCACGAGGACGGTGCAAGCGAGCTGCGCCGCCCCACCGGCGTTGCCGCCCTGCAGCCAGACCGAGAAGATGCCGGTCGTGAGCGTCTGCACGCCGAAGAAGTCGACGGTGCCGAAGTCGTTCACGGCTTCCATCATCGCCACCGCCGTTCCGGCCGCGATGGCCGGCCGCGCCAACGGCAGGCCGACGCGCAGGAAGAGCGACCAGGGGCCAGCGCCCAGCGCGCGCGCGACCTCGAACCCCGCGCCCGACTGCTCGCGAAAGCCGGCGCGGGCGAGAAGGTACACGTAGGGATAGAGCGACAGGCCGATGACCAGGATGGCGAAGGGCATCGAGCGGACGGTCGGGAAGGCGTATTCGGCCGCCGTGGTCCACCCGAAGGCGGCCCGCAGGGCCACCTGAAGCGGCCCGGCGTAGTCGAGGAAATCGACCAGCGCGTAGGCCCCGACATAGGCGGGAACCGCCAGCGGCATGAGGAGTGCCGAGGCGAGAAAGCGGCGCCCGGGAAAAGCGTGCATCGCCACCAGCCAGGCGGTCGCCGTGCCTGTCACGGCCGCGAAGATGCCGACGCCCGTCATCAGGATCAGCGTGTTGCGCAGGTATCGCGGCAGGACGGTGGCGACCATATGCGGCCAGATGTTCTCGGCCGGAAACGCCGCGAGCCAGAACACCGCCCCGATGGGCACCAGGACGAGGGCCGCGATGATCAGGGCCCCCGACGACCAGGGATCGAGGCGTCGCATCGCGGCCCCCTTCGAGCGCCACGCCGGGCGCCGCGCCGTGACCTGAGCGATTTCGTCGGACATGGGACCGGTCGCTAGTCCATCGCCGGTTGCCTGTCCAGCGCGGCCAAGCCGCCGCCCCCCCCGCAACGCTCGCGAAGCCTGCGGCCGAAAGCTTTACGACTGCCAGACGCCGCCGCGCCCCTGTAATAGGCCCCATGCCAAGGCGCACTGCGGCGGGGTCGACGCGCCTTCCGAAAAGCCGGCGCCCTCAGGTCATGCCCAGCGCTTCCTTGTACATTTCCAGCACCGCTTCCTCCTCGGCGATATCGTCGGGTTTCCGCTTTCGCAGGGCGATGACCTTGCGCATCACCTTGGTGTCGTAGCCCCGGCCCTTGGCCTCCGCCATGACCTCCTTGACCTGCTCGGCGATGTCGTTCTTCTCCTGTTCCAGCCGCTCGACGCGCTCGATGAACTGGCGCAACTCGTCGGCCGTCACGCTGTAGGTATCCGCGGGTCCGCTGCCGGACCCGTCCGCGACGATTTTCAGCTCTGCCATTTGTCCCTGCTCCTCTTGTCGGGGTTGAGCGCCTTCGGTAGCGCCGGGTCGGGGGCGATGCAACGGAAGGGGAGACGCGATGGCGGCCTTGGTCTGGATCGGTGCGGCAGCGACCGTACTCGGGCTCGCGGGGCTCGTCGGCTGCATCGTGGTCGCGGCGCGGGCGCGTTCGGCGGGGCTGGAAGGCGCGGCGATGGAGGCGCGGTTGCGCCGGCTCGTCGCGCTCAACCTCGCGGCCCTGGCAACCTCGGCGCTCGGGCTGATGCTCGTCGTGACCGGGGTTCTGATCGGATAGGGCGGCGATATGGTGCGCTCGTCGGCGCTGCCAGCGTCACGTTCGCGTGATGGTCCACCGCCAGTTCCGTGGGCATGCCGCGGGACTGCGGATCGTCATAGAAGTATCGCAGCGCCGGCTCGGGATAAGCCTCGGCCGAACTCCTCGGGCAGCAACTGCCGACTTGGTGGAAACAGGCTTAAGGGACGTCGCAAAGCGTGCAAAAGACAAAGCGTCATCGCGTCGCATGAGCGGAAATTTTCTGCCTTTCCATTCGTGCGGCCGGGTCTAACTCGGGATGACCGGTGGCAGTCTTGCCGCCCAAACTGAAGATAACGGGAGTTCATAATGATCCGCAGAACCTTTATCGCCCTTGCCGCGACCACCGCCTTCTCCGGTGCCGCATTTGCACAGGACATGGACATCGTCGACACCGCCACCGAAGCGGGCAACTTCACGACGCTGCTCGCCGCCGCCGAGGCCGCCGGGCTCGTCGAGACGCTGAAGGGCGAAGGCCCGCTCACCGTCTTCGCGCCGACGGACGAGGCATTCGCGGCGTTGCCGGAGGGCACGGTGGACACGCTGCTGATGCCGGAGAACCAGGACCAGCTCGTCGATCTGCTCACCTACCACGTCGTCGAGGGGGCCGTGATGTCCGGCGACCTGACCGACGGGATGGAGACGACGGCCGTCAACGGCGGCACGCTTACCATCGCGACCGAGGGCGGCGTGACCGTCAACGGTGCCACGGTCACGACACCCGATATCGCGGCGTCGAACGGCGTGATCCACGTCATCGATACGGTGTTGATGCCCGAGGGCTGAAACCTGCAAGGCGGAATCGGGGGCCCACCCCGGGCCCCAGCCCCTTGCCGGTAGCTGTTGACGGCCCGCCGATCGGACGGCGGGCCGTTTTTCCGTCCTCATGGTCGCTTCTACGTCTATTTCAGACTGGAGCGACGACATGTTCATGATCTTCCTCATTTTCTGCTATCCGGCTTTCTGTGCCATCGTATTCCTTCTCTACAGGATGTGCTTCCGGCCGGGGCCGCGGTTCGAGAGGTTCAAAAGAGCTCTG
>JBBQDX010000334.1:0-4275 GCA_038320125.1 Rhodobacterales bacterium | reverse complement strand
GCCCGCTGGGTGCTGGCCGCGGCGCTGCTCTCCGGCTGGGCGGTCGGGGCGGCGGTCGAGGTGCCCGAGATCTGGGTGGTGACCGTCACCGCGATGCTGGGCGGAGGGGTCATCCTCAACGTCCTGAAGGAAGAGCTTCCGTCGCAGCGGGAGAGCCGGTTCCTGGCCCTCCTCGCCGGCGTCGTCGTCTTTGCCGCGGTCCTCTGGGCCGAGGACCTGTGGCACGGCGGCACGGTCTAGCTTCGCCCTTTCCACGGGACGAGCCAGGCCTCGGCCTTCCGCATCAGGATGTCGATGCTGTAGCCGATCAGTCCGATCAGGATGATGCCCATGATGACGATCTGCGTGAGCTGGAACTTCGAGGCCGCGATGATCATCATGCCCGCCCCCTTCTGCGCCGCCACGAGCTCGGCCGCGACCACCGTGCCCCAGCACACGCCCATCGCGACCCGCGCGCCGGTGAAGATCTCGGGCAGGGAGTTCGGGATGATGACGTGCCGCAGGATCTGGAACTTCGAGGCGCCCAGCGAATAGGCCGCATGGACCTTGGTGATGTTGACGCCCGACACGCCCGCCCGCGCCGCGATCGCCATGATCCAGAGGGCGGCGAGGAACAGCAGCACGATCTTGCCGCTCTCCCAGATGCCGAACCAGATGATGACGAGCGGGATGAGCGCCAGCGGCGGCACCGGTCGCATGAACTCCACGATCGGGTCGAACCAGCCGCGGAACCAGCCCGAGAGACCCATGGCATACCCCAGCGGGATGCCGACGACCGAGCCCAGCACGAAGCCCACGATCACCCGCAGCAGCGACCAGCCGAGGTGCTCCTCGAGCCCGAAGTTCTGGTAGCCGTTCTGCGCGATGTCGAGGAAGGCCGCGACGACCTCCTCCGGGGCGGGCAGCCAGATGTCCTCCATCTGCAGGCCCTTTGCCGGCTCCACGTTGAGCGAGCCGCGCGACGTCAGGCTCACCGTGCCGTTGGCGATGGCGACCGTCGCCCCCGGCGCCACCGGGGCACCGTCGATCGCCACCACCTCCACGCCTTCGCCGTCATTGTCGGTGGCGCGGATCAACTCGGTTCGATAGGCCTGCACCGCGCCCGCGTCGTTCCTGGCGAAGCCGTCCCCCTCCTCGACCTGCGGCGCGCCGACGGGTGCCCCCGCATCGAAGACCGCGAGCGAGACGGTGGCGTCGTCCATCTCCCCGGCGGCATTGCGCGCGGTATAGGTGAAGGAGGTGTCGCCGATGAACGGCCCCGGCACATGGACCGGTGCGAACCGCGAGCCGGTGAAGGCCCCCCAGAGCAGGAAGATGACCAGGACCGAGATGATGGAGGCGTAGCGATTTGGCCGCACCGCGCTCTCGTCGCCGAAGGTGACGGTCTTGAGGGCGGTGAAGTCGCG
This sequence comes from Rhodobacterales bacterium, assembly GCA_038320125.1. Lineage (GTDB taxonomy): Bacteria > Pseudomonadota > Alphaproteobacteria > Rhodobacterales > Rhodobacteraceae > Jannaschia. Next base: position 2,869 of record JBBQDX010000334.1, on the reverse strand, counting down.
CGGCTTCTGGTTGCGGGTGGCGAAGCCGACGAGCAGCATCGCGGCGACGAAGAGGGCCACGTAAAGCGCGAGGAGGATCAATGCGGTCATGTCAGGCGGTCTCCGTCCGGGTTTCGGGACGCCCCATGATCTCTTCCTCCATCTCCCAGATCATCGTCAGGATCTCCTCGCGCGTCTTCGCGAAATCAGGGTGCTTCTTCACCTCGCGAAGGTCGGCGTTCACGCCCATCTCGGCGAAGGGCAGGTTGTATTCGCGGTGGATCCGCCCGGGCCGCGGCGCCATCACGAGAAGCCGCTCGCCCAGCAAGAGCGCTTCCTCGACCGAATGGGTGATGAGGATGATGGTCTTGCCGGTCTCCTTCCAGAGCTTGAGGACCAGCCCCTGCATCTTTTCGCGGGTGAGCGCGTCCAGCGCGCCGAGCGGCTCGTCCATCAGGATCACCTCCGGCTCGTTGGCGAGACATCGGGCCAGCGCCACGCGTTGCTGCATCCCCCCCGACAGCTCGTAGATCGCCTTGTCCTTGAAATCGCGCAGGCCGGTGATGTCGAGCAGATGGTCCGACTTCTCGCGCCGCTGCGAGGCTTTCATGCCCTTCATCCGCGGTCCGAACTCGACGTTGTCGCGCACCGACATCCACTCGAAGAGGGCGCCCTGCTGGAACACCATGCCGCGCTCTTTCGAGGGCCCGCGCACCTTCTTGCCGTTGAGCACGATCTGCCCGTCCGTGGGGGCGAGGAAGCCCGCGACGATGTTGAGGAGCGTGGTCTTGCCGCAGCCCGAGGGGCCCAGCACCGACAGCAGCTCGCCGTCCTGCAGCTCGAGCGAGACGCCCTTGAGCGCCTGGACGAAGCTGCCGTTGGGCAGATCGAAGCGCATCGAGACGTTCTCGATGGAAAGTCCTGTCATCCGATCCCCCTGTCCCGCGGCCATTCCGGTCGTCCGTTCCCGTTTGCCGGGTTTCCCGGATTCGTATCAGAACCGGAGATGCCGATACAGAGCCAGCCTAGAAGCGCCGCGTGGCGTGACACAACCGACGCGTGCGATTGGACCTAGTGTCGCACCTGCACTGGCCCTATCGGTCGCCCGGTTTCCGTGCGCTTGTGATATACAGGACACATCTGCCGCGATGCCCCCGGCGGGCCGTCGCCCAGCTTCGGGAGGAGCATCCCCATGGACAACCTGACCCCCAACGACATGACCGCCATCGTCGAGGCCGACCGCGCCCACGTCTGGCACCACCTGCTGCCGCACAAGCCACTGGAGACGAACGATCCGCGCATCATCGTCGAGGGCAAGGGGATGCGCGTCTGGGACCAGAAGGGCAAGGAGCACCTCGATGCCGTCTCCGGCGGCGTCTGGACGGTGAACGTGGGCTACGGGCGCACCGAGATCGCCGATGCGGTCCGCGACCAGCTCGTCAAGATGAACTACTTCGCCCAGTCCGCGGGCTCGATCCCTGGCTCGCTCTTTGCCGAAAAGCTGATGACGAAGATGCCCGGGCTGACGCGGCTCTACTACGCGAACTCGGGGTCGGAGGCGAACGAGAAGGCGTTCAAGATGGTCCGCCAGATCTCCGCCCGCCACCATGGCGGCAGGAAGGGCAAGATCCTCTACCGCCACCGCGACTACCACGGGACCACCATCGCCTGCCTCTCGGCGGGCGGCCAGCAGGAGCGAAACGCGCAATACGGCCCCTACACGCCGGGCTTTGTCGAGGTGCCGCACTGCCTCGAATACCGCGCCCACGAGCAGGGATGGGACGGCGAGGACTACGGCCTGCGCGCCGCCAACGCCATCGAGGAGGTGATCCTGCGCGAAGGCCCCGACACCGTGGGCGCGCTCTGCCTCGAGCCGGTGACGGCGGGCGGCGGCGTCATCGTGCCGCCACGCGGCTACTGGGAGCGGGTCCAGGAGATCTGCGAGACATACGACATCCTGCTGCACATCGACGAGGTCGTCTGCGGCGTGGGCCGCACCGGCACCTGGTTCGGCTATCAGCACTACGGCGTGAAGCCCGATTTCGTCACCATGGCAAAGGGCGTCGCCTCCGGCTACGCGGCGATCTCCTGCTGCGTAACCTCCGAGAAGGTGTTCGAGATGTTCAAGGACGACCCCTCGGACCCGCTGCACTACTTCCGCGACATCTCCACCTTCGGCGGCTGCACGGCCGGCCCCGCGGCGGCGCTCGCCAACATGCGGATCATCGAGGACGAGGATCTGCTGTCGAATACCGTCGCCATGGGCGATTACATGCTCGACGCGCTGCGCGCCCTCCAGGAGCGGCACGCGGTCATCGGCGAGGCCCGCGGCAAGGGCCTCTTTCTCGGCGCGGAGCTGGTGGCGGACCGCACGACGAAGGAGCCCGCCGACGAGAAGATGGTGCAGGCCGTCGTCGCCGACTGCATGGCCGCGGGCGTCATCATCGGTGCGACCAACCGCTCGGTGCCGGGCTACAACAACACGCTCTGCTTCTCGCCCGCCCTGATCGCGAAGAAGGATGACATCGACCAGATCGTTTCGGCCGTGGATGCGGCTCTGGGGCGTGTCTTCGGCTAGCCCCGGAGCGCCCCGTCTGGGCCGTCCGAGGCGACCGCGCGGATCTCTTTTCGCCGCACGAAGGGGTCTCGCAGGCTGCTAAGGAGGCCGCAATCCGTGACTTCTTAATCCTCTGCCGGGTCAGGCCATGGCCGATCCGGTTGACGTGGGCCGGACCCCGCGCTGCGAGCGGTCCCGCCGGGGATCTTTCGTAATCCAACGCGCCATCGGTCGGCGTGATCGGCAGGACGGAGGATTGCCTGCGCCAGTTCGCGATCCGCCACAGCCTCCGGGCAAACCGGGCGAAAAGGATCCGACGGACGACCTCGCGAA
>JBBQDX010000333.1:0-4317 GCA_038320125.1 Rhodobacterales bacterium | reverse complement strand
GCTGGCGCGGGAGCGGCTGGCGGATCTGGTGCGCGCGGCGGCGGTAAAGCCGAAGCCACGGGTGCGCACGAAAGTGTCGCTCAACCAGAAGCGCAAGCGGGTGGACGCGAAGAAGCGGCGGGGCGAGGTGAAGGAGCTGCGCGGGAATGTGGGCGATGCGTAGGGTGCGTGCTTGCCACGCACCGTTCCCCCATCGCATCGGTGCGTGACGAGCACGCACCCTACGCCTGCCGCCGGAACCGATTTCCCTGCCCGCGCGTCAAGATGACATGGGCGGACGTGCCGCCGGTTCCGGAGGATTTTCGAGATGAAACTTGTCGTTCACACCGTCGCCATCGGCGCGCTCCTCGCGATCTCGGCCTGCGGCAGCACGGCCACGGGCCGCGCCGCGACGGGCGGACTTGCGGGCGCCGTGGTCGGGGGTCCGGCGGGGGCGGTCGTTGGGGGGACGGTCGGGGCGGCGACTGCGGATGAGTAGGGGACGGGGCTTCCATTCGATAGGGCTGGCCAGTTTTCTATTGGCACAGTACGTATCGAAGGAAGAGCACTGCGATCGAAAATCGCTTCATAGCGAACATTAGGCGAAGAACCAGTCAGGGTCCATGACCTGATCGGCAAAACTGAGGCGTTCAACGTTGGCGAACGTGTTGACCCCGTCGAGACCGCCGCGCAGGTAGGTCAGCACGTAGCTGCCGTCGTTTATCGACAGGTCGTAGTCCGCCCGCGAGCCGCGAAGGACCAGCGTGTCGAAACCTTCGCCACCGTCGATCTGGTCGCTGCCGGTACCTCCGTAGATGAAATCATTGCCCGCCCCGCCGTCGAGGCTGTCGTTGCCCTGACCTCCACCAAACACGTCGTTCCCGCTTCCGGCGCTGATGGTGTCGTTGCCCAATCCCCCGGTGATGTAGTCATTGCTGTAATTGTTGTCGAACCTGGCAATGTAGTCGTTCTGATTGGATCCGGTGATCGTCACCCGGGCATTATTCGCGCTGAAAATTGTTGCTCCCGTGCCGGTCAGACCACTGACGTCGAACGACACTGCCACGCTGTTTGATAGGCCGAAAACAGGGACCCGCGTGCTGGGTGAGTTATTGTCCTCCACGGTCATCGTCCCGTCAGAGTCGTTGATGTTGACCCGAGAATAAGGAGAACTCGTCGCGGCAGCGCCGGTCAGAACAAACCGGTAGTTGTCAAAGGTGGCGGTCAGCATTTATTTGTTCCCGAACAGTTTTTTAAGAATCATTTGCCGCCGCGATTCCTTCCAGATTTCACACGACTACGTCAATCTTGATCTGCTCCCCCACCCCGAATACCCGCTTGTACCGCTCCACCTCCGGCTCCGGCCCCATCGCCTTGCGGGGGTTGTCCGAGAGCTTGACCGTCGGGCGTCCGTCCGCCGAGACAGCCTTGCACACCAGCGAGAACGGCGCGAGCGCGTCGTCTGGCGCCAGCCCCCGGAAGTCGTTGGTGAGCAGCGTGCCCCAGCCGAAGGAGACGCGGACGCGGCCTTGAAACTGGGCGTGGAGGGTCTCGATCCTGTCCACGTCGAGGCCGTCGGAGAAGATGACGAGCTTCTGCGTCGGGTCCTCGCCGCGGGCCTTCCACCAGCGGATCGCGGTCTCGGCCCCCGTCGCGGGATCGCCCGAGTCGATGCGGATGCCGGTCCAGCCGGCCAGCCAATCGGGGGCGTTGGCCAGAAAGCCCGGCGTGCCGTAGGTGTCGGGCAGGATGATGCGCAGGTTGCCCTCGTGCTCCTCCTGCCAGTCGGCCAGCACGTCGTAGGGGGCGCGGGCCAGCGCTGCGTCGTCGCGGGCGAGGGCCGCGTAGATCATCGGCAGTTCGTGGGCGTTGGTGCCGATGGCCTCGACGTCGCGGTTCTTGGCGATGAGGCAGTTGGAGGTGCCGGTGAAGGCCGCGCCCAGCCCCTCGGAGAGCGCCTGCACGCACCAGTCCTGCCAGAGGAAGGAGTGGCGGCGGCGGGTGCCGAAGTCGGCGAGCCTGAGGCCATCGAGGTTCCGCAAGCGTTCGACCTTCTGCCAGACGCGGGTCATGCCCTGGGCGTAGAGAACCTGAAGCTCGAAGCGGCCCATGTCGCGGAGGGCGGCGCGGGAGCGCAGTTCCATCAGGATGGCGAGGGCGGGCACCTCCCAGAGCATGACCTCGGGCCAGGCGCCGTGGAAGGTGAGCTCGTACTGGTCGCCCTTGCGGATGAGCTCGTAGGGGGGGAGGCGGAGAGTCTCGAACCACTCCATGAAGTCGGGGCGGAACATCTGGCGCTTGCCGTAGAAGGTGTTGCCGCGCAGCCAGGTGGATTCGCCGCGGGTCAGCGGGAGCGAGCGGGCGTGGTCGAGCTGTTCGCGGAGCTCGCCCTCGTCGATGAGGTCGGCGAGGGGGATGCGGGTGGAGCGGTTGATGAGGGAGAAGGTGACCTGCGTGGCGGGGTGGTTGCGGAAGACGGACTGGCACATCAGGAGCTTGTAGAAGTCGGTGTCGATAAGCGAGCGGACGATCGGGTCGATCTTCCACTTGTGGTTCCAGACGCGCGTGGCGATGTCCTGCATGTGTCTCTCCCTGTCCGCGGTTTGGACCATGCGGGGCGGGCCGGGTCCAGCGGATTAGCGGCGGGCGGCGAGGCCACGGGCGAGGCGGCGGCGTTCGGCGTCGAGCGCGCCGGGGGGGTGGCGGGCGGACTTCAGGGCGGCGTCGGCGTCCTGGCCGTCGAGGGCGGCGGCGGCGGTCTGGCGGAGCGCGTAGGTGGGCGTGCGGGCGGTGCCGTCGAGGGCGGCGCGGGCGAGCGCGTGGGCGGTGACGTGGGCGATCTGGGCGGGGAGCGTGCCGGTGCCGGGGCGCGGGGTGCCGGCGGCGATGGCCTCGCAGGCGGAGACGTCGCGGCTGACGTAGGTGCGGCAGATCATCGGGCGCGCGTCGTAGGCGCGGCAGAGGCGGGTGTCGGGGTCGAGGGCGGGACAGGCGGAGGCGTTCCAGACGCGGCCGTCGGGCCGGCCCCTGAGGGGCACGAGGGCGTCGTGGAGCGAGCGGGCCTCGGCGGCGGTGATGGTGCCGCCGTCGGCGCCCGGCAGCAGGCAGCAGAAGGCGCAGCCGGCGGCGCAGTCGAGCCCCTCCGGTTCGGGCGTGCGGTCGAGGAGCGCCTGGCCGATGGCGCGGGCGGCTACGCCCGAGGCGAGGTCGCCGACGAGGGCAGCGAAGGGGGCGGGGGGGCGCGCGGCGGCGGCGAGCCAGGCCAGCAGCAAGCCGCGGGCCTGTTCCGTCACGGCGGACGGATGGCCCGGAAGGCGGGCGGCGGCGATGGCGGCGCGCAGGCTCGCGACGTCCCGCGGCGGGCCGGCCTTGGCAGCGCGGCGGGCGGCGCGGGGGGATTGCGGCATGGCGGCGCCTTTGCGATTGCGGTGGGAGCCTGCCTCAGCCGCTGCGAGAGGGCCAGCGAAAACGGACGGCGCGGGCGCAGGCTTGCCGTTCCGCGCTCGCGGCGTGTCAAGTGTGGAAGCGAGCGGGGCCGGGCTGAACGGACGTGGCGGCAGCGCTGTTTGTGAACGCCAGGTCAAACAATGTGCACGGGGCGTCGACCTCACGCTGTGGATGCGCAACCGAACGCGCTGCGGAAGCGCAAGCGACGAAGACGGCTGGCTGGCGCGGCGACCGAAGGATTCCTTTCGATACGGGTTGAGACCCGAGTCCCGCGTGGATGCCGACGCAGCCTGTCATTACCACTGTTGCCGATGCGAACGATGCCACGGATGGCGGCTCAGCGGCCCGGCAATCCTAATGGGGTGAGGTCGCGCATGTCCCAGTTGAGTCTCTGCCCATACGAGTCAAGGGATCGAATGGGTAGGAGTGTCTCGGCGAGGGCCACGACCTCCGCCTCTGTCATGTCAGGATCGGTCGCGAGCATGGCGGCGGCCCGCTCCATCGCTTCGGCATGCACGACGGTCCCGTAGATATCCGGCTCCCGGTCCGAGGCAGCAAAGCCCAAGTTTCCGGCAAAGTCGGACAGGTTCGGGAAGGCGGTGTCAATCACGGAAGCCAGGGGCTCTTTGCATCGCATGGTGGGCGCGGGAGTAGCGAAGGGGTCAAGCCTGTCGAATGCGTCAAATCCGGGCATACTCGGGGCGAATTTCTCGTTATACGAGACAGAGGGTCGGTAGGTGTTCAGTCCCCTGGTGTGGTGGCATTCTGCCGACAGCGGCCGAGAAGGATGCTCCATGGGACAGATACTGCATGGCAGCGCCAGGACCACGCACGCCGTCCGAGCGGCGATACAGCGATCGCAAGCTTCGGTCACGGAGCTGGCTGAGCGTT
>JBBQDX010000332.1:0-4353 GCA_038320125.1 Rhodobacterales bacterium | reverse complement strand
GATGCGCAAGATCGATGGCTGGGAAACCTTGTCTCAGCCCATCGAAGCAATGTTCATTGACCTCGCCGCCTGAGAGCACGACCATTCACATGCCCAGAGCGCGCCGCCAGAGAATTTCCACCAGATTCGAGACACGACCCGCCTTCAGCTCGTTCGCATCAGACGCAAAGTGGCGGCGTTTCACTCCGCGGCAGTCAGAACATCCGACCGCTTCCGTGGCCCAGTTCGGCTCCGCAATTCACAGCCGGGAAGAACGGGGAAATGCGCCGCCGCGCGGAACTGGTGTCGCGGTCAGATTTTGCTCTTCAGAAAAGCGACCAATATCTCGGGCATGAAAACGCTCTCTGATATCGCCGCCCTGGGCGAGCAGGCCGCCGAGGCCGGCGCGCCTCTGGTGAAAAACTGGCCGCAGGTGCGGGCCTGCCTGCACCTGGTCGACCATGCCGTCGGGCTCCACGAGGTCCGGATTGCCGACTTCCCGATGGTGTTTCCCGAAGATTTCGACAGCTTGGGAGACGAGGTGCAGCGCGCCTTTCCGAGCCGCAGGTCCTATGACATCGCCGCCGCGAGATCTCCCGGCTGTTGGCCGTCACGTGCCATGTCGATGATCCGTGGGAGGCACTGCGCGTGCTGATCCGGCAGGCGAACCGCGAGGATCTCAAGCAGCCCCTGTGGGCCCTGATGTCGCCAGCAAAACGTGCCGGTCTTGCGCCGTGGGACGTCAGTGCGGACTGGGTATGGTCCCTCGAGGCGGAGTGGCGAGTAAACGGCATACGGAGGCTGTTCCGGGATGCCGCTGCCACGCCGCGGATGCCGCGGAACGCGCCATTGAAAACGTTGCGCCAGATGGTGGAGGCAAGGAAGATTCTTCATCGCGCGGCCGTCAGGCGACAGGTGCTGCGTAAGGCCGTGGTCGTTTTCGATGCTCTCTTCGGGATAGACGAGATCGCCGCGAGCTGTCTCCTTCTACGCGAGCGTGTTGGCGCGCCGCCCGTCCATGACCGTCTGGGCCGACCGCGATCACGCTGCCTCCGACACTCGCGCGCATTCATGGGGCCGCATCTCTTTCGCGATCGACGCACCTGAGAGGGTGTGTGAGAAGTAGCCGTTCTGCCTTCGGGTGCCATGTCTTGTCCGGTAAACCGGAGGCATGGCATGGCGCAACGTAACTACCCGACGAACCTGACTGACGCCCAATTGGCACTGATCGCCCGGCATTTTCCGCCCGAGCGGCAGGGCGGACGACCCCGCCGAACCGATCTTCGCGCCGTGGTGGACGCGATCCTCCATCTGCTGCGCACCGGCTGCCAGTGGCGGATGCTTCCCGCCGACTTCCCGCCCTGGGGCACCGTCTGGTGGTACTTCCGGCGCTGGCGGCTCGACGGGGTCTGGGTGCGTTTGTATCGGGTTCTTCACCGTAATGCCCGGCTGAAGGCCGGCTGCCGCACAGATCCGACCGTGGTGATCATGGACGCGCAGTCCGTGAAGACGACTGAAAGGGGGGCGTTCGCGGCTTCGATGGCCATAAGCGCGTGAAGGGGCGCAAGCGGCAGATCCTCGTTGATACACAGGGCTTTCTCGTCGCCTGTCGGGTGGAGCCGGCCGGCATGTCCGATCGCCGGGCGGCGCGTGGGCTGATGGCAGGACTGTCACCGCTCTGGTCGAGGGTCCATACCGTGATCGCCGATGCAGGCTACGAGAGCAAAGGGCTGGCCCAGAACCTGTGCGATCACAACGGCTGGCGGCTGATCATCGTCAAGCGGCGCGAGCGGGCATTCCGCATTGCCGGGCTCGACTGGATCGTTAAGCGGACCTTCGCTTGGCTCGGTCGGCATCGCCGGATGTCCAGGGATTACGAATACCGAGTGCAGACATCCGAGACGCTCATCACCATCGCAGCCTGCGTCCAGATGATCCGGCGGATCGCACCGACATGATTTCTCACACTTCCTCTTGGATACAAGGAGCACGCCATGCGCCGCGATCCGTTCAAGGGACATCGATTTCCGCGTGAGGTCATCCTGCTTGCCGTGCGGTGGTACTGCCGGTTTGCGCTCTCGTACCAGGATGTCACCGATCTACTGGCGGAGTGCGGGATCACGGTGGATCGTGCCACGGTTTTCCGCTGGGTTCAGAAGTTCGGCCCTGAGATCGCCAGGCGCGCCGACAATCACCGCAGCTGGCGCGGGTTGAACCGGCGTGTCCCCTCCCGGGACATTGTTGCGCGATGCCCTGCCGGGCAACGGACGAGACCTATGTCCGTGTCGGCGGTAAGTGGCGGTACCTCTGGCTGGCGGTGGACCAGAAAGGCCAGTTCATCGACTTCCGGCTGACGGCCAAGCGCGACGCGAAAGCCGCCAAGGCCTTTCTGAAGCAGGCCATCGGAGGCGTCCGACTCTACCGGCTCGTTTCCATCTGCACTCCCTCTCGTGACATTGCTGACGCAAAGCACTGCCGGGCAATGGACAAAGCCACCGATACCGCAATGTCATCCAGAACCTGAACCACCGCCACGATCCGCACTTCAACAGCATTCTGCATATCGACCGGAAGTCGAAAAACAATTGCCTCGAAAGCGATCATGCTGAACTGAAGCGGCTGCTCGGCACACGACAGTCGTTCCGTTCGCTGGGATCCGCCAAGGCAACGCTCACGGCGATCGAGACAATCCGGGCCAACAAGAACGACCACATTTCGAACAAAGCGCCGGGTGTCCGCGAGGAGATCGACTTTGTCCGCAGTCTGTTCGGTGAGGCTGCCTGAAACACGGAGCCGGTAGTCGAACTCCGCTCAACGACCGCCGACGCAACAGTCCCTATTCACCGGCCCTCCGTCATGCTTTCGTGACCGAACAGTAACATCGGCGTCACCTCCGCCGTTCATGGCCCGGAGGACCGATCTCGAGAGGAGAGTTCCGCAATGCGTCATCGCCCCCTTCTGACCTTGCCCTGCCTGGGCCTCGCGATCCTGGCGGGTGCCCCCGCCATCGCCCAGAGCACCGATATGCTGACCTACGGTCCGCGTCCGGCCTATCTGATCGACCGGATGGACGAGGGCGAACTGAAGTCCAAGCTGCAGGCCTGCCTTGGGCAAACGCCCGAGCGCACTGACTTCTCCATCGGCCATCGTGGCGCGCCGCTGATGTTCCCGGAGCATACCGACGTGTCGAACCGGGCGGCCGCGCGGATGGGCGCGGGCATCCTCGAATGCGACGTGACTTTCACTGAGGATCACGAGCTGGTCTGCCGCCATGCGCAGAACGACCTGCACACGACGACGAACATCCTCGTCACCGCTCTGGCTGACACGTGCGTCGCGCCCTTCACGCCCGCGTCGGCGGCCACGGACGCGAGTGCGGAATGCCGCACCTCGGAGCTGACCCTCGAGGAATTCCGGACGCTGACGCCAAAGATGGACTCCGGCCTCGCCTCGGCCGCGACACCCGAGGAATATCAGGGCGGCACCGCGGATTTCCGCACCGACCTCTATGTCGAGGGGGCGACGCTGCTGACCCACGCCGAGTCCATCGAGCTGTTCCGCGACCTCGGCGCGAAGTTCACACCCGAGCTCAAGTCCGCCGCCGTCGAGATGCCCCATGACGGATTCACGCAGGAGGATTACGCCCAGAAGCTGGTCGACGAATACAAGGACGCCGGCGTGCCTGCCTCCGATGTCTGGCTGCAGAGCTTCGACCTTTCGGACATCCGGTACTGGATCGAGAACGAGCCAGAGTTCGGCGCGCAGGCCGTCTATCTCGACGATCGCGACGAGGCTTTCGACGAGGACGAGGGCCAGATCGACCCGATGGACGCCGCGACCTTCAAGCCGACGATGCAGGAGCTCGCCGACATGGGCGTGAACTACCTCGCGCCGCCGCTCTGGATGATGGTCACGAGCGAGAATGGCGAGATCGTGCCATCCGTCTACGCCGAGGAGGCCCGGGCCGCCGGTCTGAACCTCATCGGCTGGTCGCTTGAGCGCGCGGGCACGCTGACCGATGGCGGCGGGTACTACTTCCAGTCGATCAAGGATGTGACCGACGGAAGCGGCGCGAACTTCGAGCTGCTCGACGTTCTGGCGCAGGATGTGGGCGTGGTCGGCGTCTTCTCCGACTGGCCGGCGACGGTGACCTACTACGCGAACTGCATGGGTCTCTGATTACGGGCCGTTCGGGCCACCGAGATACTTTCTTAGCAAAGACGGCGGTCGGCATATTTCGTTGAAAAACTCCATCTTGATCGGGGGATGAATCGCTGATTCACTTTGTCTTATCGAGGAGGTGGCTGGCCATGATGGGACCGAAGCAGGAGGCACAGGCGGCGCTATTCTACGAGTTCTCGCTGGAGGATCACG
>JBBQDX010000331.1:0-4373 GCA_038320125.1 Rhodobacterales bacterium | reverse complement strand
CTCCCGGCAGATTGCTTTGCAATCGCCTGACGGGCAGTGGATGATCTGCTCTTCGCTGAACCTGCTTCGCTTCATATCCAGTCCCTTCGCTTCGGTCTGGATTCCAGCAGCGTCTGGAGGAGAAACAAGGGGTCACGTCACGCCGGACGCAGTTCACAGATTGTGTGAAGATGTACATTCACGCGATCTGCGAGATTTGTGAGGTCGAACATGCAGAGGCGACTTGGTTGGAATTCTGGCACAGGCTTTTGTGCGTTGACCGATCTCTTAAATTGGTGCCTGCGGCTGCTCCAGCGATCGGCCTCGATGTGGGTGGATCGGGAGATGGCCTGGCACGGATCAGTGACGGGCCCCCCCCTTTGTCCCGTTCCTTTCCAGCTGACCCGGCCCCCTTGGGCTGTCTCGCCCAACACGCAAGGCCGTCCAAGGGAACCGACCACCCGAAGGGCGGTGCCGTCGAATCTGAGGGGAGAAGAGGTGCAATGGCGGTAAGATAAGAGAACTGGGGGATGCAAGGCACCTTGTGGAAGCATCGTATTCATGTATATACGATAATCCATGACAGTAATTGTGTGGGACGAGCCCAAGCGGCAGACGAACCTGAAAGATCGTGGCCTTGATTTTGCAGATCTGGACGAGGATTTCTTCCTCGATGCTGTGATCGTTCCTGCCAAACAGGGGCGCTACAAGGGGGTGGGCTGGTTCGGAGATACGATCCTTGCCGTCATCTTTGTCCCGCTCGGAACGCAAGGTCTCTCGGTGATCTCCATGCGGGTCGCCAGTCGAAAGGAAAGGGCGCTGCTATGACCAATGATCGCAAACCTGTTCCACCGATTTCCGACGAGGAGGAGGCCTGCATTCAGGCGATGATCGCGGCCGACCCCAAGGACGAGGACTCGACTGACGAGCAGATCGCCCAGGCCCGGCCCTTTGCCGAAGTGTTTCCTGAACTGGCCCAGACCTTGGGGCGGAGCGCGGCTGGCCGTCCTCGCGCGGCAGATCCCAAAGTGCCTGTTTCGATCCGTCTCGACCGCGCGGTGGTCGAGAAGTTCCGCGCCACCGGACCCGGCTGGCAGTCGCGGATTAACGAGGCGTTGCGGAACGTGGAACCCTAACGCCTCCGTTTGATAATCCTAGCACTTCCAGGAACGGCCAGCTGCGTCGACCGGGACGAAAAAGTCCACCGCCGTCCGGCCGGTCGTTTTCCTGCAGTGGTTTAGGGCGTCCGTCAGGTGGGATCTCTGATCCCGTCCTCGCGGCTGCGGCAAACCCGGACTCCGAGGATGTCTTCGTCCGTGTCCGTGGTGCGCAGGCCCCGGGTCTCGGGTGTAGCGAGTCCAGTGAGGTGGAGGCCGACGAGCGCGGGGCGGGACGGCAGCGGGTCGGCGCCGTGGCGGCGGCATCAGCGGGCCCAGGCGGCCCAGTCGGTGGCGTAGGCGCGCCGGGTATTGTCGGAGAGGGCGCCGCGGGCGTAGTCGCGGGCGCTCTCGGCGAGGCGGTCGAGGCTGCCGGAGCCGGGGACGGGCAGGGGGGCGGGGCGCCTGTGCCCTCCGGGGCGGGCCTCTGCCCGTCCTCGCTGGCCCCTCCGACGCCGCCGGGGCCCGCGGCGGGGGATCCGGGGAGACTGTCGCCGGGGGCGGCTTCATCCGGGGCGATGTCGTCGGGGGCGGTCATGGGGCGGCGGAGGCTCGATTGCGGGGCGGCGGGGCAGGGGCGCGGAAGGGCTGGCGGGGGCGGCGATGGACCCGGCGACGGCGCGGCTGGCCCTCTGGCGGCGGGCGGGGAGCACCCGGCTGCGCGGCGGCGGGCTGGCGCGGCTCCTGGCGGAGGTCGGGGGCTGGGACGGGGCTGGGGCCGCGGACAAAAGCGGGGCCGCGGCCGATCTCGCCGCGGTCGTGGACGGGGGCGGAAGCGAGGGCCGGTGCGGAAGCGGTGCGGTGGAGGAGGGCGCGGCGGCGGGCGATCCGGTGGCCCGCGCCGCCGCCGTTCTCGGGCGGGTCCGGGCCTCGGGGCGCGGCGGGGCCCTTGCCGGCAGCCCTCCCGACACCGCGGTGCTGCTGGCGGATGCGGTCCTGGCCCGGGCGCTCGGCTGGCCGGTCCTGCTGCCGCTGCTCTCCACCGGCTTCGGGCGCCGCGATCTCGCGGCGGAGGGGGAGGCGCTGCGCCACGCCTGCCGGCTGGCAATCCTGCGCGAGGCCCCGCGGGTCGCGGCGCTGGCGGCGGATCTCGCCCGGCGGGCGGCGCGGCTGCGGGCGGTGGCCCCGAAGCTGCGGGCCAAGGTGGGTCTGCATGAAGGCGAGGACCTGCTTGCGCGACGTAAGCTTCTGGTGACGCCGCTCACTTCTTCCGCGGCTTCCATTTTTTGGCGAGCTTGAGGACTTCGAAGCGAAGCTCGTCGGCGTCTGGGACATGCGGATCGAAGGGTCCTCCTGCCCATCGGATCATATTTTCATGCTCGGGATGGTTCGGATCACGGATTGCCGCGAGAAAGTCCTCGTATCCGGGAAGGCCGCCGACGTCCTCGGGCGGGCATCTGCCTGTAATGCCTGTGAGCCGCGGGTATAGATTTCCGGGCTCCGGATCGCCGATCGCCTCTGCCTCGATCCGATGAGCCCAGTTGTCCCCGAAGTCGTAGATGTAGCGGATCGGCGCTGTTCCGGCGGTGTTGACGATGTCGGCGAGGCTGGCCTTGGCGACCGGCAGCGCGTCGGTGCCGAAGTCGGGGTCTGGCAGACCCCAACGGGTCCCGCCCGTCATAAACTCGTAGAGATGATAGTTCTCCCACCCCATCGCGGTCTGGAGGACGAGATTCAGCCGCTCGAGGCGGATATCGACAGGCACCTCGAGAGTGCGCGAGACGACGAGCTTAATGTCTTCGAGGATAATCTTCAAGCGAGCAATGGTCATGCAGGGATATGGCCCTTCTCTGAAGCCGTCCGCCAGCGCCAAGGGATCAGGTCTCCGACGCGGGTGATCTTGTAGTCCGGGATGCGCGCGAGGGTGTCGGCGAGCCATGCCTGCGGGTCGACGCCGTTGAGCGGTCTTTCCAGTGCCGGGTGCCAGCATCTTCACCGGGGTGTCATCCGCGAAGATCGCCTGTCCGGCCAGCACGTGGCGCCCGATGGCGTCCGCGAGCGGCTCGAGCAGGGCCGTGGACTTGCCGACCGAGTCGGCCAACGTCGAGCGGTCGAGGTCGAGCCCGACGCGCTCGAAGATCTGGCATTGTCGGTAGAGCGGCAGGTGATCGGCGTATTTGCTGACGAGCACGTGGGCGAGAAGACCCGGGCCGGGCCGCCCGCGCTCAATGGGCCGCGAAGGAAGTGCAGCCTGCGTGAAGGCTTCGCAGCCGGAACACGCAAACCGCGGCCGCACGATCCGGTTCACAATGAACCGACCAGGCACATACTCCAGCTCCTCGCTCGCCATTGTCCTCGGACCAATGGCGGAAAATGGCTCGCCATCCTCGCCCAAGCGGCGAAGCTGACCACCGCACTTGGCGCAATCGTCCTCACCGATCGTCAGTTCGACCTCCATCCGCGGAACGTGGTCCGGGATCGGACGGTGCTTCGGCTTGTCCTTGGGATCCTCGTCGGGAAGCCGCAGCATGGCGGTCATCTTCGCGATCGAGATCTCGCTGGCTTCCAGCGCCAGCTGAAGCTGCTCGATGGTCTCCGACGAGGAGCCAAATTGGGAGTTGCGGTGCCCGGCGAGCTGATGCTGGAGCTTCTCCCCTCTCGGGACATTGCTGCGCAATGCCCTTCCGGGCAGTGGATCAGCATCGCCTGCGACTTTACCTCGGCAAGCAAAAGGGTTGTAAAACGGCGCAGCTCGTTGGGGTCTTCCGGAAGGGATCGAGCGACATCGGATCGAAGGGCATTGTCAGGTTGATGGCGCCCCGGGCGCTCGGTAGCCCTCTCGGATGCTGAACCTCGATGATCTCACCTGCCTCAAAGGGCATCGCTTTCCGCGGACCGTCATTGGCTACGCCGTCTGGGCATATCACCGCTTCGCCTTGAGCTTGCGCGATGTAGAGGATCTTCTCGCGGAGCGCGGGGTTGTCGTGTCCCATGAGACGATCCGGGTCTGGGTTGCGAAGTTCGGGACGCAGATCGCCGCAAAAATCCGGCGCGAAAGGCCCCGGCCAGCCGACAAGTGGCACCTCGACGAGGTCGTTCTCAAGATCAACGGCATCAAGCAATGGCGCTGGAGGGCGATCGATGCAAGCGGCGACGTGGACCTGTCCCGCTTCCGTTCCGGTCACGGTGTTCATTTAGGCGGCCTTCCGTTCGAAGGCCAACGGGCTTTTCCAGCCGAGGGCTGAATGACGACGCCGCGGATTGTAGAAGCCGTTGATGTATTCGAAGAGGGCCAGC
>JBBQDX010000330.1:0-4374 GCA_038320125.1 Rhodobacterales bacterium | reverse complement strand
CCCGCCAGCTCGGGCAGGCTTGCGGCCAGCACGTCGCGCACCCAGGCCACGCCCCGCCCCTTGCCCGGCGGGCCGCCGTGGTCGATGTCGTGCAGGGATGCGAGATTGGCGCGATTGCGCGAGAAGAGGCGCGGCGCGGGGTCCCTGCCGCCAAGGTCGTCCTCGGGGTCGAGGAGGACGTAGTCGATGCCGTAGGAGAAGGCGTTATCGACGCCCTCGCCGTGGCGGCCGTGGAAGGTCCGGCCCGGGATATGCTCCAGGCGCGGGGTCATTCTGCGGCGACCGCGAGGTTGTCGCGCCGGTCGATGGCATCGGCCACGTCGAGCGCGCTGGCAAAGCCGTCCTCGTGGAAGCCGTTGCGCATCCAGGCCCCGCAGAACCAGGTGTTCGCGGTGCCGTTCGTGGCCCGGATCTCGGCGACGGCCGCCGCCATGTCGAGGTCGAAGACCGGGTGGCGGAACGTATTGCGTTCGAAGATCAGCTCCTCGCGGATGGGGTGCTGCGGGTTCAGCGTCGAGAAGATCGGATCGTCCTGCGGGATCGGCTGCAGCCGGTTCATCCAGTAGGTGAGGCCGATCCGGTCGGGACGGGCGGCCTGCTCGGCATAGTTCCAGGAGGCCCAGACCTTGCGCCGGCGCGGCATGACGGACGGATCGGCGTGCAGCACCGCATCGTTGTCCTGGTAGCGCACGCGCGACAGGCGGGCCGTTTCCGCTGCCGTTGCGTCCGACAGGAGCGAGAGCGAGACGTCGGAATGGGTGGCGAGGACCACCTCGTCCCAGGTCTCCCACGCGCCGCCGTCGCAGCGCAGCGTCACCCCGCCCGGAACGCGGCGCAGGCCACGGACCGGCGCGCCCTTGCGGACGTCGACGCCGAGGCCGGCGAGACGGGCCTCCAGGCGGCGAACGTATTCGACCGAGCCGCCGCGCACGGTGAACCAGTCGTGCTGGCCCTCGTGGCTCAGAAGGGCGTGGTTCTGGAAGAACCTGATCATCGCCTGCGCCGGGAAGTCCATCACGTCCTGGCTGGGCGTCGACCAGATCGCGCCCGAGATCGGACCGATGTACCAGTCTCGAAAGGCCCGCCCGAGGCCGAGGCGGGCGACGAATTCGCGCAGCGGCAGGTTCGGGTCGTTCGCCGCCGCCGCCGCGTGGGCGTTGAAGCGGAGGATGTCGCGGACCATGCCCAGATAGGTGGGCGAGAACAGGTTCTTGCGCTGCGCGAACATCGTATCGACGGTCTGCAGCGAATACTCGACGCGGCCGCCGTTGATGGAGGCGGCGAAGGACATGTCGCTGTCGGCGATCGGCACGTCCAGATCGTCGAAGAGGCGGACGAGATTGGGATAGTTCACCTTGTTGTAGACGATGAAGCCGGTGTCGACGGGCTGGTCGCCGCGTTTTCCGGCAAGGACCGTCCGGGCGTGGCCGCCGAGGCGCGGCTCCGCCTCGATCAGGGTGACGGCGTGGTGGCGGGCCAGCGCATGGGCGGCGGCCATGCCGCTGATGCCGGCGCCGACGATGGCGATGCGCCGGGGGGCGGGGGCGTGGATCTCGAAGGGCACCTGTGTGGCTATCCGCTCTGTCGTTTCGGTGGGTCTCGAAGGTCGGCGCTTGTCGTCCGGGCGTCTTCTGCGGATATGGGGGGACGACCCCGCCGCTCACCCTGCACGAACGGGCGGGCGGACGAAAGGCGCGACTGCGGCGTGGCAGCGACATCGGAACGGAGGCGACAGGTTCGCCGCGGCTCCGGCCGGGATGCCTGCAGGCGGTCGGGATGTTCGGGATGGAGACGCCCCGCCCCGATCCCGCCACATCCTGAGGCGGAGTCCGGGGATATGACCTTCCACGACTGGCTCGTCTTCGCGGGGTTCTGGGCCGTCTTCGTCGCGTCGCCGGGGCCGAATGCGGTGAACTGCATCCTGGCGGCCTGGGGCGCGGGGTTCGGGCGGGCGCTCTGGTGCGTGGCGGGCATCCTGTGCCAGGCGGCCCTGTTTCTCGCGCTGGCGGCGTCCGGTGTCTCGGCGTTGCTGGTGGCGGCTCCCGCGGCTTTCGGGGCGATCAGGCTGGCGGGGGCGGCGGTGCTGATCGGACTCGGGGTGCGGGCCTGGCTGCGGGCAGGTGACCCGATCGCGGAGGATGCGCCCCCGTCGCGCGGCATCTTCCTGCGGGCCCTCCTCACTGCGACGCTGAACGCCAAGTCGGTGGCGGGTTATCTGGCCGCCTTCACGC
This sequence comes from Rhodobacterales bacterium, assembly GCA_038320125.1. GTDB lineage: Bacteria > Pseudomonadota > Alphaproteobacteria > Rhodobacterales > Rhodobacteraceae > Jannaschia. The sequence goes on along the minus strand of JBBQDX010000330.1, from coordinate 2,143 downwards.
AGTTCGTGCCGACCGACGTGCCGATCTGGTCGCAGATGTCCGCGATCGTGCCGACGGCGCTGACGCTGACCGCGCCGAGCTATACCGGTTGGTGCGCACTTGGAGCCTGGCTCGGGCGGCAGGCGCTCTACCTGGCGGCGAACCGGATGCTGCGGCGCGGGTTGGCGCTCTGCTTCGTCGGCTACGGCGTGGTGCTGCTATTTCTCTGACGCCAAGGTCGCGCCGTAGAGCGGCACCGTCGAGACCGACATCTTCGCCGATCCCTCGCTCAGTTCCGCCGCATGGGCGAGATAGATCAGCGTCTGGTTCGCCTCGTCGAAGATCCGCTTCACCCGCAGCGACTTCAGAATGATGGACCGGCTCTCGCGGAACACCGTCTCGCCCGTGTCGGACATATCGATTTCGCCCAGCGTGATCGGCCCGGTCTGGCGGCAGGCGATGGAGGCGTTCGACGGATCCTCGAACCAGTTGCCGTTGGACAGCCGGTCGATGACGGACCGATCGAAATAGGCGACGTGGCAGGTGACGCCCTCGACCTTGGGATCGGGGATCGCCTCGATGACGATGTCGTTGCCGACCCAATCCACTCCGACCTCGCCGACCTTCTGGGCGGCGGCGGGGGTGGCGGCGAGCAGGGCGGCGAGGAGGATACTTATATTCATACGGCAGAACGCCGCACGGGGGACCTGTGTTCCGTGACGGCGGGGCAGGATCGCGCTACCCTCCGCAACGTCAATCAAAGGGAGAAGAAGATGACACGCATGACCGCCAAGGACTTCGACCAGGACCTTCTGGACCTCTACGACTTCTATGCCCACGGCAGGATCACGAAACGGGAGTTCATGGACCGGGCGGGCAAATGGGCCGTGGGCGGGCTGACCGCCGCCGCGATCCTCTCCACCCTGTCGCCGAACTACGCGCTGGCCCAGCAGGTGGCCGAGGACGACCCGGACATCACCGGCGAGGACATCACCTACGACAGCCCGAACGGCAACGGCGACGTGAACGCCTACCTCGTCCGCCCCGCGGCCGCCGAGACGCCCCCCGCCGCCGTCATGGTCGTGCACGAGAACCGCGGGCTCAACCCCTACATCCGCGACGTCGCCCGCCGCGTGGCCAAGGCCGGTTTCATCGCGCTGGCTCCCGATGGCCTGACTTCCGTCGGCGGCTATCCCGGCAACGATGACGAGGGACGCGAGCTGCAGAGCCAGGTGGACGGCGAGAAGCTGATGAACGACTTCTTCGCGGGCTACGAATATCTGGCGGCGCTGGAGGGGACGAACGGCAAGGTCGGCGCCACGGGGTTCTGCTACGGCGGCGGCGTGGTGAACGCGCTGGCGGTGGCCTACCCGGAGCTCGATGCGGGCGTGTCCTTCTACGGGCGGCAGGCGGCGGCGGCGGACGTGCCGAAGATCGAGACGCCGCTCCTGTTGCACTACGCAGCACTCGACAGCCGGATCAACGAGGGCTGGCTCGAGTATCAGAAAGCGCTGGAGGCGAACGACAAGGTCTACGAGGCGCTGATCTGGCCGGGTGTGAACCACGGCTTCCACAACGACACCACGCCCCGCTACGACGCGGAGGCGGCGGAGGCCGCCTGGGAGAAGACGATCGCCTGGTTCTGGGTCTATCTCGCCTGAGACCTGCACGACGGGCAGGCGGCGGGCACGACGCCCCGCCGCCTGCCCGGAGGGTGCATCCCCGCCTGTCGGCACCCGCCGCGCCCGCTGGCATCCGCCGGCCGCCCGCGCTAATGCCGCGGCCATGATTGCCTCCACGTCCCGCCCCTGCACCCCCTACGATCCGCCCATGGGCCCGATCCCGGTGATCCATGAGGACGCGCATCTCCTCGTGGTCGACAAGCCGGAGGGTCTCCTGTCGGTGCCGGGGCGGGGCGCGCATCTGGCGGATTGCCTGCTGGCCCGGCTCGCGGTCACGCGTCCGGAAGTGCTGCTCTGCCACCGGCTCGACCGGGACACCTCGGGCATCATGGTCTTTGCTTTGACCAAGGAGGCGCAGCGCAGGATGGGGCGGATGTTCGAGGTCAGGCGCGTGAAGAAGCGCTACGTCGCGCGGGTCGCGGGCCGGGTGGCGCAGGAGAGCGGCACCATCGACCTGCCGCTGATCGTCGACTGGCCGAACC
>JBBQDX010000329.1:0-4396 GCA_038320125.1 Rhodobacterales bacterium | reverse complement strand
TGGCTCGACGGCTTGGTGCTGGTCATCATCACGTTCATCACGCTCCTCGTGACCGCGCTGATCGCCTGGGTGGTGATCCGCTACAACCGCAGGTCGAACCCGAACCCGGCCGAGTTCACCCACAACTCGCCGCTCGAGGTGGCCTGGACGGTGGTGCCGATCCTGATCCTCGTGGGCATCGGGGCCTTCTCCCTGCCGGTCCTCTTCGACCAGCAGCGGATCCCCGAGGGCGAGGTCGTCGTGAAGGTGACCGGCTACCAGTGGTACTGGGGCTACGAGTATCCCGAGGAGGAGGGCGTCGAGTTCTCCAGCTACATGATCGGCTCCGACGCCGGCAACATGATGACGCCCGAGGTCCACGAGCAGCTCGTCGCCGCGGGCTATACCGACGACCAGTTCAGGCTGGCGACCGACACCGCCGTCGTCGTGCCCGTGGGCAAGACCGTGGTCATGCAGGTGACCGGCGGCGACGTCATCCACTCCTGGACGATCCCGGCCTTCGGCGTGAAGCAGGACGGCATTCCCGGCCGCCTCGCGCAGCTGTGGTTCCGCGCCAACGAGGAGGGCATCTACTTCGGCCAGTGCTCGGAGCTCTGCGGCATCGCCCACGCCTTCATGCCGATCACCGTGAAGGCCGTGTCCGAGGAGAAATACGCCGAGTGGCTGGCCGCCGTGAAGGCGGGCGAGATCGAGACCTGGTGACCCGCCGAAAGGACCTCGCGTGACCGACCTGACGCTCCATGCCGCGCCCGAGCGCCCCGCCACGGGCGAAGCCGGCCTCGGCGACTACTGGCAGCTCCTCAAGCCCCGCCTGATGTCGCTGTCGGTGTTCACCGCGCTGGTGGGGCTGCTGGTCGCGCCGGGCGGCGTGCATCCGTTCATCGGCGCGACCTCGATCCTCTGGATCGCGCTGGGGGCAGGGGCGTCGGGCGCGCTCAACATGTGGTTCGACGCCGACATCGACCGAGTGATGAAGCGGACGCGCAACCGCCCGATCCCCTCGGGGCGGGTCGCGCCCTCGGACGCACTGGCGATGGGCCTGTTCCTGGCGGTGGTCTCGGTCACGATGCTGGGGCTCACGGCGAACTGGGTTGCGGCTGGCTGGCTCGGCTTCACGATCTTCTTTTATGCCGTGATCTATTCGATGTGGCTCAAACGCACGACCTCGTGGAACACGGTTATCGGCGGGCTGGCCGGGGCCTTCCCCCCGATGATCGGCTGGGCCGCCGTCACCGGCGGCACACCGGTCGAGGCCTGGCTGATGGTCGCTCTGATCTTCATGTGGACGCCGCCGCATTTCTGGGCGCTGGCGCTCTTCGTCAAGCTCGACTACCACGCCGCGCGCATCCCGATGCTGACCGTGACCCACGGCCGCCCCGAAACCCGGCGGCAGGCGTTCCTGTGGTCGCTCGGGCTGGCGGCGGTGTCGCTGGCGACGGCGCTGTCGTCGATCGGCGGGCCGCTGACGCTGGCCGTGGCGGTGGTGCTCAACGGCTTGTTCCTCAAGGGCGCCTGGGACATGTGGCGCCGGACCGACCGCGACAGCGAGGCCGACGGCCATGCCGCCGAGAAGGGCCTCTTCAAATGGTCGCTGGTCTATCTCTTCGCGCATTTCGCCGTCTTCGTGGCCGAGGCCGCGCTCGGCGGCCATGGAGGCTGGTGATGCACAGGGACCATGAGCTCCACACCCGGCGCCGCGGCCGCAACATGGGCCTGCTCGCCGTGCTGCTCGGCTTCATCGTGCTGATGTTCGGCCTCACCATCGTCAAGATCCAGACGGCCGGGTTCTCGCAGGCCTTCGATCACGTCGCCCGGCCGGAGATCACTCCGGTCGACCCTGCCGTGCCGGCCCCCGCCTTGCCGCCCCCCGCCGTGCCCGAGGCGGGGGAATGAAGGTGTGGCGCGACCTTTCCGCGAACGCCCGCGTCGTCGCCGCGACTCTGGCGACCGTCGTGTCGATGGGGGCGCTCGGCTGGGCCGCGGTGCCGCTCTACAACATCTTCTGCGCCGTGACCGGTTACGGCGGCACGACCGCCCGGGCCGAGGCTGCGGCGACCGAAGTGTCCGATCGCACGGTCCTCGTGCGCTTCGACGCAAGCAAGGAACGCGGCATGCCGTGGGACTTCAAGCCGGTGCAGCATTCCATGCGGGTGCGGCTGGGGGAGACGAACCTCGCCTTCTACGAGGCCACGAACCCCACCGACCGCGCCGTCGCCGGCACGGCCAGCTTCAACGTCGCGCCCTACGCGACGGGGCCCTATTTCGTGAAGATCGCCTGCTTCTGCTTCGAGGAGCAGATCCTCGCCGCCGGCGAGACGGTCTCGATGCCGGTCACCTTCTACGTCGATCCCGGAATGCTCGACGACGCGGAAGCGGCGGACATCCCCGAGATCACGCTGTCCTACACCTTCCATGTGACGGACTTGCCCGAAGACTACGCAGCCCTTACCACTCCCCGCGACACGGACGTAGATGCCGACGCGGACGCGCAGACCAACTGAGAGGGACGACGATGGCCCAGGCCAAGAACCACGACTACCACATCCTGCCGCCCTCGATCTGGCCGTTCATCGGCGCCGTCTGCGGCTTCTTCATGCTGATCGGCGCGGTCCTCTGGATGAAGGGCATGGGCCCCTGGCTCTTCGCCGCGGGCTTCGTCGGCATTCTCGGCGTGATGTTCGCCTGGTGGTCCGACGTGGTCCGCGAATCGAACGCCGGAGACCACACGCCCGTGGTCCGCATCGGCCTGCGCTACGGCTTCATCTTCTTCATCATGTCGGAGGTGATGTTCTTTGCGGCCTGGTTCTGGTCGTTCTTCAAGCATGCGATCTATCCGATGGGCCCCGGCTCGCCCACCGCCGACGGCGTCTGGCCGCCCGCGGGGATCGAGACGTTCGACCCCTGGCACATTCCCCTGATCAATACGCTCATCCTGCTGTGCTCCGGCGCCGCCGCGACCTGGGCGCACCATGCCCTCGTGCACGAGAACAACCGGCAGGACATGAAATGGGGCCTGATCCTCGCGATCGGTCTCGGCGTGCTCTTTTCCGTTTTCCAAGTCTACGAGTATTCCCACGCCGCCTTCGGCTTCGCCGGCAACATCTACGGCGCGAACTTCTTCATGGCGACGGGCTTCCACGGCGTCCACGTGGTGATCGGTACGATCTTCCTGGCCGTCTGCCTGTTGCGGCTGCAGGCCGGGCAATTCACGCCGACCAAGCACATCGGCTTCGAGGCCGCCGCCTGGTACTGGCACTTCGTGGACGTGGTCTGGCTGTTCCTCTTCGCGGCGGTCTACGTCTGGGGCGGCTGAAGGGCGCTCCGCGCGGGAGTATTTCCGCCAGGAAGACTGCACATGCGGCGCGGGCCATCCCGCGCCGCCGTCCGTTTTCGGGAAATTGACATGCGCCTGATCCTGCCCGCCCTCTTCGGTTTCGCGGGCTTCGCCGTGCTCGTCGCCTTCGGTGTCTGGCAGGTGCAACGGCTGGACTGGAAGACCGGCGTGATCGCCGAGATAGAGGCGCGTATCGGTGCCGCGCCGGAAGCCTTGCCCGCGGCACCCGACGCGGCCACCGACAATTTCGTCCCCGTGACCCTGACCGGCATGGTGGCGGGCGCGCCGCTGCGGGTGCTCGGAGCGTGGCGCGACGCAGGCAGCGGCTTCCGCATCGTCGCCCCGGTCGAGACGCAAGGCGGGCGGCGCGTGCTGGTGGACTTTGGCGTCGTGCCCCTCGATACCGGCGACGATACCGCCCCCACGGCGCTGCCGCGCGGCCCGCTGGCGATCATCGGCAACCTGAACTGGCCCGACGACGCGAACCGGGGCACGCCGGAGCCCGAGGGCGATCTCTGGTATGCCCGCGACGTGGCGGCCATGGCGGCGGTGGCACAGACCGAGCCGGTGATGGTGGTGGCCCGCAGCGTCACCCCGCCCGCCGCGCCGCTGCCCGCGCCGGTGGGCACCGAAGGCATCCCGAACTCCCACCTCGGCTATGCCGTCCAGTGGTTCGGGCTGGCGGCCGTCTGGCTGGGGATGACACTCCTCCTGCTGTGGCGTATCAGACGCCGCACCCTCTGAAGGACGACCATGCGCTACATCTCCACCCGCGGCGAGGCCCCCGTTCTGGGGTTCGAGGACACGATGCTGACCGGGCTCGCACGCGACGGCGGCCTCTATGTCCCTGCGGAGATGCCGGTCATGGGCCAGGGCGACATCGCAGCACTGGCCGGCCTGCCCTACGAGGAGGTCGCGGTGCGGGTGATGGCCCCCTTCGTGTCGGAGGCCTTCGCGGAGGACGACTTCGCCGCGATGGTGGCGCGCGCCTATGCGGGCTTCGGCCACGACGCGCGCGCGCCGCTGGTCCAGCTCGGGCCGAACCACCATCTGCTGGAGCTG
>JBBQDX010000328.1:0-4410 GCA_038320125.1 Rhodobacterales bacterium | reverse complement strand
CAATGTCACGGGGCACGCGGGGGGGGGCGCGGGGGGCCGGCGCCCCCGGCCCGCCTCAGAGCTCCTTGAGAAGCGATTCGCCTGCGGAGGTCTCGCAGACGCCGGGGCTCTCCTCGACGTGCAGCGTCCTGATCATGCCGTCCTCCACCAGCATCGCATAGCGCTTCGAGCGATCGACGAGGCCCGCATTCGGGGCGGAGAACTCCATCCCGATGGCCCGGGTGAAGGCCCCGTCGGCATCGGCCAGCATCTGCAGCCCCGCGTCGGTGGCCCCCGTCGCCTCGCCCCAGGCCTTCATCACGAAGGGGTCGTTGACCGCGACGCAGACGATGGTGTCGACCCCCTTGGCGGCGAAATCGTCCTTGGTGCGGATGAAGCTCGGCACATGCGCGGTCGAACAGGTTCGCGTGAAGGCCCCCGGCACCGCGAAGAGAGCGATCGTCTTGCCGCGGGCGAGGCCGGCCAGCGAGACGGTTTCGGGGCCGCCCTCGCCCAGCCGGATCAGGTCGGCGTCGGGAAGCCTGTCGCCTTTGGAAATTGCCATCGTCGCTGTCCTCGCGTTTGTGTCTGGGGGATTTGAAGTTCCCCGGAGCGGGATATAGCTGTCGCCGCGAGGCGCGACCAGAGCGGGGCCGGCGGGGCGACCATTGCGGCACCGCCGAGCGACCGGAGCGGGGCCAGCGGGAGGCAGCATGCAGCACATCGCCGTCATCGGGGCCGGGCAGGCCGGCGCCTCCTGCGTCGAGACGCTGCGCCGGGAGGGGTTCGCGGGCCGGGTGACGCTCTGGGGCGACGAACCGGAGATCCCCTACCAGCGCCCGCCGCTCTCCAAGGGCTATCTACTCGGCGAGGTCTCGCGCGAGCGGCTGCACCTGCGGCCCGCGGCCTTCTACGACGACCAGCGGATCGAGCTGCGCACCGGCACCCGCGTCGATGCCATCGACGCGGCCGCGCGGACCCTGACCCATGCGGGCGGCACCGAAGGCTGGGACGCGCTGGTCCTCGCCACCGGTTCCAGCCCGCGCCGGCTGCCCGCCGAAATCGGCGGCGATCTCGCCGGCGTCTTCGGGGTGCGCACGCTGACCGACATCGACGCGCTGGAGCCGCATGTGCGCGCGGGGGGGCATCTGCTGGTGGTCGGGGGTGGCTACATCGGGCTGGAGGCGGCGGCCGTCGCCCGCAAGCGCGGCATGCGCGTCACGCTGCTGGAGGCGGCGGAGCGGCTGCTGTCGCGGGTCTCCTGCCCGCAGACGGCGCTGTGGTTTGCACGGATGCACCGCGCGATGGGCGTGGATATCCGCGAGAACGCCCGGCTGGAACGGCTGACGGGGAGCGGCCATGTCGACGGCGTCGTCCTGTCGGACGGCAGCCGCTTCAACGTGGACGCGGTGGTCTGCGGCATCGGCATCGCGCCCAACACCGGGCTCGCGGAGGCCGCCGGGATTCTGGTGGACGACGGGATTGCGGTGGACGCGATGGGGCGGACGTCGGCGGCGGGCGTCTGGGCGGCGGGGGACTGCTGCTCGTTTCCGCATGGCGACCGGCGCATCCGGCTCGAGTCGGTGCCCCATGCCATCGAACAGGCCGAGGCGGTGGCGCGCAACATCCTCGGGGCGGGGGTGGCCTATGTCGCGAAGCCCTGGTTCTGGTCCGATCAATACGACGTTAAGCTGCAGATTGCGGGGCTCAACGCCGGATTCGACCGGGTGGTGGTGCGCGATGGCGGCGGCGGCGGAGGTAGCGGGGGCGGGAGCAGCCATGAAGGCGGACACGAGAGCGGGCATGGGAAAGGTCTGTCGCACTGGTATTTCCGGGGGGCGACGTTGCTGGCCGTGGACGCGATGAACGACGCGCGGGCCTACATGGTCGGCAAGCGGCTGATCGAGGCGGGGCGCTCGCCCGCGCCGGAGGCCGTGGCCGACGCCTCGATCGCAATCAAGAGCCTGCTGTGAATCCCGCATGAGGATCATCGGCGGGGCGTGGCGCGGCCGCCGCCTCGCCTCGGTCGGCAAGGGCGATGCGGCGGCGCATCTGCGGCCCACCTCCGACCGGGTGCGCGAGTCGATCTTCAACCTGCTGGTGAACGGCGGGCAGGGCGACCTCGTGACGGGGGCAACCGTGCTCGACGTCTTCGCGGGCACCGGCGCGCTCGGGCTGGAGGCGCTCAGCCGCGGGGCCGCCGCCCTCACCTGCATCGAGCAGGGTCGAGCGGCCTTGGCACTCCTGCGCGAGAATATCGCCCTGCTGCGGACGGATGCCCGCCTCCATGTGCACGACGCCCGCAAACCGGGGCCGGGCACGCCGCATGACCTCGTGTTTCTCGATCCGCCTTATGGCACCGGGTTGGGGGAAACGGCGCTGGTGGCACTCCTGTCGGAGGGCTGGATCGCGCCGGGTGCCACGGTGGTCTGGGAGGAGTCGGTCGCGCCGGTGATGCCGGACGGGTTGCGCCAGATCGACCGGCGCCGCTACGGCGACACGCTCGTGACGCTGGCGGAGGCGGCGAGCCGCTAGCGGTGCGCCGCCACCGCCGCCCGCGCGTCCTCGACCAGCGCGCTCCCGTCGAAGCCCTTGGCGTCCATCTCCCGGATCCACTCGGCCGTGACCTCCTCGCCCAGCGCCACGATCCCGGCCGTGACCTCCGGCGAGAGCTCCGCGATCTCGTTGCCCGAGGCAACCATGGCGGCCCGCCCCTCCGCGTCGCCGGTGTCGTGGGCGCGACCCGCCCAGGCCGAGGCCATCGCCCCGGAGTTGGCGTCGATCACCGCGCGCAGGTCGTCCGGCAGGCCTTCGTAGACCGCCTTGTTCATCGCCCACAGGAAGTAGAGGTTGTAGAGCGCCTTGTCGCCGGCCACGTCGGTGTGGCTGTCGGTCAGCTCGTTCAGCCGGAGCGAGGGGGATTGCTCCCAGGTGATGACGCCGCCGTCGAGCACGCCCTTGGACAGCGCCTCCGGGAAGGCCGGCACGGGCATGCCCACCGGGTTCGCCCCCATCCGGCGCAGAAGCTCCGTCGCCATGCGAGAAGGCCCGCGCAGGTTCTTGCCCCGCAGGTCGTCGACCGTCCGCGGCGCGGGGCCCTTGAGGTGGACGAGCCCCGGCCCGTGCATATGCGCGGCGACGAGGTGGACGCCCGCGAAGTCGTCCATGAGGTGCGCCTGCGTGTAGTCCCAGGCGGCCAGCGACGCCGCCTCGGCCGACTTGGTGGTCATGAAGGGCAGCTCCAGCGCCTCGGCCTCCGGAAAGCGGCCGGGCTGGTAGCCGGGGATGACCCAGCCGCCGTCGACCGCGCCGTCGGCGATGAGGTCGTACATCGCCGGAGCCGCGCCGCCGAGCTGCATGAACGGGTAGATCTCGACCTCGATGCGCCCGCCCGACTGTTCCTCGATGGCGTCGGCCCAGGGCTGCATGAAGTGCGTCGGGTTGGCCGAGGCGGGGTTCACGAAGTGCTGGAAGCGGAGCGTCACCTCCTGCGCCGTGGCGGGTGCGGCAAAGAGGAGCGCGGCGAAGAGACTGCGGAGGTCCGGCACGGGCATGTCCCCATAGGTTGCGTCACCTCCCATACTTACGGGCAGATGTAGCGGATAGGTAGGGCGGAGTCCGCCGACCTCGCATGAAGATGCCGCGTCGTCCCCCTTGTCTCCCCGATTCCCATATGGGAGTCGGAGCCCCGAACCACATGAGCCCGCCCGTGCCCACGCCCGCCGCCCTTCTGTCCTCCGTCTTCGGCTTCTCCGCCTTCCGCCCGGGCCAGGAGGAGATCGTGGAGGCCGTCTGCGCGGGCCGCGACGTGCTGGCCATCATGCCGACGGGGGGCGGCAAGTCGCTCTGCTTCCAGCTTCCCGCGCTGGTCCGCGAGGGGCTCACCGTCGTCATCTCGCCGCTCATCGCGCTGATGCGCGACCAGGTGCGGGCGCTGACGGCGGCGGGGGTGGCGGCGGGGGCGATCACCTCGGGCAACACGGAGGAGGAGACGGAGGCCGTCTGGGCCGCGATCGACGACGGCACGCTCAAACTGCTCTACATCGCGCCGGAACGGCTGGCCTCCACGGGCACGGAGCGGATGCTGCGGCGCGCCAACTGCACCCTGATCGCGGTGGACGAGGCGCATTGCGTGAGCCAGTGGGGCCACGACTTCCGCCCCGACTACCTGCGGATCGGGGAGCTGCGCCGCAGGCTGGGCGTGCCCCTCGCGGCCTTTACAGCCACGGCGGATGCCGAGACCCGCGCCGAGATCGCCAGCCGGCTCTTCGAGCAGGAGCCGGAGGTCTTCCTGCATGGTTTCGACCGGCCCAACATCACCCTTGCGTTCCAGCCCAAGGACGCGCCGCGCCGGCAGATCCTGACCTTCGCCGCCGCCCGCAAGGGCCAGTCCGGCATCGTCTACTGCGGCACCCGCGCCAAGACCGAGAC
>JBBQDX010000327.1:0-4425 GCA_038320125.1 Rhodobacterales bacterium | reverse complement strand
AACCATCCTGTCCGGTGCCGTCAGCCAAGTTGGCCGCTGGGTTCAGTCGGAAGCCGGGCGTAGCCCGGCTGGAGGCTGGAGCCAGCGGCGCGATCGTCTTCGCAGGGGGATGATGGCGTAGGTGCTGGCCGCTGCGGGCCGATACGAGCGGGATCTCTGCCACCAAAACGGAGATCCCATCGTGCCGGGCAAACCCGTCACCGACCAGCAAGTGAGAGTCTACATGCAAGACCGTCATCGTCATAGCCAATGCGCCGCCGCCGCCCGGGCCGGATTCAGCGAACGCACCGGGCGGCGGATCGAGACCGATCCGCGCCTTCCGTCACAGCGCCAGCCAGAGCGCGGCCGCACCGTCCCCGATCCGCTCGAAGCGGTCTGGGAGCCGATGCTGCTGCCGATCCTCGAGAACGATCCCGCCGTTCAGGCGGTCACGCTCCTGAGGCACCTGCAAATGACAGATCCGGACGCTTTCCCGGATGATCGCATCCGGCGCACGCTGGAACGCCGCGTCCGCGACTGGCGCGCGTTGCATGACGCGGCCAGGGACGTGATCTTCCGTCAGACGCCGGAGCCGGGCCGCATGGCGCTGTCGGACTTCACCGACGCGGAGGAGCTAAACGTCACCATCGCCGGCGCGCCCTTCGTCCATCGGCTTTATCACTTCGTGCTGGCCTATAGCGGCTGGGAACATGTCGGCGTGGTCCTGGGCGGCGAGAGCTTCACCGCGCTGGCCGAGAACCTCCAGAACGCGCTCTGGACCCTGGGCGGCGTGCCGCGCGAGCATCGCACCGACAGTCTCTCGGCCGCTTATCGCAACCTCGATGCCGAGGCCGCCGATGACGTCACCCGGCGCTATGACGGCTTCTGCGCGCACTACGGCATGACCGCCAGCCGCAACAACCCCGGCGAAGCCCACGAGAACGGCGCGGTGGAATCCCACAATCGCCACCTCAAGACCGCCCTCGACCAGGCGCTGATCCTGCGCGGCTCCCGCGGCTTCGCCGATGTCGCCGATTGGCGCCGCTTCGTCGACCAGCTCGTTGCCCGCCGCAACCGCCGACGCGAGGCGGCCGTGCGCACGGAGGCGGCGACGCTGCGGCCGCTGCCGGCGCGGCGCACCACCGACTTCACCGAGATCGTCGCCCGCGTCACACGCACCGGCGGCTTCCTCGTGCATGGCGTCTTCTACAGCGCGCCCTCGCGCCTGATCGGCCAGCGGCTGCGTGTCCACGTCTACGACGACCGTATCGAGGCATGGCTCGGGGGAACCCATGTCGTCGGCCACCCTCGCCTCCGCCAGCGCGATGACGGAAAGCGCGTCCATCGCATCGACTATCGTCACGTGATCCATGCTCTGCGCCGCAAACCGCAGGCATTGGCCGGCTCGGTCTATCGCGACGGGCTCTTTCCCCGCACCGAATACGCTGAAGCCTGGGCTGTGCTCTCGGACGCTTTGCCCCAGCGGGACGCCTGCCGGCGCATGGTCGATCTGCTCTGGCTGGCCCACGACGAGGGTTGCGAGGCCGAACTCGCCGCGCTGATCGCGGACGACCTCGCGGCAGGGATCCTTCCCGACGCCCGCGAGCTTGCCAAGCGCCTCGAGCCGCGCCGACGCGCACTTCCGGCCGATGTGCCCGTGACGCTGACCGACCTGGCCAGCTTCGATGCCCTGTTGGAGGTCCGCGCATGATCGCCAAATCCACCACCGCCCGTTCCGTCGATGTCCACGCGCTGCCCGCCATGCTGACCGCGCTGCGCTTGCCCAGCTTCCATCGCCACTGGACGACGCTCGCCCAGTGCGCCGACACCGAAGGCTGGCCCGCCGCCCGCTTCCTTGCGGCCCTGGCCGAGGTCGAACTTGCCGAGCGCGAGACCCGGCGCATCCAGCGCCACCTCGCGGAATCCCGTCTGCCGGGCGGCAAGACCCTGGCGACCTTCGACTTCAAGGCGCTGCCCGCCGTGCCACGCGCCCGCATCGAGGCGCTCGCCGCCGGCGACTGGATCGAGACCGGCGCCAACCTCATAGCGATTGGGAACTCCGGCGCCGGCAAGACCCATCTGCTCTGCGCCGTCGGCCACGCGCTTGTCGAAGCCGGCTACCGCGTGTTCTACACCCGCACCACCGACCTGGTGCAGAGGCTCCAGGCCGCCCGCCGCGATCTCGTCCTCGAAGCCGCGCTCGCCAAGCTCGACCGCTTCGATCTGATCATTCTCGACGACATCGGCTACGCGCAGAAGGACCAGGCCGAGACCTCCGTTCTCTTCGAACTCATCGCCCGGCGCTACGAAACCCGCAGCCTGGCCATCGCCGCCAACCAGCCCTTCAGCGCCTGGGATCGCATCTTCCCCGACAAGGCCGTCACCGTCGCCGCGATCGACAGGCTCGTCCATCACGCGACCATCCTCGAGATGAACGTCGACAGCTACCGCCGCCGCGCCGCCGCCGATCGCACCACCGTCAAAATCACCGGCTCAGCGACAACCACCGACAGCCTCGCCGACAACCACGATCATCCCGACAGCCATTCCGACAGCGACAACCGGACCGGCAAAACCAGGGAGGACGCCACCATCTGAACCATCACCGCAGCGGCCAGAACCGGCCAACTTGGCTGTCGCCAGCGGACATCAAGGTTGACGCTCTACAGAAGCTGATGCACCGGATCGACAAGCTGCACATGGAGTTCCCGTTCGCGGGCAGCCGGATGTTGCAGGGCTTGCTGATCCAGGAAGGGTTCAAGGTGGGGCGGCTGCACGTTGCCACGCTGATGAAACGGATGGGCATCGAGGCGCTCTATCGCAGACCCAACACCTCGAAACCGGCACCGGGGCACAAGATCTATCCCTATCTGCTCCGCAAGCTACCGATCACCCGGCCCAATCAGGTCTAGGCGATGGATATCACTTATATTCCCATGGCGCGGGGGTTCATCTACCTTGCCGCCGTTCTGGACTGGTTCACCCGCCGGGTCCTGGCATGGCGGGTGTCGATCACTCTGGAAGCAGATTTCTGCATAGAAGCAGTCGAGGAGGCGCTGGCGCGACATGGCACGCCCGAGATCTTCAACAGCGATCAGGGCAGCCAGTTCACTTCGACCGACTTCATCGCCGTGCTGGCGTCACGGAGGATCAAGATCAGCATGGATGGCAAAGGCGCATGGCGAGACAACGTCTTCCCCCTCCCGGGACATCGCGACGCGATGCCCTTCGGGGCAATGGTCGAGCGGCTCTGGCGGACCATCAAATACGAAGAGGTCTATCTGCACGCCTACGTCGGCGTCTCGGAGGCCCGCACCTCGATCGGACGCTACCTGCGCTTCTACAACAGGGTATCGAGCTGCGCCGCCAGCGACAGAAGTGCGGAGCGCGCAAAAGCGGGCAAGGGCAACTCGTCGGGAGCAGCCAGACGCCGGACGAGGTCGGTCACCTTTCGGGCTCCCTGAGCCGCGATGATGCCGAACTCCGCCGAACCACCTCGGTCGTGCGTAGTGATCGAGGCGCGGCAACGGCAGCGTCGGGTAACGTTTCATGCGAGGCAATGCGCCGGGCCAGTTCCGAATGTCGCTGGACAGGGCTCATCCCGCCGCTACCGTGGCCGACTTTCTCACCGCCGTTCTCACTGTTCGAGCTTGCGGATCTATTATGCCGGCGCAGGTATCGGCAGGATGCTTGAGATCTTCCAACCTTCCGGTGTCTCGGTCAGAACCATGTTCATCAGGAATCGCATTGGTTGCGGCTGTTCGCCCGGCGCGCCGATTGTGAAGTCGATCGGAACGAAAATCTGCGCCGCCCCTTCTGAGATCATCATGACCTTCAAGTCTGAAGCCTCGGGCTCGAGGCGCCACGTTCCCTCGTAGAGCGATGCGAAACGTGTCAGCGCCGCATCCGGCCCCCAGACCGCGGTACCGCGCGTGATCCAGAGAAACTGGGGCGAGTCCATCAATAGGGATTCTACCGTCTCCGCGTCGTGGGCGTTCTGAGCGGCGACGAAACGGTCGAAGGTCGCTCGAACATCGTCTTCGCCCGCTGCGGCGGCGGGCTGGCTCATGGCGACGAGCATGAGGGCGGCGCACGCGACCCAACGACTCGCGCCACGATTGTGGAACAGGTTGCTCCTACCCGACTTGTCGACTACTTCGTCCATGGTCTGCTCTCCCTTTGCTGCGGATCGACGGTTGGATCCCGGTTCGGCATGACTGACCCTTTCCGCGTGTAGGAATGATCGGGGGTGTACGCTGCCGGTGTCCTTGGAAATTTCTTAAACTTTTCTTGCGAACCTCCTAATTGTTCCATCCCGGATGATCACATAGACCCTCGGCGCTCTGCTTTTTTCATGGCAAGATCGGTTCTGAGGGACATTCGAAACGGGGTGCGGCCATGCTGATAAATCTTCACAAGCAAGCGACGACGACCCCGAAGGTGCGG
>JBBQDX010000326.1:0-4440 GCA_038320125.1 Rhodobacterales bacterium | reverse complement strand
CAAGGCCGCTCCCGCCGACGCTGGCGACATATGGACATGGACCGCCATAGACGCCGACTCCAAGCTGATCGTCAGCTATGTGGTCGGCGACCGTTCAGGCCAGACCGCCATCGAGCTTATGGACGATCTGCGGGGCCGTCTGGTCAACCGGGTCCAACTGACGACGGATGGCCACAAGGCCTATCTCGAAGCCGTTGAGGGCGCGTTCGGCGGCGACGTGGACTATGCGCAGATCGTGAAGATGTATGGCCCCACGCCCTCTCCCGCTGGCCGCTATAGCTCTGCCGAATGCACGGGGATCAAGAAAATCCGCGTCGAGGGCGATCCGGACCTTGCCCACGTCAGCACGTCCTATGTCGAGGTCCACAACAAGACGATGCGGATGCACATGCGCCGCTTCACCCGCCTGACGAACGGCCACAGCAAGAAGGTCGCCAACCACGCTCACATGGTCGCGCTCTACACCCTATTCTACAACTTCATCCGGACGCACGGTAAGCTGCGCATGTCCCCGGCCATGGCCGCTGGCATCGCGACGACCTTCCTCTCGTTCGATGACGTGCTTGCTCGTATCGACGCCGCCCAAGTGCCCAAGGTTCGCGGCACCTACAAAAAGCGTCAGCCGGTTATTTCAAACTGACGCAGTGCCGTCAATCGTCCTCGTGGCCGCCCTGTCCTGTAGAATGTAATGTTCCGCGCCATCTTTCGCTTTTTCCGTCAGCTTCGATGTCGCCGGCATCGCTGGCGTCCGGACCGACGCATCGCGGCGCGTGAGTTCTGCGACCTCTGCGGCGCCCGGCGGAAGACTCGCTGAACGGACACCCCTTTCGAAACACAAAGTTCCACGTCGCGCAGTCCTGATGCTTTCCCGGAACGCGACGGGTGCGATAAGCATGGCGAGCTGCCGGACCGGCCGGTGGAGGAAGCCAGACCATGCGCCACGACCGCCTCGCCGTCCTGACCGCCCTTGAAGCCCAGGGCGTGGCCCCGGTCTTCTACCACGCCGACGCCGACGTCTGCCTCAATGTCATCCGCGCCTGCGCCCGCGGCGGGGCCCCGGTGGTCGAGTTCACCAACCGCGGCGATTTCGCCTGCGACCTGTTCGCCGACATCGCCCGCGAGCTGCAGAAGACCGACCCCGACATCATTCCCGGCATCGGCTCGGTGGTCGATGCGGGCACGGCCAGCCTCTACCTCAACCGCGGTGCCCGCTTCGTGGTCAGCCCCTGCCTGGTCCCCGAGGTCGCCCGCGTCTGTAACCGCCGCATGGCCGCCTATTTCCCGGGCTGCGGCTCCGTCACCGAGATCGGCCAGGCCCATGAACTGGGCTGCGAGATCGTCAAACTCTTCCCCGGCGCCTCCGTCGGCGGCCCCGACTTCGTCAAGGCCGTGCTGGGCCCGATGCCGTGGACGAAGATCATGCCGACAGGGGGCGTCGATCCTGACGACGCCTCGATCGCCCGATGGTTCGGTGCCGGCATCGTCGCCGCCGGCATGGGCTCGAAACTGATCACCGACGCCGCCGTCAAGGCCGGTGACTGGGCCGCCATTGAGGCCGACGTCCGCAAGACCGTCGACGCCATCGCGGCGTTCCGCGCCTCGCGTTAGGCCAGGATCGCCTCGACCTCATCGCGCCCCGGCATCGACGGCTGGGCGCCGGGCCGGGTCGCGGCGATCGCTCCCGCCGCGCAGGCGAACCTTAGCGCCGCCTCCGGCTCCATCCCCTCCAGCAGGGCGACGCAGATCGCTCCGACGAAACAGTCGCCGGCCCCGGTCGCATCGACCGCCTTCACCGTCGGCGGCGTCGCCCGCGCCAGCTCCCCGCCGCGCTGGTACATCACCGCGCCCTTCGCCCCGAGGGTCACCACCACCTTGCCGCCGCCGTGGTGCAGCAGGTCGCCGTAGAAGGCCGCCTCGGTCTCATTGACCACCAGCAGGTCCGCGCGGCGCAACAGCTGGTCCGACACGGGAGCCGCCGGAGCCAGGTTGACGCAGACGAACTCCGTCGCCCGCCCCACCGCCGCCTCGACCGTCTCGATCGGAAGCTCCAGCTGCAGGATCAACGGTGTCTCGATTCGCGCCGGCAGCTGTTCGGGCATGGCGCTGTGATTGGCTCCGGCCGCCACCACGATCTGGTTCTCCCCCTCGGGATCGACAGCGATCAGGGCCACCCCGGTCGGCGCCGTGGCGTCGGCCGCCACCCCGGCGACATCGACATCTTCGGCCAGCAGCAGGGCCATCGCCTCTTCCGCCATGCCGTCGCGGCCGACCCGTCCGATCATGCAGACGTCGGCGCCCAGCCGTTGCGCCGCCAGCGCCTGGTTGGCGCCCTTGCCGCCCGGATGCCGCGCCAGGGTCGCCCCCGTCACGGTCTCGCCGGCGCGCGGCAGACGCGGTGCCGTCGCCACGAAATCCAGATTGATCGAACCGACGACGGTGATCCGCATCATGGTCTCCTCCCCCTCGTGGGGGAGGGGGACCCTCCGGAGCCTTGGCGAAGGAGGGTGGACGGGGCTGCCAGCCTCATGAACACGCCTCCCCGATCATCCCGAAAATCCCGTCCGCGTCCGCGCTCACCGCCCATCGATGCAGCATCATCCCCGCCACCGCCTCGCGGAACTCCACCGCCGTATGCCCGCGCGTCAGCTCGCTCCCGGTCTCCACCGCGATCCGACACGGCTTCAGCTCGAACAGCGCGGGCTTCAGCAACCACGCCACCGGACACGGATCATGCACCGGCGGCGCGTCCCAGCCCACGATCCGGCGTTCGACCCTCTGCGAGAACCGCATCATCGACGCGGCCGCATCCGCCATCGGCGTGCCGACGGCCTCCAGCGCCGCGATCCGCGCCGTCGTCGCCCGCACCTGATGCGTGGCGTCCAGTCCGAACATCACCACGTCGCAGCCGGTCGCCAGCACCTCGGCCGCGGCCTCCGGATCGGCCCAGATGTTGAACTCGGCCGAGGCGGTGATATTGCCGCCCTCCGACCGCGCCCCGCCCATCACCGCCACCGGCCCCAGCCGCGCCGCCAGCGCCGGTTCCCTGCGCAGCGCCAGCGCCAGATTGGTCAGCGGACCCAGCACCGCCAGCGCCACGGACGTCGCCGGGCGGGCCATGACCAGGTCGATGATCGCGTCGACCGCGTGACCCTCCGCACACGGCGCATCGGGCTCGAACGGCTCGAGATCGCCCAGCCCTTCGGCCCCGTGGAACTCGCCCGCCCCCGCCGGCTCGCGTCGCAGCGGCCGGTCCGCGCCCATGAAGACCGGCACGTCCTCGCGCCCCGCGATCTGGCGCAGGATACGCGCATTCCGCGCCGTCTTCACGACCGGCACATTCCCGCCGACGGCGGTGACGGCCAGCAGCTCGAACGCCTCCGACCCGAAGGCGAGCATCAGGGCCACGGCGTCGTCCACGCCGGGATCGCAGTCGATGATGAGGGAGTGTCGGGTCACGGGGTCAGGTTTGAAGCGGGTCGTGAAAACAGGCAAGACTCCGCCCTACTTGCACCGCTTGACGCACGCCGCCGCCAGCACCTCCGCCGAATCCACCAGCGGCACGGACACATCCTCCGACCCCAGCAGCAGCGGCACCTCGGTGCAGCCGGCGATCACCGCTTCGGCCCCGCCGGCGACCAGCAGAGCCGCCAGACGGCGCATCTCGGCGCGTGGCGCCTCGCCGACATCGCCGCGCTTGACCGCATAGACGCAGGCCATGAAGCCCTCGCGCGCCGCCCCGCTCAGCCGCACGATCTTGGCCCCCTTGGCCTGCAGCGACCGGGTGTAGAGCGCCTCGCCGCCGGGCGTGGCCAGCACGCCGATCTTCTTCGCCCCGCACGCCGTCGCGACCTCGGTGGTCTCGGCGATCATGTCGATGAAGGGCAGGCCCGCCTTCTTCACCCCCGCCGCCTGGGCGTGGGCGGTGTTGCAGGGCATGCACAGCACCTGCGCCCCGGCGTCGCGCAGCCGCATCGCCATCTGCCCCAGCGTCTTCTCCGCCGCGTCGGCGGCGCGGTTGCGGTCCGGCACCTGCGGATTGATGTCGGCGATGATGCGGATGTGGTCCTCATCGCCCGTGGCCGGGGTCAGGGCCTGCACGCGCGCCAGAAACGCCACCGTCGCGGCGGGGCCCATGCCGCCCAGAACGCCCAATACCTTGCCCATAGGATCCTCAAACATCTCGCCGCCCTTGCCAGGCGGCCGATCAGCCGCCCTTATGCCCGCAAACGACAAGGAAACGCCATGCCGCCCGAAGCCGAAGCCGCCACGGCCCTCATCACCAATGACGCCGTCGTCCTCGGCCTGCTGGCCGCCATCCTCGGTGCCGTCTTCTGGGCGTCCAGCCTGACGCACCCTTGGGTGAAGCGGTTCTTCACCGTCATTCCGGCCCTGCTGCTCTGCTATTTCCTGCCGTCGCTGCTGACCACCTTCGGCCTCGTC
>JBBQDX010000325.1:0-4564 GCA_038320125.1 Rhodobacterales bacterium | reverse complement strand
GTCGATGAAGTCTGGGTGGTTCGCCGGGGTGCTTCCGCGCAGGGCAATCCGCTGGGCGGCTTCGACCATCTGGTCAAGCGCTGCTATGGCCTCTTCCCGCGTGCGGACGTCCGGGGAGAGGCGTTTGGCCATCTGTATGATCAGGCCGTCGGAGAGATCGGAGGTCTCTTGCAGACGGCGCAAGGCATCACCGAGAAAGGTTTCGATACGGTAGACAATCTGAAGGGTCGTTAGATCGACATCCCATTGCAGGCTCGCGCGGAAATTCTCCATCGTAAGGCAGGCGGTGAGGGCGGCGGTAAAGGCGAGGTTCAGCACTCCTTCGACCTGCGCGTCGCCCGCCTTCATCATAATGGTGAGTCGGTCGGCGACGTCCTCGACGAAGCGGTCGGCGGCCAGCAGATCGACGGTGTCGTCGGGCGTGAAGGCGGCGGTGGCGGGTAGATCGGCGAGGAGGGCGGAAGCGGTCTCGAGGGCTTCGTCGGGGAACTCCCTGTTTCGCTCGAGCGCTTCCAGGGTGGCGGCGACGGCGGCCTTGCGCGCCGTGCGGACAGAGCCGGATTTCATGTCTCGCCAGACGCTGGCCAGACTGATCGCAGCAATGGCGCCGATGGTCGCGCCCTCGGTCACGCCGAAGGAGAGAATGGCGGCGCCGACGGCGAGTTCGCCGCAGTGCTTCGCGATGTCCGTTCTGCTCATGATCCCCTCGTCATCGCGTCAAGGAACGAAGCCGGCGTCGTCCTGTCAAGCCGGGCCGCCTCAAAGGTCGGTCGGGACCGTGAAGTCGAGAAGTGCGCCGGGCAGGCCCTCGCCCATGTCGACGACCGCGCAGGAGCCGGTGGGGTAGCGGCCGAACTCGGGGTGCGCGGGTGGGGCGGCGACGGCGGCGGCGGCGGCTGCGGCGATGCCGGGGTTGTGGGCGAGGATCAGGAGGCAGGGGACCGGATCGGCGCGGGCGAGGTCGAGGATGGTGGTGGCCTCCGCCAGGTAGAGCGTCGGCAAGTAGCTCACCCCGGCTCCCTGCAGGCGCATCCGGGCGAGGGTCTCTCGGGTGCGGGCGGCGGTGGAGCAGAGGACGTGGGTGGGCGCGTGGCCGCGGTCGCGCAGCCATTTGCCGATGCGCGGCGCGTCCTCCCGGCCGCGGGCGTTGAGCGGGCGGTCGTGGTCGCCCGTCCCGGTAGACCAGTCCGACTTGGCGTGGCGCAGCAGGATCAGCTTCATCGGCGGAGGCAGACCCTGCGACGGACGGCGCGGAGGCCTGACGGCGCGCGATGCGGGGTCGGTCGGGGAGGGCCGGACGCGACGGCGCCTCCGAGGTTTCCTCCGTGCGCCCTCGGCCCTGCGCGCGCCGTCATCCGCCGGTGTGGCTCATGTGGCGGATCGTCTGGCCCGCGACGGTCCGGCGGGAGTAGTCGAAGTCGTGGCCCCTGGGCTTGCGCGCGATGGCCGCACGGATCGCGGCCTCCACCGGCGCGTCGGAGTCCGAGGCCCGCAGGGGGGCGCGCAGGTCGGCCATGTCCTCCTGGCCGAGGCACATGTAGAGTTCGCCCGTGCAGGTGAGGCGCACGCGGTTGCAGGATTCGCAGAAGTTGTGCGTGAGGGGCGTGATGAAGCCGATCCGCTGGCCGGTCTCCGCGAGTGCGACGTAGCGCGCCGGGCCGCCGGTGCGGTGGGCGAGGTCGGTGAGGGTGTAGCGTTCGGCGAGGCGGGCGCGCAGGTCCTTCAGGGGCCAGTACTGGTCGAGGCGCTGGACCTCGCCCATGTCGCCCATCGGCATGACCTCGATGAAGGTCAGGTCCATGTCGCCGCCGGCGCACCACGCCACGAGGTCGAAGAGCTCGCTCTCGTTGAAGCCCTTGAGCGCGACGGTGTTGATCTTGACCCGCAGCCCCGCATCCTGAGCCGCGTCGATGCCGCGCCGGACCTTGTCGAGCGAGCCCCAGCGGGTGATGGCGCGGAACTTGTCGGGGTCGAGGGTGTCGAGCGAGACGTTGATGCGGCGCACGCCGGCGTCGTGGAGCGGGGCGGCGAAGCGGTCGAGCTGGCTGCCGTTGGTGGTGAGGGTGAGCTCGTCGAGGCCCGGCTTCCCGGAGGTCACGCCGAGGTGCCGCGACATGGCCTCGAAGAAGGTCATGATGCCCTTGCGGACGAGCGGCTCGCCGCCGGTGATGCGCAGTTTGCGCACGCCCATCCGCACGAAGGCCGAGCAGAGCCGGTCGAGCTCTTCCAGCGTCAGGAGTTCCTTGCGGGGCAGGAACGTCATGTGTTCGGACATGCAGTAGGTGCAGCGGAAATCGCAGCGGTCGGTGACCGAGACCCGCAGGTAGTCGATCGCGCGGGCGAAGGGGTCGATGAGGGGTGCCGTCATGGCGACAGAGCTACGCGCCGCGCGCCGCTGCCACAAGTGGGGCTGACAGGGACGTGAGGAACGCTAGGATGGCGTCGAACCGAGGTTCCGCGAGAGATGCCATGCCACGCACGCCACGACTCCTCCTTCTTGTCCTGCCGCTCCTCGCTGCGGGCTGCGCCGACATGCCCCTGCTCGGGCGTGGCGGTGACAGTTCGGGGCGCGGTTCCATGGGCGGTTCGGGCGGCGGGGCGGCAGCACCCGGCGCGGGGCTCGGCGGGCCGACCGCCAGCGTTTCCTCGCTCGACACCGTCTCGGAGGCCGACAAGGAGGCCGCCCGGGCCGCCGCCGCCGCCGCTCCCGCCGGCGGCGAGCTGGGCACTGTCACCGTGTCGCTGGGCAGCCCGGCGGAGTCGGGCCTCTGGGTCAAGTCGGCGCTGGTGAGCGCCGACACGCCCGGCACGGTGCGCACCAACGACGGCAAGGCCATCGCCGTGACGCTGCGCCCGCTCGGCGGTGCCGGCGGGCCGCAGATCTCGCTCTCGGCCCTGCAGGCGCTGGGACTGCCGCTGGTGGGGCTGCATCCGGTGACGCTGGCGGCCGGCTGACGTCGGGGGCGGATGTAGAGCGCCGCAGCTTCCCGCGCAGGGCGCCCTGGTCCAAGATGCGCGCGGGCTTTCGCTGGGACATCCCGGCTCGGTTCAATATCGCGGAGGGGTGCTGCGCCAGCAGGGCGCGGGCAGCGCCGGAGCGGGGGTCGCCATCGTCGACCGGTCGGCGGGCCGCACGATCTGGACCTACGGGCGTCTGAAGGCGGCATCGGACCGGATGGCGGCGCTGCTGGCCGCGGGTGGCGTCGGGTTCGGCGATCGCGTTCGGCGACCGGGTGGCCATCCTGCTGCCGCAGCGCGCCGAGGCGATTGTGGCGCATTTCGCGGCGATGAAGCTTGGGGCGGTGTCGCCGCCGCTCTTCACGCTCTTCGACCCGGAGGCGCTCGACTACCGGCTGCGCGATGCGGGGGCGCGGGCGGTGGTGACGGATGCCGCCGGGCTGGGCCGGATCGCAGGGCTCGACCTCGCCGATCTGGTCCCCGTGTATCGACGTCGACGCGGAGGTGCCGGAAGCGCCGGCGGTCCAGCCCGTCGACACCGCCGCCGAGGATGCGGCGATGATGATCTTCACCTCCGGCAAGACGGGCAGGCCGAAGGGCGTGCTGCACGCGCACCGCTTCCTCTTCGGTCATCTGCCCGCGGTGGAGACGGCGCTGGAGGGCTTCCCGCGCCCAGGCGACGTCGGCTGGACGCCCGCCGACCGGGCCTGGATCGGCGGCATGATGGACCTCGCCATGCCGTGCCTGTGGTTCGGCGTGCCGCTCGTCTCAGAACGCTTCGTGGAAGTTCGAGGCGGAGGCGGCCTGGCGACTGATGGGTGGGGAAAGGGTGACGGCGGCGTTTCTGCCGCCGACCGCGCTCAGGATGCTGCGGCGGACCGTGGTGCCGCCAGGCTTCGCCCTGCGCGCCGTCATGTCGGGGGAAGACCCTCGGCGCGGACCTCCTCGACCGGGGGCGCGACACCCTCGGGGTGCCGATCAATGAGATCTACGGCCAGACCGAATGCAACCTGGGGATGGCGTCGTGCGCGGGCACGCAGGCGGTGACGCCGGGCACGCTGCGCCGTGCGGTGCCGGGGGTGGAAATCGAGGTGCAGGACGCGGAGGGCGCAGCGGTGGCGGTCGGCGGGACGGGAGAAATCTTCACGCGCGGCTCGCCCGCGACCTTCCTGCGCTACTGGACCAAGCCGGAGCGGACGGCGGAGAAATGGCGCGGCGACTGGCTGCGGACTGGCGATCTGGGCCGGGTGGAGGGCGACGGCGGGGTCGCCTTATTCGGCCGCAACGACGACGTCATCACCACCTCCGGCTACCGTATCGGATCCTCCTAGATCGAGAGCTACCTCGCGGGGCACCCCGCCGTGGTCCTCTGCGCCGTCGTCGGCCTGCCGGACGCGGCGCGGGGCGAGGCGATCACCGCCGTCGTCGTGGCGCCGGAGAGGGGGGACGGGCTCGAGGCGGAGCTGATCGACCGGGTCCGCACGCACCTCTCGCCGCACATGGCGCCGCGCGCGGTGCATTTCGCCGATGACCGCGACGGGAAAGATCATGCGGCGCGATCTGCGGCGCGGGTGAGGGGGGCCTTGCCCCCGCCTTCGGCTCCCCC
>JBBQDX010000324.1:0-4579 GCA_038320125.1 Rhodobacterales bacterium | reverse complement strand
CTGCCATCGCCCGCCGGACCGCCTCGATGGCGGCCCGGAGCACCCGCTCGGAGCACTTCGGGTGCTGCAGCAGCTCGCGGTCGGTCATGTCGGCCAGGGCGCCGAGGGTGGGCGCGACCGGCAGTAGGGCCTCGCGGATGCGCTTCGGCCAGACCTCGACGTCGGCGGTGCGGATCGCGCGCCAGGGCTCGCTCTGCTGGGTCATCGGCATGTCCTCATGGTGACGGGGCCGCCGCGCTGCATCTTCCTGCCCTGCCCCACCATCACCTGACTCCCAGGCGCGGGAAGCCAACGGGCGGAGCGCCAGCGAGAGCCCGGCCGGCTTCCCAGCGGAACAGCGAGATGCCCCTGCTGCGTCAATGTGCGTCGAAGTCCCGCGTCAAAGTGTGACGCACGCGAGTTGACGCAGATATCTATCCGTTGGCGTACAGAGCGCGTCAATGCACGGTGACGCCTCTGCCCCGGAGGGGCCGCGCGCGCGCGCGAGGCTTTGACGAGCGTAACGACCGCGTCAAAGTGGGGGGTAGCAGCGGTGTCGGCATCCAATATTGACGCAATATTGACGCGCTCGTTACGCCGCGATGCGACGCGCATTATGGGCATGACCAGTTGCATTCGGGCAACCCCTGCGGTGATCGGAGCCCATTGCGGACGTTCCGATAGGCGTCGCGGAACTCCTCGACCTTCCACCCATCGGCGAACATCGCGTCGAGGATCGCCTTCTGATCCTGCCGCCGAGTGACCCCGTGCTGGATCATGGCGACCGCGACGGAACGCGCCTGGGCGGTGCTGATAGAGGGCGAGAATGGCCCCCGGCCGGTCCCGCGCGCGGCGGTCGCGCTGACCAGGGTAATGACCTCCGGGTCGACGCCTCGGCCGCGCTGCTCGGCGCCCTCCGGCGTCCAGGGCAGGGCCGCGGCGACCTCCTCGTCGTTGTCGAGCATGTAGGGCATGAGCTGGTGCCAGTCGGCCACGGCGGCGCCGGCGTAATTCTGCTTGACCCGGTCGACCCGGAAGAACCCGCGCCGCGTCTCCTTGGCAACGCCGAGCTCCTCCGCCTCCTCGACCGACATCGGCGCGATGGTGATCGCAATCCGCGCCGCCCCGACCAGCGCACCGGCGCCACGGATCATGTCGACGTCGTTGGCCTCGCCGCCCTTGCGGGCGTGGTGGACGACCAGCACCGCGCAGTCGTGGCGTGCTGCCAGATCGCGCAGCCGCGCCATGACCTGGCGCTGCGCGGTGTTGTCGTTCTCGTCGAGGGAATGGAGCTCGACGAGCGGGTCGAGGATGACCGCGCCGGCCTTGCTCGATGCGATCAGCGCCTCGAGCGCATCCCAGGCCTCGGTCATGACAAGCTGCTGCGTGATCGGGTCGCGCTCGAGCAGAGTGCCGATGCTGGTCGGGCCGCAGCGAATGACCCGGCCCGCGATGTCGCGCGAGGTCCGGCCGAACTGCCGGAGGGTCGCCGAGAGCCGGCGCCGCTGCTCGTCGGCATCGTCCTCGGTGTTGTAGACCAGGACATTCATCGCGCCGACCGGGACGAATTTCCCGAACGCCTCGCCGAGCGCGAGCGCGACCGCCCAGGCGATCATCAGCGACGACTTGCCGGCGCTGCCGAGCCCGGCGGCGATGGTGACGCTGCGCCGGAGGAGGTAGCCCTCGGCAATCCACGGGCGCTTAGGGATCGTCGCCTCGTCCCACGCCGCGTCCTCCATCCACAGCGCCGGCATCGCGTTCTCGCGGGCAGGCTCGCCGGATGCGCGGTTTCGTCGCGCCATCATCTGCTCGTAGAATTGGAAGACCCCGTCAGACATAGCGGCTGGTCCTCCGGCTATTCGTGCGGACCCATGCGCCGAGCTCGGCCGCGACGATCGCCTTGACCTCGCGCCAGAGCAGGGGCTCGCCCGCCTCGTGGTTCTCGTGGTCGGCCGCGTGCAAGATCCGGCCTGG
Source organism: Rhodobacterales bacterium (assembly GCA_038320125.1). Taxonomy (GTDB): domain Bacteria; phylum Pseudomonadota; class Alphaproteobacteria; order Rhodobacterales; family Rhodobacteraceae; genus Jannaschia. Next base: position 2,626 of record JBBQDX010000324.1, on the reverse strand, counting down.
GTCGGGGGCGACGCCGAACATCGGCTGGATGCGGCGGCGGATGCGCCAGGCCATCGCCCGGCGCTCCATGCCCCACCAGTGCGCGCTGTCGGTGATCTCCCAATGCAGCCGCGTCTGCAGACCCATCAGGTCGCCGTCGTAGCCGGCGCGCACCGCCGCCGCGAGCAGCTGCGGGACCATGTCGCGCGCCTCGAGGATGCCCTGGGCGACGAGCTTGCCGCAGGAGCCCGCGGCCGCCCATTGGATGGGCGGGTCGAGGCGGTGGCGGAATGCCATCAGCGGATGCCTCCTGCTTCGTCCGGCGCATCGGGCGGGGCCTGGCGGGCCTGCGCCGCCTCGGCGATGCTTCGCGCCAGGGTCTGGTAGAGCCGCCGCCAGTCGGCGACCTCGCCCCGGAGCGCGGCGCAGCGCGGGCATTGGTCGGCGGTCACGCCGCCCGGGCCTTCTGCTGCTCGCGCCGGGCGAATTCGAACAGCACGCACGCATCGCCGGCGTTGTGATCGACTGGCTGCCAGCCCTGCTTGTGGCACCACGCCATGACGACGTCCTTGATGTTGCCGCCGGGCGGGTGGCGCGTGGTGCCGAGGATCTGGCTGCGGACGGTCGTCGCTGACTGCTCGCGGTAGCGGACGCCGCACCGCCAGGCGGCCGCTTCGGCCGAGGCAGCGAGGCCGAGCTGCTGCCGCCATGTCTGCGAATTCGAAAGCGCGGTCGCTGGCATCGGCGCCTCGACGAAGATCAGGCCCGGCGAGTGCATGCTGATGGCGTCCTCGAGGGCGTTCTCGAATGACGCGACCAGCGGCCCGATGCCGCCCGGAGCGAGGCGCCAAGTGCCGCAGATCGGCGCGTTGTCGGTAAGGCGTCCGTATGCCCAGCCGCAAATGCCGGACAAATCGAGGGCGAGGATGCCGCCCGGGGCGGGCACGGCCTAGTGCTGCGACGGGTCGGAGGGTTGGGCCGTGCTCTCGCGGCGTCGGCGCGTGGGCGCGACGCTGGCGCCGGGAGCCATCTCGCGGGCGATGGCGGTGAGGCCTGCCTTGAAGCCGCGCGCCCAGGCGGCGTTGAGCCCGGCGTTCTCATGCGGGTTGGCGCCGACGTCGCCGCCGGTCTTGCCTGCGGTCTTGCCGGCCTCGGTCGCTTCCCACAGCTGGTGGTCGGTCGGCTCGCCGTCGACGAGGCTCGGCTGGTCCGGGGCTTGGTCGCCGCCGCCGCCGAACAGCTCCATCTGGTGCACGGGCATGTTGAGCAGGGCGCGGTAGCGGGCATGGTCGCGGTCGTCGATGGCGACCTGGTCGGGATCGCGCCGGGCGTCGGCCATCGCGGCCAGCAGCTGCTTCTGATTGATCCCCGCGCCCTTCGCGGCCTTCAGCGTCGCGCGATATGCGCAGTTCGCCGTCTCGAGCGCCTCGCGGGCGCCGCTGACCTCGCGGATGAACTTCTGGACGACGGCGTCGGCGATGTTGCTGTCCGACGATTGGAGCTTTTTAGCCACGGGCATAGGTCCTCGGCATGGGGCGGAGCAGCGACCGGGGTGCCCGCGGCGGGAAGGCCCGGACGATGTCCTCGAGCGAGACTGCAATCCTGCGGGCTCGTGCGAGCTCGAGCACCTGCAGCGCCCGGCGCGACGGGATGCCGTTATGGCTCCATGCGTGGACGGCACCGACGCCGAGGTCGCAGGCATTGGCGATGCGGGCGCAGCCGCCGAGCGCCCGGATGATGTAGTCCGCGTTAGGTAGATCGTCGTCCGGCGCGGGGCTGGTGGCGGTACTCACGATGTACGTTTCCGCTCGCGCGCGTTTGGCGGAATACCCGGCGGGTTACGCTTCTTGCAGCTGACGGCATTGGAGCGCCGCATTGCTTCAATCTCCCGGGAAGACCCCGCGACGAGACATCGCCGCAAAGAACAGCTTCAAGAATAGGTAAGAAACGACCGGGCCGGTCTTAATAGACCCGCTTTCGAGGAAGTGTCCGCCATGCAACCGGGAGGATGATCATAGGCGGCTCGCTGCCTCACAATCGCGCCAAACGGACGGCGAACACAACCCGAAAAACGCGGGGAAGCGGCGAGTTTCCTATTCATATCAACCGCAACGGTATATCGACGGCCGTTCTCACGCGCTCGTCATAAATATATGGAGTCGCCTTCGTATCGTGCCTAATATTTTTAGGTCTATTCCGCGTGTTCACCAATACCGCCAGTATACGGACGGGCTTACTTCACTCCGACCTATCCTGTGCCTGCTGCGTCTGGCAGTCTGCCAGCTGTATTGCCGGAGTGTCGCCCGATGTCCTTCACCGTCTCAGCGCATCCCGATGTGACAATCCTATGCCGTTTCAGTGGCTTGACCGGCGAAGTTGAGTTTCTGGGTGCGGCCACCCGCATGCCGCGTGGCGGCGAGGACGTCCGCCACGTGACCCTCGCGCAATCCGCCGCGGCAGAGCGGTGGGTCGCCGAGCACCAGGCCGAATGCCGGCGGGCCCTGGTGCGCGCGGCATGAAGCCCGGCGTCCACTACGACGTCCCCGAGGCCGACTATCATGCAGATCCGGCCGAGATCCCGTCGCTGTCCTGCAGCGTCGCCCGGCTGCTGATCGAGACGACGGCGCGGCGGGCGCAGCACGCCCAC
>JBBQDX010000323.1:0-4589 GCA_038320125.1 Rhodobacterales bacterium | reverse complement strand
CGGGGGGCGGGCGGATCGCGGTTGGGCCATGGGCCTCCTGGCCGCGACGCTGGCGGCGCTGTCGCAGTTCGAGATCACCTACGCCGGCGAGGCGCGCCCCTACGCCTTTGCCTCCCTCGGCGTCGCCCTGATGATGGCGGGTGCCCTGCGCATCCTCTGCGGAACGGCAGATCGACCGGACGGGACGCGCTCCTTGCCCGCGGCGGTCACGCTCGTCCTCGGCATGTCGGTGACGCTCTGGTCGCATTCTTTGGGCCTGGTGCCCGCGGGCCTGACCGGCCTTTTTCTGATCGGGTGGTGGGCTGTGGCGCGGCGCGGCGAGCGGGGGACATTCCTGCGCCTCGCGGCCATGGCAGCGGCGGTGACGGTGCTCTGCTGGCCCCATTTCGCCAATACGCTCTCCCAGCTTTCGCGCGACTACAGCGCGTTCTGGATCGAGGCCCCCTCGTTCTACAAGCTCTTCACGATCACCTACAGGGCCGCCGGCCTGCCGGGCCTGCCCTTCGGCGCGCCGGCCGAAGCGCTCGTTGCCGCCCTGGCGATCGGCGCGGGCCTCGCGGGCCTCTGGCGGCTCGGCCGGGGAACGAACCCGGCCATGGCCCTGCTGCCGGTCGTCCTGGCGGGCGGATACTGGGCCGTCGTCGTGGCCTACACCTACCTCTCCCAGCCGGTCCTGCTGGATCGCACCCTGATCTACATCCACCCCCCGGTCGTCCTGATCATCGCGGCCGCGCCCTGGGCCTTTGCGCAGGGTCGCGGACGCGGCTTCGTGGGTGCGGGGCTCGTGGCGCTCGCCACCCTGGCCACGATCGGTCCCAACGAGCTGAGGCCCGGATGGCGGTCCTACGAAGACATCGCCCGCCGGATCGCGGCCGAGAATCCCGAAGCGCCCATCCTCGCGATGCCCGGCGAAGCGCAGATCCTGCTCAACTTCTACGAGGACCGGTTGGGCGTCGACTTCGACATCGTTTCCGTGCCTGGCCCGTTTCCCCCGATCGTCGACGGCTTGCCCGACATGATCAGCAGCCCGGATATCGGCCCCGAGGATTTCGACCGCGCGGTGAACTCCGTCGAGGCAAATCGGGTGGTCTGGGTCCTGGTGCGCAAGAACAGGGCGGCGGGTGAAACTCTGCGCGCGCGGATGCGTGATTCGGGATGGTCGGAGGAGTTCCTGATCGGAGAGTCACCTGGCAACGAGGTGATGTTCCTGCGCTACGTTCGCCTCGCGGCGGAGGTCTCGGCGGAGACGAGATGAGATGCACAAGGAGTATCTTCTTGGTAAGCAAGAACATGCCCATCGGCTCTCAGGTTCGGTCGACGCGGGCAACCCCGTCTTTGCATCCGGGCATCACCAGCTTGTTAAGGCAAGTTTACGATTAAGTTTGACTGAAAGGCCGGTTGCGGTTTAACCCGCTATCGTTGCTAGACATTTCGGGACATATTTTTGCTCTTGGCTGGCTCTGCCGGGCCCTGTGACTTCCGACAATTGCTGTCGGAATTGATTGTTTGGAAGGAAGCATTGTGAATATCCGTGTGCAGAATCCTGCCGACGCCGCTTTCGACGTGTCTCGTCCGGCATCCGGGTCCACATGGCAGACCGCGACGACGGCCCCTGCGGTCACGGCCCCTGCAACGACGGACTCCGCGACGACGGCCTCCGCGACAGAGACCGCGCTGACCGTCGTCGTTCCGACATTCAACGAGAGCAAGAACATCCACGAGATGCACCGTCGGCTCGAGAAGGTGCTCGACGGCATCTCCTGGGAGGTGATCTTCGTCGATGACGCCTCTCCCGACGGGACCGGCGAGGTGGTGCGGGCGCTTGCACGCACTGACCGGCGGGTCCGGCTGATCGAGCGGCACGACCGGCGCGGCCTGTCCTCGGCCGTGGTCGAGGGTGCGCTCGCCGCCTCCGCCGAGGTGGTCGCGGTGATGGACGGCGACCTGCAGCACGACGAGAGCGTCCTGCTCGGGCTTTACGAGGAAGTCGCCTCGGGCAGGGCCGAGATCGCCTCCGCCAGCCGCTTCCTGCAGCAGGACGGGGCCGACGGGCTCTCTTCCGCGCGGCGGCTCAAGATGAGCAACACCGGCATCCGGCTCGCCAACCGCGCCTTCGGCCTCGACCTGACCGATCCGCTGACCGGCTTCTTCGCCGTGCGCCGCACCACGGTGCTGGAGGCGCTGCCGCATCTCTCCGGCCAGGGCTTCAAGATCCTGCTCGACCTCATCACCGCCACGCCCCTTCGGCCCCGGGTGGTGGAACTGCCCTTCAGGTTCCGTCCCAGGCTGCACGGCGAGTCGAAGCTCGACCGCCGGGTGATGTATGATTTCTTCCTGTTCTTCATCGAAAAGAAGTTGCGCCCGGTGCTGCCCCTGCCCGCCCGCTTCATTTCCTTCGCGCTCGTCAACGGCGTCGGCATCCTGGTCCACCTGGCGACGCTCGTGGTGATGGTCGGCCTCCTGGGGCTCGGGTTCACGCTGGGCCAACTCGTGGGAACGTTGCTCGGGATGGTCTTCAACTTCACCGTCAACAATGCGGTCACCTACAGCGATCAGACGCTCAAGGGACGTCGCTTCTTCATCGGCTTCGGTCTTTTCTGCATGCTGTGTTCGGTCGGCGTCGTCGCCAATATCGGGATGGCGAACATCCTGCACGAACGCTACACCGAGGCGTCCTACGTCCTGCCGGCTCTGGCGGGTGCGCTGATCGCCGTGGTCTGGAACTACGCCGCCACGCAGGCCTTCGTATGGGGGCGCCGCAGCCGGCATTCCAAGAAGGCGCTGCGACGGCAGGCCGCCCGCTCCGCCTCGCGGCAGAGCTCCGATCTCGCGCATGATCCGGCCTGAGCCCGGCCCAATCCGGCCCTGCCTGCGCCCCCCATTTTCAGGATGATATTGATGCAAACCCTCTCCAAAGCAGAGTCCGTCACCGCCCCCGGGGTGGAGCCGGTCTTCACTCCGACCGGCCTGAAAGCGGTGCTTTCGGGACGCTACCGCCGGCATGAGCACCTGATGAAGTACCTTCTCATCGGTGGCGCCGCGAGCGCGCTCGACGTGGTGCTGTTCCTCGTCCTGTTCAACCTGATGGGAACCTCGCCGCTGGTGGCGCATTCGATCTCGGTGCCGACCTCGGTCCTTTTCAGCTTCGTCACCAACGCGCGGCACAACTTCCACACCAGCGACAAGCTCGTCCTGCGCCTGGTGAGCTTCGCCGTCGTCTGCACCATCGGCTATCTGGCGGGCTTCGCGGTGATTGCCGGGGTCGCCCACCTGGGTCTGGGGGAGAACATGGGCAAGATCGCATCTCTTCCCGTGGTCTTCGTCATCCAGTACGCCCTGAACTCCCGCATCACCTTCAGGACAGGCCAGGCTGTCTGAGACGCGCCATCGGAAATCATCGGACGTTAAGCTAGGGGAAACGTATTTCCTGCACGAAGGGGGGCGAATATTCGCCCCCCTTCCGCTTGCGAACCTCGGCGGAGCGCCGCGGCACAACTCGAATGGAACGCGACATGACCAAACCCCGCATCGGAATCATCGGCGGCGGCCTGACGGGGCTGACGGCGGCCTACAGGCTCGTCCAGCAGGGTGTCGACGTGACGATCTTCGAGGCCTCCGACAGGCTGGGGGGGCTTGCCGCCGGCTGCGACCTGGCGGGCTACAGGGTCGAGCAGGCCTACCACTTCCTCTACAAGACCGACGCGCACATCCTGGCCCTCGCCGAGGAGCTCGGCTTCCGCGACAAGCTCACCTACCACAAGTCTTCCGTCTCGACCTATTACGACGGCAAGCTCTATCCGATGGAGACGCCGCAGGACCTGATCCGCTTCACGCCGCTCAGCTTCATCAACCGGATCCGGGCCGGCGTCAGCGTCCTCTATCTCCAGAAGGTCAGGAACTGGCGCAAGCTCTCGGACATCACCGCGCTGGAATGGCTGCGCAAGAACGCCGGCCGGCAGGTCACCGACGTGATCTGGGAGCCGCTCCTGAAGGGCAAGTTCGACCGCTACTACGACAGGATCACCATGTCCTGGCTCTGGGGCCGGGTGCTGCAGCGCGTGGACAGCCGCGACGCCAAGCTCGGCGGCGAGGCGCTCGGCTACTTCGACGGCGGCTTCAAGATTGTCGTCGATGCGCTCGAGCAGCCGGTCCGCGAGGCGGGTTCGGACATCCGCCTCAACGCCCCCATCTCCAAGCTGCGCCACGACCCCGAGACCGGCGAGGTGGTGGTGACTTCGAAGGCCGGCGAGGAGCGCTTCGACCGCGTCCTGGCAACCGTTCCCTCGAACGTCCTGACGAAGATGCTGCCCGACTACCACGATGTCGATCCCGCCTATTTCGCCAAGATCAGGAGCATCGACTACCTCGACGCGGCCGTTCTCGTCTTCGCCACGCCGCAGAAGTTCACGCCCTATTACTGGCACAACGTGAACACGCCCAATGCGCCCTTCGTGGTGTTCCTGAGCCTGACCAACCTCGTGGGACAGGAGCGCTTCGGCGGCACCAACATCTACTACATCGGCGATTACGTGCCCTCGGAACATCCCTACATGTCGATGTCGGAACAGGACCTGAAGGCGCGCTGGTAC
>JBBQDX010000322.1:0-4590 GCA_038320125.1 Rhodobacterales bacterium | reverse complement strand
TTACACCTGTTCCGGCCGGGAGGACCTGCGGGAAGCTCATTGTCAGGCGCTCTGGGGACCAGCCCACGGCGCATCAGCCTGTCGCCCGTTGCATCCTCCCGACGCCCGCCGCGCGGCGGGTCTCATGCGGGCCGTCGAGCGCCGAGCGCCCTGGGCCGTCGCGACGGGACGCCGGAAGCAGAAGGCTCGCATCAATAACAGTAAGCCTTCCAGTAGGAAGGGTGCACCAATGAGCGTTCTCGACGTCCGCGACCTCCGGGTAGAGTTCCCCGGCCGCCACGGCACCGTCACCGCGCTCGACGGCGTCTCGCTGTCGATCGAGGCCGGAGAGATCCTCGGCGTGGTCGGCGAATCCGGCGCGGGAAAGTCCATGACCGGCCTCGCCGTCCTCGGCCTGCTGGAGCCGCCGGGCCGCATCGCGTCGGGCCAGGTCCGGCTCGGCGGGCGGCGGATCGACGATCTGCCGGAGAAGGCGATGGCGCATGTCCGGGGCGCCGAGATCGGGGCGATCTTCCAGGACCCGCTGACCTCGCTCAATCCGCTCTTCACGGTCGGGGCGCAGCTCATCGAGACTATCCGCCTGCATCTGCCGCTCTCGCGGGCGGCCGCCAGGGCGCGCGCGGTCGACCTGCTGGCGGAGGTCGGCATCCCCGCTCCGAACGAGCGCGTCGAACATTATCCGCACCAGTTCTCCGGCGGAATGCGCCAGCGGGTGGTCATCGCCCTGGCGCTGGCCGCGCGCCCGAAGCTCATCATCGCCGACGAGCCGACCACCGCGCTCGACGTCTCGATCCAGGCGCAGATCCTCGCCCTGCTGCGGGGTCTGTGCCGCGATCACGGAACGGCCGTGATGCTTGTCACGCACGACATGGGGGTGATCGCCGAGACAGCTGACCGCGTCGCCGTCATGTATGCCGGCCGGCTCGTCGAGATCGGCCCGGTCGACGATGTCCTGCGCGACCCCCATCACCCCTACACGCGGGGCCTGATGGGGTCGATTCCGGCCCTCGGCGCAAGGGTCGAGCATCTCACGCAGATCGACGGGTCGATGCCGCGCCTCGACGCGATCCCGCCGGGCTGCGCCTTCAATCCGCGCTGTCCCCATGCGGGGCCGCGCTGCCGCAGGGAGAGACCGTCGCTGGCCCTCGTGGGAGCCGGTCTGGCCGCTTGCTGGCTGCATCAGGGAGGTGTCGCATGACCAGGACTGCCGCAATGACCGCCAGGGGGCTGACCCGCGTCTTCGACGTGTCGGCGTCCTGGCTCACCCGCCTGATCGAGCGCCGGCCCCGGCAGATGCTGCGCGCCGTGGACGAGATCGACTTCGAGGTTCCGCAGGGGGGCTGCCTCTCGCTGGTCGGCGAGTCGGGGTGCGGCAAGTCGACGGTCGCGCGACTGGTGACCGGGCTCTACCGGGCGTCGGAAGGCACGATCCGCTTCGCGCCCGGACGGTCGGGCGAGACGCTCAGCGCGCAGATGATCTTCCAGGATCCGTTCGCGAGCCTGAACCCGCGCTGGACGGTCGGCAGCATCGTCGGCGAGCCGCTGCGCGAACTCGACCTCGCGTCGGGGGAGGCCGCGGCTGCGCGGGTCGCCGAACTGCTCACGACCGTCGGCCTCTCCCCCTCCGATGCGAAGAAATACCCGCATGAGTTCTCCGGCGGTCAGCGGCAGCGCATCTCCATCGCCCGCGCCCTGGCGTCCGAGCCCGAGTTTCTCGTCCTCGACGAGCCCACCTCGGCGCTCGACGTGTCCGTCCAGGCCCAGATCCTCAACCTGATGCGGCGGCTGCAGGACGAGTTCGGCCTGACCTACCTCTTCATCAGCCACGATCTCTCAGTGGTGCGCCACATGTCCGACCGGATCGCGGTCATGTATCTGGGACGCATCGTCGAGGAAGCCGCGACGGAGACCCTGTTCGCCACCCCGCGGCACCCCTATACGCAGCTCCTTCTGGAAACGATCCCGGACGTCCGCAACCCGCACCGCAACCGCGAACCCAAGGGCGGCGAGGTTCCGAGCCCGCTGACGCCGCCGCCCGGCTGCACCTTCCATCCGCGCTGTCCGCTGGCCGACGGGCGCTGCCGGACGGAACGGCCCCGGATGCTCGCCTGGCCCGACGGCTCCCGCACCGCCTGTCACCGCGTGGAGGAAGCGCAGGGGGCCCCGGCGGGTCGGGCGGCGGCGACCCCCCTGCCCGCCTGACCGTCGCCACAGAGGTCCAGCCGTCAGGTCGCGGGCCGAAGGACCGGGAAAGGACTTCCCGCCTTGGGTCGGGGGAAGGCATAGGCGCCGCCTTTTGCCGTCCTAAAGCCCGCCCCCACGAAGGCCTCGGCCAGGCTCACCGCCGCCGTCACGCCGTCGATGACGGGAATGCCGGTGCGCTCGGCAAGTGCCCGGGCAAGGTCCGCCATGCCGGCGCACCCCAACAGGATGGCTTCCGCCCCCTCCTCGTCGCGCGCGATCTCGATCTGGCGGGCGATCGCGTTCCCGGCCCGCCCCAGGTCCTCCTCCAGCGCCAGCACCGACAGCGCGGCGGACCTGACGCCGCGGCAATGCCCTCCGGCCCCGTAGGCGGCGACGAGGTCCTCGATGATCGGGACCGAGCGCGGCAGCGTGGTCACGATCGCGAACCGTTTCGACGTCGTCATCGCGACCATGATGCCGGCCTGGCACAGACCGAAGACCGGGCCGGATGCCATCTCGCGCGCCGCGTCGAGGCCCGGATCGTCGAAACACCCCAGGATGTGAGCGTCGGCCCCCTCCGCCTCGGCGCGCGCGATCGCGGCGAGCAGGCCGGGCATCGCCGCCGCCTCGTCGGCATAGCCTTCGATGCTGGCCGGCCCCCCGTGGCCCGTGGAGGCGATGATCCGGGTCGTCGGCCGGGCGACCGCCGCGGCAGCCGCCGCCATGGTGCGCGTCATCGAGACGGTGGCGTTCGGGTTGACGATATGCAGTTTCACGGTCGGCTCCCGCGCACGGGCCGCACGCTCGATATGTCGGGTGCCGTCAAGACGATCTGGCGATCCGAGGTGACGTAGTTGTCCTGGTGCAGCCGCGCGATCGGCTGGTAATGCGCAGGGTCGACGTATCGGCCTTCGGCGTCCATGCATTCCGCCTTGACATGCATGTGCACGACCTGGCCCAGGATGAGGACGCGGCGGTCGAAATCGATCAGCCGCTCCACGCGGCATTCCATGGCGCAGGGGGCCTCGGCGATCCGCGGCGCATCCACCTGCGCGCCATCGACGGCGGTAAGCCCCGCCGTCCGGATCTCGTCGACGTCGCTTCCGAACGGCAGGCCACAGACCAGCATGCCGGGGGCGAGTGCCAGGTCGACCATGTTGACGACGAAGACCGCTGTGTCCCGGATGTTGCGGACGGTATCCTTTGTCGCCCCGTCCGGCCGCGTCTGGATGCCGAGAACGAGGATCGGCGGCTCATGGGAGAAGACGTTGAAGAAGCTCATGGGCGCCGCGTTCACCTTCCCGTCGGGCCCCCTGGTCGAGACGAGTGCGATCGGGCGGGGGCCGACGAAATTGCTCAGAAGCCTGTAGCGATGGTCGGCGGGGATCGCCGTGAAGTCGAAATCGTGCGACGCGCCTTTGGCTGGGGTTGTTCCGCTCGACACTGTAGGTAAGCCCCAAATCCGCTGCACCCGTGCAGCTTCGCGTTGCAGGCATTATTGTCAACATTATTGTATGCATCATCGGAAAAGATGGAGACGGACCGTGGACGAGACCCGACCTCGCAAGACCAGCTCGCATACGTCGAGCGAGATCGGGGAGAAGATCTGGCTCGCGATCGCCGATCGCCGCCTCCGCCCCGGCACCCGTCTGAAGGAGGAGGAACTCGCGGACGTGTTCCAGGTAAGCCGGGCCCGGGTCAGGCAGGCGCTGTCGTCGCTGGAGCGCGATGGCCTGGTGACGATCCAGCCGAACCGGGGCGCCTGCGTCTCCGAGCCCACCGTCGACGACGCGCGCGATGTCTTCCATGCGCGTCGGGCCATCGAGTTGCGGGTTGTCGCGCGGCTGGTCAAGGTTCTGCGCCACGAGGACATCGCGTCCCTGCGGGCCCATATCGCGCGCGAGCGCGACGCCGTCGCGGCCAACAGCGCCGTCGATCTCATCCGCCTCTCGGGCGGTTTCCATCTGGCCCTGGCCGACCTGCTCGGCTCCGATTTTCTGAGCGGCATCCTGCGCGACCTGATCGCGCGGACATCGCTCATCACCGCCGTATACCGCGATACCGCCCGTTTCGATTGCGGCCCACAGGAACACGACGCGATCGTCGACAGCCTCGAAGCCGGCGATGCCGAAGGCGCAGCGGCAATAATGGCCGAGCATCTGACCCATATCGAGCGTGACCTGAATCTAGACGACCGCGTCGTCGCCAGCACGGATCTCCGCAGTGCCCTGACCTGATCGACCGCTGCAAGCCGTTCAGACCGTCCTGAGATTGCCGAAGCGCCGTTCGACTGCTGCAAGCGTCATGGCACCGATATCCGGATTCGAGGCACCGGCACCGGCACCGACACCGGCAACGTGGTGCGCGCACCACGGTGATCCGGCCACGGATTCCATGAGCATCCGG
>JBBQDX010000321.1:0-4620 GCA_038320125.1 Rhodobacterales bacterium | reverse complement strand
CCGCACTCATCGCATGGCCTGCTGACCCCGGCAGAGGCCTATGATACGCAAGAACCGAACGTGAAAGTTGCCGCCTGACATGAAACCAATTCTATAGCTTATCACGGCAAAATGCTGGTCGAATAACCAGGACCACCTCTGGGAGACCGCGTGGTGATGTGGGGCACGGACATGGAATCTGGATCCGGCGGATGCCCCAAGGACAATCGTCGGCCGCTCCGCTCAGGAACGAGACGATGCGGCGGGCGCACCGGCATCCTGCGCGGTCACCGGGCCGGCGCGGAGGTCGCCGTCTCCTTCTCGGCGCTTTCGGATCTCGCGCGCCCCAGGCGCGAGGTGGCGCGGGTGATCCGGAGCCTGCGCACGAATGCCGCGACGAAGACGCCCGTCAGGACAAGCACGATCGTCGCGGCCGGGGCGCTGTCGAGGAAGAAGCTGGCGTAGGTGCCGGCCAGCATGGCGGCGAGGCAGACCGCCGTGGAGACGATCATCATCCGGCCGAAGCTGCGCGCCACAAGGAACGCGATGGCGCCGGGGGTAATCAGCAGGGCGACCGCGAGGATCAGGCCGACCGACGCCAGGGTCGAGACGATAGTGAGCGAGAGGGCGCAGAGCAGGCCGTAATGCAGCACGTTCGTCGGCAGCCCGGAGGCCTGCGCCTGCGCGGGGTCGAAGGCATGCAGCAGGAGGTCCTTCCACTTGAGCACGAGCAGACCCGTCACGCCGAGCGCGATCAGGCCGGAGGTCCAGAAGTCGGAGCGGCCGATGCCCAGCATGTTGCCGAAGAGCACGTGGTCGAGATGCTCGTCGGTGCTGATCGAGGTGTACATGATGATGCCGAGACCGAACATTCCCGAGAACACCACGCCCATCACCGTGTCCTGCTTGACCCGGCTGTTGTAGGACAGAAACCCGGTGGCGAGCGCGCAGGTCATGCCCGCCACGAAGGCGCCGAGGATGAGCGGCAGGCCGAGGATCCAGGCGAGCACGATGCCGGGCAGGGTGGCATGGCTGACGGCATCGCCCATCAGCGCCCAGCCCTTGAGGACGAGAAAGCACGACAGGAGCGCCGTCGGGGGGGCCACGAGCAGGCAGATCCAGAAGGCGTTGCGCATGAAAGGGAACTGGAACGGCAGGAGGAGCGCGTCGATCACGGGCGGGCCTCCTCGCCACGCATCGGGGCGTCGGGGCCGCGGTCCAGCGCCGACTTCGCCTTGCGGCGTGCGGCCAGCATTCCGTGCTTTGGCGCGAAGGCGAAGGCGGCGAGGAAGATGACGGTCTGCAGCACCACGATGACGCCGCCGGTCGCGCCGTCGAGATAGTAGCTGACATAGGCGCCGAGAAAGCTCGTCGCCGTGCCGATCAGGACCGAGACCGCGATGAGCCGCGGGAACCGGTCGCACAGCAGGTAGGCGGTGGCCCCCGGCGTCACGACAAGGGCGATCACGAGGAACGCGCCGACCGTCATCATCGCGGCGACGATGGAGGCCGAGAGCAGGATGAAGAACAGCGCCTTCAACGCCTCCGGGCGCAGGCCGATGGTGCGGGCGTGGGTCTCGTCGAAGAAGACCACCATCAGGTCCTTCCACTTCGCCAGCAGCACCGCCAGCGAGACGAAACCGATGATCGCCAGTTGCAGCGTGTCGGACGGCGTGATCGCCAGGACGTTGCCCATGATGATGGTCTGGATCGAGACCGACATCGGCGAGAGCGAGACCATGAAAAGGCCCAGCCCGAAGAACGAGGTGAAGATGATGCCGATGATGACGTCGATCTTGAGCCCCGAGCGCCCCGCGAGGAACAGCATCGCCCCCGCCGCCAGCGCGCCCGACAAAAAGGCCCCGAGCGCGAAGGGCAGGCCGAGCATGTAGGCCCCGGCCACGCCGGGGACGACCGAATGCGAGAGCGCGTCGCCGATCAGCGACCAGCCCTTGAGCATCAGGTAGCAGGAGAGGAACGCGCAGACGCCGCCGACGAGAGCGGAGACCCACATCGCGTTCCACATGTAGCCGTAGGAGAAGGGCTGCAGCAGGACGTCGATCACCGGTCGCCTCCCGTCCGGTCGCCGGGCGTGTCGGGCGCCTGCTCGGTCTCCCCCGGCGCGGCGTCGAGGGCGGGCGAGGCAGCGGGGCGCGCGCCGTATTGCACGAACGGCCGCTCGTCGTCGCTGATGATGGTGACCTCGCGCGCGTCCTCGTCGTCGTGCAATTCGGTGCCCCCGAGCGTGAATTGCCGCAGCACGCCGCCGAAGGCACGTTCCAGCTTCTCGCGCGTGAACGTCGTTTCGGTCGGGCCGTAGTCGAGGACGGTGCCCTTGACCAGAACGGCGCGGTCGCAGAACTCGGGCACGCTTCCGAGATTATGCGTCGAGACCAGCATCACGCGCCCCTCGTCGCGCAACTCGCGCAGAAGTGCTATGATCTGGTCCTCGGTCTTGACGTCGACACCGGTGAACGGCTCGTCCAGCAGGATGACCTGACCGTCCTGCGCGAGGCTGCGGGCGAGAAACACCCGCTTGCGCTGTCCGCCGGAGAGCTCGCCGATCTGGCGCTTGCGCAGCGCCTGCATGTTCACCCGGCGCAGCGCCTCCTCGACGGCGGCATGGTCGGCCCGGCTGGCGCGGCGCAGGAAGCCCATGTGGCCGTAGCGGCCCATCATCACCACGTCCTCGACGAGGACGGGAAAGGCCCAGTCGACCTCCTCGGCCTGCGGGACGTAAGCCACAAGGTTTTCGCGCAACGCCTCCTTCACCGTCTTGCCGAGCAGGCGGATCTCGCCCCGAGCCGTGGGCACGAAGCCCATGATGGCCTTGAAGAGGGTCGATTTTCCCGATCCGTTGACACCGACCAGTGCCGTGATCGTGCCCCGAGGGATCTCGAAGCTCGCGTCATAGAGCGCCGTATGGCCGTTGCGGTAGGTGACCGTCACGTCATGGGCGACGATGCCGGCGCCGGGCGTCCCGGGGCGGGTCCGGTCGTAGATCGCAGCGGCGTCATTCATCGAAAGCTCCTCGGCGCCGGTCATGCGGGCATCGGTGCGAACGCCGTCCTGCGCCCGACGGGTCCCGCCGCTGCATCGGATCGGGTTTCGGCCCTCGGGTCATTCCGCCCCCGGCGCGAGGGCCTCCGCGATGGTCAGGGCATCGACGCGCAGCAGGTCGAGATAGGTCGGCACGGGGCCGTCCGGCTCCGACAGGGAGTCGACATAAAGCACGCCGCCGTAGGCCGCTCCGGTCTCGCGGGCGACCTGTTCGGCCGGGGCCTGGTTGACCGTCGACTCGCAGAACACCGCGGGGATGGCGTTGGCCCGCACCGTGTCGATCACACCGCGCACCTGTTGCGGCGTGCCGGTCTGATCGGCATTGATCGGCCAGAGATAGGCCTCCTTCAGCCCGAAATCGCGCGCGAGATAACTGAAGGCGCCCTCGCAGGTGACGAGCCAGCGGCGGTCTTCGGGCAGGGCGAGAACCCGGTCGCGCAACGGGCCGACGGTGTCGGAGATCTCACGCTTATAGGTCTCGGCGTTGGCCGCATAGGTCCCGGCATTGTCGGGGTCGTGCTCGGACAGGGCGTCGCGGATGTTGTCGACATAGATGGCGGCATTCTCGAGCCCCATCCAGCCATGCGGATTTGCGAGCCCCTCGTAGTCGCCCTCGAGGATCGGAAGCGGCGCGATGCCCTCGGTCAGGACGGCCGATGGCATCTCTCCGAGGTTGTCGATGAACTGCTCGAACCACCGCTCAAGGTTGAGGCCGTTGTAGAGGATGAGATCCGCGTCCGATGCCCTGACGATGTCCTGCGGGGTCGGCTGATAGCCGTGGATCTCGGCGCCCGGCTTCGTGATCGACACGACCTCGGCGGCGTCGCCCGCGACGTTCCGGGCCATGTCCTCGAGGATCGTGAAGGTCGTCACCACCTTGAAAGGATCGCCCTGCGCGCCCGCCACGCCCGCGCAGGACAGGGTGAGCGCCGTGACGGCCAAGAGTGTGGTGGTGATTTGCGTCATGTCTGATCTCCAGTGGTCGGTCATGCCCTGACGCAATTGCGAGGCAATTGCAAGTGTCGGGCAATACCAGCCGACCGCAAGTGACGGCGACCGGCAATGAGTGCTCCTGTCCGATGCTTCGCGCGCCATGGCATCACACGACGCCGGGGGTCGGACGGAACCGCTTTTCCCGGCCTGCTGGCACGGCTAGGTGTTCGGTCCCGGAGTGTGGTGGGTTGGGTCGATTCTGAACCGTTGTGGCTCTTCGGTCCAGCATTTGACGATGAAGTTGCAAGGCGTGAGCCCGCGTAGGCTCTTGAGCCTCCGAGCGCAGTTGCAGGCCCCGACGAAATCGACGAGGTGGGACCGGAGCTGCTTGTGCGATCCGTAGTGGTATCGCCTCACTGTCGTTTCCTTGCCTCACTGTCGTTTCCTTGATCGTGCGATTCATCCGCTCGACCTGACCGTTGGTCCAGGGATGGTTTACCTTGGTCGGGCGGTGCTCGATGCCATGTTCGTCGCAGACCCGGTCGAAGACATGGCGGAAGGCAGAGTGGTCGCAGCTTCGGTTGGTGAACTGCACTCCGTTGTCCGTGAGAACCTTGTGAATGGTGTATGGTACCGCTTCGACCAAGT
>JBBQDX010000320.1:0-4636 GCA_038320125.1 Rhodobacterales bacterium | reverse complement strand
CTGGCCCTCTTCGAATACATCAACGGCTTCTACAATCCGCGGCGTCGTCATTCAGCCCTCGGCTGGAAAAGCCCGTTGGCCTTCGAACGGAAGGCCGCCTAAATGAACACCGTGACCGGAACGGAAGCGGGACAGGTCCAGCACGACCATTCACATGCCCAGAGCGCGCCGCCAGAGAATTTCCACCAGATTCGAGACACGACCATCATCTTTCTCCTGCATCACGTGCGATAGTGGCTCCAAAGCCGGCGCTGATCCGCTCCGCCGGCGCGATAAGGCGCGCTGCGGCAGCCGGAGGTGTCACGAAGTTTAGCTCGGAGAATTCGTCTTGATGGACGCGGTCGTAGAAGCCTTGATTGGCCATTTGATCATCGCCGCGTCTATTTTACTCTCGAACATCTGTGGGCTGGATTGGTGCATGTCTGCATTTTATAAGGTTTCACTGTTACAGCTTTGGCCATCCCATGCTGTCTTGTCACCGGTGAGAACAAGAGCCAGCAGATGCGTCTAACTTCGTTCACCGACTTCGCCCGCAGACTATCAAGCGGCTCTCTGGGGCGCCCGCGTGATCCTGCACCCGGGAGGCTCGGAAGGGGCTCGGGTTCTTCTCGGCGGCAGCGTTGGGGTGAAGGTCTCAGCGAGGCAGGGGGCTCACGCCAATGACCGGCTCGTGCAGGCCGAGGATCAGAAGGTAGAGCCCAGCCGCGATGGTGACGGCCCGGAGCAGAACGGTGCGATTGCGGTGCAGCCAGACGCCGTTGGCCAGCGGGCGGAGTGAGATGAGGCTGGTGCGGCGGCGGATCACGTCCCATTCTTCGGGTGACACGGCTTGGCGGGCGCGGCGATCGAAGACTCCGATGGCGCCGACCGACAGCAGCGCGAAGCCGCCGAAGAGGATGACATGCGCCATGTCCCCGTTGGCGACGAGATGCGCTAGCGACCAGAGCGCAAGCGACCATAGCAAGGGGTGCCGCGTAAATGCCGCGCTCCCAGGCCGCTCGGGATCGAAAGGGATCGAGAGGCGACCGCCCAACGTGTGCGGGTAGGCGATGCCGGCGCCGAGGACGGCCAGCAGAAGAGCGACGGGCATCGTCAGGACCGGCACCCATCGGTACCATTCTGCCTGCCCCCAGAGGGGAACATGAGGCGCACGGCCGGCCGCCCCGATCAGCCAGATCAGGACGAGGAGCGAGACGATCCCGTAGATCGAGAAGTAGACGCGCCGGCTCAGCGTTGCGATCAGTCGGTCGCGCAGATGCCACCGGTTTGGCAGGAAGTGCGTGCCCACGAAGAAAGCGAGCGCGGCGGTAAACTCCATCCAGTCGCTCATTGGGGGCAAACGCCGTCCCTGCAGGCCATGTCACCGTTCCTCCGGGCGCAGTCCGCAAGCCCCGATACGGTTGTCGATGGGGCCAGATTTAGCGGCGGCAGAACTGCCGGAGTTTGCGGGACCGCAAAGAATGCCGCGATCATCGGACGTAGGTAGAGCGGATGCCGCCACCAGCGGGCCGCCTGCATCTGTCTGGAGGAGATTGCCCGATGCGCACTCCGTTTCTCGACGCGCCCGATCTGGTGCTGTCCGACCTCATGGAGCACTGGCCCGAGACGATCGAGGTCTTTCTGAGGTACCGGATGCTCTGCGTCGGCTGCGTCTTCGCACGATTCTACACGGTCGAGGATGCTTGCCGCGAGCACGACGTGGACGTCGACGAGTTCCGCGGCGCCTTGCGTAAAGCGATGCGGCAGCAAGTCTGAGCCTCCCTATGCCGGGCCCGATCCTAAAAGGACCAGTCGATGCGGATCGGTCACGACCACGCGTTTGCGTCCGCTTGCGACGATGCCGTTCTTTTCCCAAGCGGACAGCAAGCGACTGACGGTATGCAGCGTCGTGCCGGTCATGTCCGAGATGTTCTGCCGGGTCAGCGGGAAATCGATCTCGATACCGATCTCGACCTTCTTGCCGGACTGGTTGACCATGCGCAGAAGCGCGTTCGCCACCCGCTGCTCCACATGCTGCGTTGCGAGCTCGACGATGCGTGTGTTCATCTCGCCGACGCGCTGGCCGACGGTGCGATAGGATTCGCTGGCAAAGCCGTCGTATCTCTCGACGAAACGTGGCCAGGACGATGCTGGCCACGAGAGCGTCAGGCACTCGTCCGCCGTCACCGCGGTCGCCGGATAGGTCGTGCGGCCGAGCGCCGGGGCGATCCCGAAGAGCTGACCGCTACCGATATTGAGCACGATGACCTGTTCGCCCGCCGGCGTCGTGCGGATCACGCGAATCGTGCCGTCAAGAAGGAGGTAGAAGCGCTCGGCGTCGCTGCCTTCGTCAAAGATGGCGACGCCCGCGTCAAAGCGGCGCGACACCGCCTCATCGAGGATTTCGCGGATCTGCATGCGGTCGAGCCGCCGGAACGGTGGAATCGGGGCCAGCAGGCTTTCGTCGAGCTTGTTCACGGGAAACGCCTCGATGTTGCGGATGCGCAAAGCACAGGGCGCGCCCCTAACTCATATGGTCGATGACGAAAAGACGCATGAACAAAGGAACAGATCATGCTTCGCGCCCTCGCTACCGCTTTCGGCACGCTCGCTCCAGGCGCGCAGGCTGCAAGTTATGAGGTCCGGATACTCAACAGGGCTCCGAGGAGATGATGGTATTGAAACCCACCTGTATTCAAACCGAGCCCGGCGATACCATGACCTTCGTGCCGACCGACAAGAGCCATAATGCCGAGACCATCGCCGGCATGCTACTTAAGGGCACAGAGCCCTTCGCCGGCAAGATGAGCGCGGAAATCAGCGTCACCTTTAAGAAAGAAGCCGTCCACGATGGGAAATGCAAACCTTATTTCGCCATTTGCATAACGGCGGCTGTTCAGGTTGGCGAGGCCGCGAGCAGGTCCGGGGCCGCCAGCCTCCAATACCCCTTCGGAGCGGCATCACCGCGCCGCCCCGCCAATCTCCGAGGTTAACGGCATGGCAGAACTTACGCACCCCCCCTTCGAGGGCTCAGCTTTCTTCAGCTACGGGTTCCGGCCGTTCTTCCTGAGCGCCGCCCTCTTCGCGGTCGTGGTCGTGCCGGCATGGCTCCTGATCCTGGCTGGCTTGCTGGAACTTTCCGGGCCGTTCGCGCCCGTCGATTGGCACATCCATGAGATGCTTTTCGGCTATGGCTCAGCTGTCCTCGCTGGATTCCTCTTCACGGCGGTGCCGAGCTGGACGGGGCGCAGGCCGATCCGCGGGCGACCGCTCGCTCTCCTGCTGGACTTGTGGATCATGGGGCGCCTCGCCGTCGCGGGAGTTTTTCCGATCGGGACCGTCGCGGTGCTCCTGATCGATGCGAGCTTCCTGATTGTGGTGCTCGCTCTTGTTTCCGCCGAGGTCATCGCCGGGCGGAACTGGCGCAACCTGATGGTCCTCATACCGGTCCTGGCGTTCCTCGCAGCCAATGTCATCTTTCATCTAGAGGCGCAGGCGCAGGGCGTCAGCGACGTGGGGCGCCGCCTCGGCATTTCCGTGATCGTCTTCCTGATCATGCTGATCGGTGGACGGATCATTCCCAGCTTCACGCGCAACTGGCTGTCGGAGCGCGGCGCAGTTCGGATGCCGGTGCCATTCGGCCGGTTCGACGGGTTCGCCCTCTTCGCCGGGGCGGCCGCACAGGCGCTCTGGATTGTCTGGCCTTTCGCCGCGGCGACGGGTGCCGCGCTGCTTGTCACCTCCGCCGTTCATGCCATTCGCATGGCGCGCTGGAAGGGGGTGAAGACACTGGCATCGCCGCTTCTGGCGATGCTTCACTTGGCCTACGCCTTTATTCCTCTCGGGCTCGCAGGACTCGGTCTCACCGCTCTGACGGGAGCCGTCCCAGTGGCGACGGGCCTGCATCTGCTCGGCATCGGTGCGGTGGGCGGAATGACGTTGGCGGTGATGATGCGTGCGACCCTGGGTCATACGGGGCAGGCCCTTGTCGCCGGCCCGGCTCTCACGGCAGCGTTCGTGATGGTCATACTCGCCGCCATGCTTCGTGCCGCCGCCGGGCCGACGGTAGTCCTCGGTTTCTCGGGAACGACATTGGCTGCGCTGCTCTGGGTCGCGGCCTTCGGCCTCTTCCTGGCAAGGCTCGCGCCCAGCCTGCTCCGATCGGCCGCAAGCCAGGCCGCCTGAGACATGCCGAAGGTGAGCGAGACTTGCCTGCACAGGTTCAGGTTGATTGTGCCTCTTCAAGCCTCGGCCCCTTCTTCGATCATGCCGAGGATCGTCTCGGTGTGACAGCTCCGATGCCACTCCCCAGGCTCAGGGCTATGCGTTCGGCCTTCTCGATAAGAGACACTGCGGCCTCCGGCGAACCGATCTCGTGCGCGGTGGCGCGGACGAGTTCGAGCCAGCGGTCGAAGTGACTGGCCTCCAGAGGAAAACGCGCGTGCTTTTGCAAGGGACGGCCATGATGGCGCCCGCTCATCAGCGCCACAGATGACCAGAACGCCACCATGCGCTCGAGGGTAGTGTCGCGAAGGTGGTGGAAATTTGGAAGCGGCGTAATCTCCGGGTGAACAACCCACCCCTACCGGCGGCTGCAACCGCCATGGAGATCACGCCATGACCCAGACTACAGACATGACCACGCCGGCGCTACTGT
>JBBQDX010000319.1:0-4640 GCA_038320125.1 Rhodobacterales bacterium | reverse complement strand
TGCCGATCCGCTGCGCCACCCGCTCCTCGAAGCTCTCGAAGTCGGCGACATGCGGCCAGAGCTGGTCGATGGGGGATGCGATCTCCTCGACGGCGACGAACTTCATGGGGGTTTCCTTGCGGCGGATTGAGGGCGCCCTATTGGACGGCGGCCGGCACCGGGTCAATCCAGCCGGTCGGCCAGCCAGTTGCGCAGCAGGAAATGCGCGATCGCCCCCTCGCGGGCTGGCAGAATGCGCGGGTGACGGTGCTCGAAGACCTCCATCAGCTCCTCGCGCGACAGCCACAGCGCCTCGGCAATCTCCTCGGGGTCGATCTCGATCTCGTCGGTGATCGCCTCCCCGTGCGCCCCGAGCATCAGCGAGCCGGGGAACGGCCAGGGCTGGCTGGCGAGGTAGGAGACCGGGCCGACGCGCACGCCAGTCTCCTCCCGGACTTCGCGGCGGACGGCCGACTCGAAGGTCTCGCCCGGCTCCATGAAGCCTGCGAGGCAGGAGAAGAACCCCTCGGGCCAGGCGGGGGAGCGGCCAAGCAGCACCTTCTCGCCGTGCGTCACCAGCATGATGACGACGGGGTCGGTGCGCGGGAAATGCATCCGGCCGCAGGCGTCGCAGGCGCGCATCCAGCCCGCCTTGCCCGGCGTCGTGGGCGCGCCGCAGTTGGCGCAGAAGCCGTGGGTGCGGTGCCACTCGAGCACCCCCTTCGCCGTCGCGGCGATCTCGGCATCGCGCGGGGAGAGCCGCGACATCACCTGGCGCAGTTCGACGAAGGCGGTGCCAGGCGGCAGGCTCGCATGGGTCTGCTCGGTGGCATCGGTGAAGGCCCCCAGCACGTCGCGCGCGCCCTCGACCTCCAGCTCCGAGACGTCGCGCGCGAAAAGCGCACAGACGCCGAGGCGACCGATGAACACGGGGTCCCCGGGCAGGACGGGGTCGCCGCGGCCCTCGGGGGCGTGCGGCGCGAAGGCATGGCCCTCCATCGTGGCAAGGCCGTCGCGGGCGGGGTCCATCAGCGGCTTGCCGCGCCAGAACGGCAGGGTCAGGGCGGGAAGGGCCGCAAGAAGTTGGGGGTGCCGGCGCAGATCCTCGTCGCGGTCGAGGCCGCCGCCGCCGAAGGTCACGGTCTCGGCAATCTTCATCTGCGGCACCCCCGTGTCTGGCTTGGGGGCGGTCTGCCGCACCGGGCGGGCGCTGTCGAGAGCCGACCCTTGCGCCCCGCCCGTTGCCGTCCTATCTGCGGGTTCGAGAGGTTGGCGCGGGCGGGTGCTTCGCCAACCTGGTCAGGACCGGAAGGTAGCAGCCACAGCGATTACCACTTGGGTCGTCGTCCAGCCTCTCACCTCGCGGGACTTTGCCTCCGGCAAAGTCTCCGCTCGTCGGTCACCTAAAGCAACCGTAGTGGCAGAGCATTCCGCGCAGCGGAATGTCCCGGGAACGGGCAGCATGACGTCCTCCCCATCGTTCACGCGCCACGGCAGGAGAATCCCCCGGGTCTCCCCCTGCCCGACAGATCCGTCGCCACGGCCTCCGTCATCGCGGCGCTCACCCGCCTCCGGACGGTGCGGCGTGACGTGACGTGAAACCGCGCGCATGGCCTCGCAGATCGCCAGCCCCGCCGACAACGGTCTTATCCCACGATCCCCTCGCCACCGGCATCGTCCTCTGGTCACTCTGCCCGGTCGCCCCTAGGTTGGCGCGGCGACGGAGGGCCGGGATGGACACGACAGAAACCCATGTCATCGAAGGCGGGGCGCCCGCCTATCAGGTGCTGGCGCGCAAGTATCGCCCCGCGACCTTTGCCGACCTGATCGGTCAGGACGCGATGGTGCGCACGCTGCGCAATGCCTTCGCCGCGGACCGCATCGCGCAGGCCTTCGTCCTCACCGGCATCCGGGGCACCGGCAAGACGACGACGGCGCGGATCGTGGCCAAGGGCCTGAACTGCGTCGGACCGGACGGGACCGGCGGGCCGACGACCGACCCGTGCGGCGTCTGCGAACCCTGCATGGCGATCGCAGAGGGCCGGCACGTCGACGTGCTGGAGATGGACGCGGCCAGCAACACCGGCGTCGGCGACATGCGCGAGATCATCGATTCGGTGCATTACCGGGCGGCCTCGGCGCGCTACAAGACCTACATCATCGACGAGGTGCACATGCTGAGCACCTCGGCCTTCAACGCGCTTCTGAAGACGTTGGAGGAGCCGCCGGCCCATGTGAAGTTCATCTTCGCGACCACCGAAATCCGCCGCGTGCCGGTCACGGTGCTGTCGCGGTGCCAGCGATTCGACCTGCGCCGGATCGAGCCCGACGTGATGATCGACCACCTGCGCGGCGTCGCGGCCAAGGAGGGCGCCAAGGTGGCGGACGACGCGCTGGCGCTCATCGCGCGCGCGGCGGAGGGATCGGTGCGGGATGCGATGTCGCTGCTCGACCAGGCGATCTCGCAGGGCGCGGGCGAGACGACCGCCGATCAGGTGCGCGCGATGCTGGGGCTTGCGGACCGCGGCCGGGTGATGGATCTCTTCGATCTCATCATGCGGGGCGAGGCGGCGGGCGCGCTGATGGAACTCGGCGCGCAGTATTCCGACGGGGCCGATCCGATGGCGGTGCTGCGCGACCTCGCGGAGCTGACGCATTGGGTGAGCGTGGTCCAGATCACGCCGAACGCCGTCGAGGATCCGACCGTCAGCCCCGACGAGCGGGCGCGCGGACAGGCCTTCGCCGCGGGGCTTCAGATGCGGTCGCTGACGCGGATGTGGCAGATGCTGCTCAAGGCGCTGGAGGAGGTCGGCCGCGCCCCGAACGCCATGATGGCCGCCGAGATGGCGGTGATCCGGCTGACGCATGTGGCCGACCTGCCCTCGCCGGACGAGCTGTTGCGCAAGTTGCGCGACACCCCGGCCCCGACCGCCGCCGCAACCGCCCCCCGGGCCGCGCCCTCCGGCGGCGACGGTTCGGTGGCGCGCGGCACCGCCAGGCAGGCGTCCGCGGGTTGGGATTCTGCGGGCCGGGGATCTGCAGGCCGGACTTCTGCGGGCCGGGGTTCTGCGGCCCCGGCGCTGGCGGTGGAGGCGGACGACGCGCTGGCGCGGTTCCGGACGTTTCCGCACGTCGTGGAGCTGATCCGCGCGAACCGCGACGTGAAGCTGCTTGTGGAGGTCGAGACCGGGGTGCGGCTGGTGCGCTATTCCCCCGGCCGCATCGAGTTCGAGCCCGCGCCGAGCGCCGCCTCCGATCTGGCGCAACGGCTGGGCGGGCGACTGCAGGGTTGGACCGGGACCCGCTGGG
This sequence comes from Rhodobacterales bacterium, assembly GCA_038320125.1. GTDB lineage: Bacteria > Pseudomonadota > Alphaproteobacteria > Rhodobacterales > Rhodobacteraceae > Jannaschia. The sequence goes on along the minus strand of JBBQDX010000319.1, from coordinate 1,352 downwards.
CGGTGTCGGTGGTGTCGGAGGGCGGCTCGCCGACGCTGGCCGAGACGCGCGACGCGGGCGCGCGGGCGGCGGAGGCCGAAGCGATGGCGCATCCGATGACGATGGCGGTGATGGCGGCGTTCCCGGGGGCGGCGCTCGTCGAGATCCGGTCCCGAGCCGCCATCGCGGCTGCGGCGGCGGAGGATGCACTGGCCGAGGTCGAGGACGAATGGGACCCCTTCGACGAGGGGTGAGCGGGAAACCCCCGGATGACCATGAAACCGAAACCGCCTTCGCGCCGTTGGCCCCTTGAAGCAACGACATGGAGCTGGATATGCCCGAGAGTTTTGTCACCGGTCTCACGCAACAGACGCAGGAGCAGATATGCGAGCTGCTCAACGCCCGACTGGCCGACGGGATCGACCTGCGGCTCGCCGTGAAGGAGGCGCACTGGAACCTGCGCGGCCGCGGCTACATCGGCGTCCACGAGCTGCTCGACGAGGTCTCGGCCCGTCTGGGCGAATATACCGACCTGATGGCGGAGCGCGTCGCCATGATGGGCGGTTTCGCCCGCGGCACCACGCAGGTCGTCGCCAAGAAGACGTCGCTGAAAGCCTATCCGGTCGAGATGACCGAGATCCAGGAGCACATCGAGGCGCTGGTCGAACGGTTCAAGGCCTTCGGCAAGTCGCTGCGCGAGGCGATCGACGCGGCGGGCGACGCGGGCGACGAGGACAGCGCGGACCTCTTTACCGAAGTCAGCCGCGGCGTCGAGAAGGACACCTGGTTCATCGGCGCCAACGCCGCCCGGTCGTAACGGCCAGCCAATTTGCAAGGATCAGGGGCCATTTCTGTCGAAATGGCCCTTCACGCGTCAGAGGCCTTCCCATTCGTCAGGGCCGATCATGCCCAGGACCTCGACCCCGTCGCCGTCGATGCGCAGGACATAAGCCGCCCCCTGCGGCTCGGGGTATATGCCGGTGACGGCCTCGAACGGATCGTCATGCGCCACGATGACACGGTTGCCGCTCCCCTCGATCGGACGGGTCAGTAGCGGCGTGACCCGATCGCGCATGGCCTCGATCTGGGCGTCGTCATAGGTTTCGAATGGCAGAAAATTGAGCGCCTCGACCTCCTCGGTCGTGCCGAAGGCCAGATCCGCCGTCTGCCAGGCGCGACAATATTCGCTGCTGATAACCTCCGCGACCGGAATGCCCAGACGCTCGAAATTCGGTCGTGTCTCGAATCTGGTGGAAATTCTCTGGCGGCGCGCTCTGGGCATGTGAATGGTCGTGCTCTCAGGCGGCGAGGTCAATGAACATTGCTTCGATGGGCTGAGACAAGGTTTCCCAGCCATCGATCTTGCGCATCTG
>JBBQDX010000318.1:0-4660 GCA_038320125.1 Rhodobacterales bacterium | reverse complement strand
TGACCGCTCGCGCCATCTCGAGACGCAAGGCCATGGCCGCCGGTCCGCAAGGCCCGGGACGAGCCGCCGCGAACAATGATCGCCGGCCCGCGCCCCTGCGGACCCGCGCATTCCGCCGCGCGCTCCCGGACCCGGGCGCGGTCCTGAACCATCGGAAGCCGGACTTTCCAGCCCTCGGTCACGGCAGCGGGCCGGCTGCGCCACCCGTGTTGTGGACGTCGATCGGGACGTTGTATCCGATTGCGCCGTGAGGCCGGCCCTCGTTATCCTCTCTCCCGCTGCCCGACAGGGCATTGCCGAGCAATGTCCCGGGAGTGCCCAGGCCCTCGACGTCTCGTGGGCGTTGGCAGGCTCGCCGAGCCGGCAGAAGCCCGTCGCGACGTCGTTCGTACAGGTCCGCTGGTCGAGGTCCCACGCGCTGAACTCGCCTCCGTCATGGCTTCCTTCGCCAGAACGCTGCCGTATTTCGCCGGAACACATCGCCTGACCAGAACCGGAAGCCTTTCACCCGGACGCTCGAGGACCCGGGCGCGTCGGCCGCCAGCCGTCACCAAGGCTCCTGCGCGGCGTCCGATCCAGGATCGGCCCAAAGGCTATCGCTGCGCTCCAGCCGTTCCCATCCGGGCCGAGTTCGCATGGTCCCTCTGACTGCGGGCGCCGTCGGCCTGGGGCTGCGGAAGGGAAGTAAAACACTGGACACCCCGCGATCCGTCGGTTGCCGGCATCCGTCAGGGCGGACGTCCGGTCGCCGAGGGCACGGCTCGGTCATGGGACCACGACCGGCTGACGTTCGGAATGCGTTCCTGTGCGCTCAGGCGGAGCGGCAGTTGATCCGACCGACCGACCCTCGTGGGGCGCGGATATTTCGGACTTCGAGTCTCCAGTAGCGCTTGATCACCATGAGGATCGTGGAGTTCCTCCCCGGCAGGCATCCCAAGCATGAGGGCAGGCCGGGACGCCGTCTTGCCGCCCGAGTCGCCGGGGGCGACGCCGGCACGCGGACCGCCGCGACATCCTTGGGCGTCACCGGGAGGACCGAGGTCGGGGATGGAGGTCGGCGAGGAAGGGGCGCTGGCGGCCGAGGATAGGCTTCGCAAGACCTTTACGGCGCTCAGCGGCACGCCCTGGAGATCCGTCTCGGCTGCAAGGATAGTCCACGGCGGAGGGCCCGGACGTCGTTCTACGGTCTGTCGAGACTGCACGGTCCGGTGGTCGGGCCAGCCCTGCGTCGCAGCCGTCGGCTTGGATCCCTACACAGGAGCGCGTCCCTGCCCGCGTCGCTCGTCGCGTCCATGGTCCGGTCGGGAAGGTCGAGGGCGATGGCGGCGGCCGGATCGACGTCGGCCATGGCTCTCTGGGTGCGGCGGCATATGCCGCACGTCATGGTCGCGACGGCGAGATATCCGGGGTCCTCCTCAAGCATTCGTGCCGATGGATGGGCTTCCCGGCACCGGAATGGCAAGGCGCGATAAAAGTCTGGCGGACGGCCTTGACCTTCCAGCGACTGGAAGCCCTATCTCCTGATCCGGACGCCACGAGGAGAGCTGACGATGACGCTGACCTTTGCAATCGACGGTCTCTCCTGCGCCTCCTGCGTGGGCCGGGCCGAACGCGCTTTGCAGGCGGTCGACGGCGTCGCCTCCGCGACGGTCAATCTCGCCACCGGCCGCGCGACGGTCGAGGGATCGCCCGCATCGCCCGACATCGCGGCGGCGCTCGAATCCGCAGGCTATCCCGCTGCCGTCGAAACGGTGACGTTGCAGGTGGCAGGCATGTCCTGGGCCTCCTGCACCGGGCGCGTCGAGAAGGCCCTCGCGGCGGTGCCGGGCGTGCTGGGCGCGCAGGCGAACTTCGCGACCGGGCGGGCGACGGTGACGTTACTTGCCGGCGCCGCCAAGCCGGACGACCTGGCGCGCACCGCGACGGAGGCGGGCTATGCGGCGACGGCGCAGGATGGCGGGGTCGCTCGATCCGGGCACGATCACGACGAGGCGGCGACGGACCTGCGCGGCCGGCTGATCCTCGCGGCGGTGCTGACACTGCCGGTGTTCCTGCTCGAGATGGGGTCGCACGTCGTTCCCGGCATGGCGGGCCTCATCGACGCGAGCATCGGGCGCGAGATGTCGTGGTGGCTTCAGGCCGTGCTGACGACGCTGGTCCTCGCCTGGCCGGGACGGGTGTTCTTCGCCAAGGGTGTCCCGTCCCTGCTGCGCGGCGCGCCGGAGATGAACAGCCTCGTGGCGCTCGGCACGGCGGCTGCCTGGGGCTATTCGATGTCGGCGCTGCTGGCTCCCGGTCTCTTCCCGGACGGCACCCGTGCGGTCTACTTCGAGGCGGCGGCGGTGATTGTGACGCTGATCCTGCTTGGTCGCTGGCTGGAGGCGCGGGCGCGGGGCCGGACCGGGTCGGCCATCGAGCGACTCGTCGGCCTTCGGCCCGCCACGGCACGGGTGCTGCGCAGCGGAACGGCCGTGGAGGTGGCGCTCGGGGATGTCGTGACCGGCGACCTGATCGCGGTCCGGCCGGGCGACCGGCTGCCGGTGGACGGGATCGTCACCGAGGGCGGATCCTGGATCGACGAGAGCATGGTGACGGGCGAGCCCGATCCGGTGCGCAAGGGAGCGGGGGACCCCGTCACCGGCGGCACGGTGAACGGGGCCGGCGCGCTGACGATGCGGGCGGGGGCCGTTGGCGAGGACAGCATCCTGTCGCGGATCATCCGCATGGTCGAGGACGCGCAGGGCGCGAAGCTGCCGATCCAGGCCCTTGTGGACCGGGTCACCGGCGTGTTCGTTCCGGTGGTGATCGCGTTGGCGCTGCTCACGGTGGCGGTGTGGCTCTTCGTCGATCCGGCGCTGGCCCTCGTCGCGGGCGTCTCGGTCCTGATCGTCGCCTGCCCCTGCGCCATGGGGCTTGCGACACCGACCTCGATCATGGTCGGAACCGGCCGCGCGGCGGAGCTGGGCGTGCTGTTCCGCCGGGGCGACGCGCTGCAGGCGCTGCAGGGCGCGCGCGTCGTGGCGCTGGACAAGACCGGGACGCTGACCGAGGGACGGCCGACCCTCAGCGCGCTGGAAACTGCGCCGGGCTGGACGCGCGCGGAAGCGCTGGCGCTCGCCGCGGCGGTGGAGACGCGGTCCGAGCATCCGATCGCCCTGGCAATCCTGCGCGCGGCGGAGACGGACGGGCTGGACCTGCCCCGAGCGACGGGGTTCGAGAGCCGGACGGGTCTGGGCGTGACCGCCGAGATCGCAGGCCGCCGTGTCCTCGTCGGGGCCGAGCGGTTCCTCCGGGCCGAGGGCGTCGACCTTGCGCCGCTGCGACGGCAGGCCGACAGGATTGCCGCCGAGGGGCGGACGCCTCTCTGGCTCGCCATCGACGGAAGCGTCGCCGCGGCGATCGGCGTCGACGATCCGGTCAAGCCGTCCACGCCGGAGGCGATCCGGGCGTTCCACGAGATGGGACTGGCCGTCGCGATGATCACCGGCGACGCCGAGACGACCGCGCGCTCGGTCGCGGACCGTCTGGGCATCGACCATGTGGTGGCCGAGGTGATGCCCGGCGGCAAGGTCGACGCGGTGAAGTCCCTGCGCGCGGCGCATGGGGCCGTGGCCTTCGTCGGCGACGGTATCAACGACGCGCCCGCCTTGGCGGAGGCCGACGTTGGCATCGCCATCGGCACCGGCACCGAGGTTGCCATCGAGGCGGCGAACGTGGTGCTGATGGCGGGAGAGCTCGACGCGGTGATCCGGGCGATGGCGATCAGCCGCGCGACGATGCGCAACATCCGCCAGAACCTGTTTTGGGCCTTCGCCTACAATGCGGCGCTCATCCCGGTGGCGGCGGGCGTGCTCTACCCGCTGACGGGCATGCTGCTGTCGCCGATGCTTGCCGCGGGTGCGATGGCGCTGTCCTCCGTCTTCGTGCTCGCGAACGCGCTGCGGCTGAGACGCGCGGCCGGGCGCCGGATAGACGCTGCGGCGGCAGCGCCGGCGGCGCTTCGGGAGGTTTCGACATGAACATCTCGAACGCGGCCGGCCGCTCCGGGGTGCCGCCGAAGACGATCCGCTACTATGAGGAGATCGGGCTCGTCCGCCCCCTGCGGCAGGCGAACGGCTACCGCGCGTTCCGGGACACCGACGTGCACAAGCTGGCCTTCCTCGGCCATGCCCGCGCGCTCGGCTTCGGGATCGAGGATTGCCGTGCGCTGCTGGCGCTGTGGGAGAACGAGACGCGGGCCTCCGCGGAGGTCAAGCGCATCGCCACGGAGCATCTTGCCACGATCGACGCCAAGATCGCCGACCTGCGGGCGATGCGCGGTCCGCTGGCGGAGCTCGTCGAGGCCTGTGCCGGCGACGATCGGCCCGAATGCCCGATCATTCGGTCGCTGGAAGCGTGAGGGAACCCGCCGGCGACTGGAAGGCCGTTGGTCGGGGACAACGAAACGAAGCAAACCGGAGGTGGGAACGATGATGCAGGAAACCATGATGTGTGGGGTGCCGATGATGCTGGGCATGGGTCTGTTCTTGGCGCTGCTGGTGGTGGCCCTCGTGCTCGCCGCGGCTGCGGCGATCAAGGTCCTGCGATCCGGCCCCGCCGCCGTGGGGCGCGAGCAGGCCGCGGATGGCCCGATGGAAGGCCGCTGATGTCGAACGCGCGG
>JBBQDX010000317.1:0-4672 GCA_038320125.1 Rhodobacterales bacterium | reverse complement strand
GAAGTCCGAGGCGACGTCGATGGACCCGCAGTTCCATCAGCTTTCCACCAACATCCAGGTGCTGAAGAACGTCTTCGAGGCGCTGACGACGCAGGACGCCAACCAAATGGTCGGACCCGGCCTCGCCACCGAATGGGAAGCGGTGGACGACACCACCTGGCGGTTCAAGCTGCGGGAGGACGTGAAGTTCCACGATGGCACCGACTTCACCGCGCGGGACGTGATCTACTCCTTCTGTCGCGTGCCGCTGGTCGAGAACTCCCCCTCGTCCTACACGATCTATACCGGCGGCATCTCCGACATGATCGCGGAGGACGACCACACGCTGGTCATCAAGACAGCAGAGACGAACCCGCTGCTGCCCGCCGAGATCTGGGGCCTCGCGATCCTGTCGGCCGACACGCTGGGCGCCGAGGAGGAGATCACCTACGCGCCCGATGGCGGCTGCGAGGGGATGGGCGACGTGCCGCAGGCGCCGGCCTTCAACTCGCCGGACGTGGCCGTGGGGACCGGCCCCTACAAGCTCGATACCTATACGCGGGGATCACAGCTCGTCCTGACACGCAACGACGATTACTGGGGCGGGACGCCCGACTGGGAACGCGTCGTGATGCGCCCGATCACCAGCGACGGCCCCCGCGTCGCGGCCCTACTCGCCGGTGACGTGGACATGATCGAGTCGCCGCCGATCCAGGACATTCCGCGGGTCGAACAGGCGGGGTTCAAGGTCGTCGACGCGCTGTCGAACCGGATCATCTACCTTCACATGCAGCAGCTCGAGGATGCACCCGGCATCTCGGGCACCGATGGAGCGAACCCGCTGATGGATGCGCGGGTTCGCGAGGCGATCTCGCTTTCCATCGACCGCGAGGCCATCGCGGACCGGATCATGGGCGGCTATGCACAACCGGCGGGCGAGTTGCTGCCGCCGCCGATGTTCGGCACGTCGGGCCGCGAGGTCGACCCCTACGACCCGGAGCGGGCGAAGGAGCTGCTGGCGGAGGCGGGCTATCCGGACGGCTTCGGGATCACGCTCGGCACGCCCAACGACCGCTACATCAACGACGAGCAGGTCGCACAGGCGGTGGCGCAGATGCTGGCGCGGATCGGGATCGAGACCCGCGTCGACGCCTCCACCGCGAGCCAGTTCTTCTCGCGGCGCAATGCGCTCGAGTTCCCGATCTACATGGCCGGCTGGGGCGCGTCCTCGGGTGAGATGTCCTCGCCGCTGAAGTCGCTGGTGGCGACCTACGACGAGGCGACGGGGATGGGGCCGACCAATGCCGGACGGTACTCGAACCCGGAGATGGACGCGGTCCTGACCACTGCCATGTCGACCATCGACGATGCCGAGCGCGACAGTCTCCTGCAGGAGGCGCAGACGATGGTACTCGACGATTACGGGATCATCCCGCTGCATTACGAACAGACGGTCTGGGCGATGAAGCCCGAGTTCTCCTACGAGCCACGGGTAGACCAGTACACGATGGCCTCCGAGGTGAAGCCCGCCGAATGAGCGCCGGGCCCGCCCCCCGCGCGACGGGGGCGGACCGCCGCCCACGCCCCCGCCGTCCGAGGAGAGCGGAATGATCGTCTATCTCATCCGGCGTTTCGGGCAGAGCCTGCTTGCCGTCGCGGCGATGGCAGTCCTCGTCTTCGTGGGCGTCTATGCCATCGGCAACCCGGTCGACGTGCTGATCAACCCGGAGGCGTCGCAGGCCGACATCGCGGCGACGACCGCGCGGCTGGGCCTCGACAAGCCGCTCTGGCAGCAATTCGGCATCTTCCTGTGGAACGCGCTGCAGGGCGATCTGGGCACGTCCTTCGTCTATGGCCGCCCGGCGCTTGACATCATCCTCGACCGCCTGCCCGCGACAATGGAACTGGCCCTCGTCGCGTTGATTCTGTCCGTGGGACTCGGCATCCCTCTCGGCGTCTGGGCCGGCCTTCGTCCGCAGAGCATCGCAGGCCGGACGATCATGGGCGGGTCAATTTTGGGCTTCTCTCTGCCGAACTTCTGGCAGGGGATGCTGCTGATCCTCGTCTTCGCCGTCCTTCTCGGCTGGCTGCCGGCGGGGGGGCGCGGCGAGACGACCGAGTTTCTCGGCATGCAGGTCAGCTTCCTGACGCTCGACGGGCTGTCGCACCTGATCCTGCCGGCAATCAACCTCGCGCTCTTCAAGATGTCGCTGATCATCCGTCTAGCGCGGGCCAACACGCGCGAGGTCTGCCTGCAGGATTACGTCAAGTTCGCGCGCGCCAAGGGCCTCTCGGGGCGGCGGGTGGTGATGGTGCATGTCCTCAAGAACATCATGATCCCGGTGGTCACCATCATCGGCCTTGAGCTCGGCTCGATGGTGGCCTTCGCGATCGTGACTGAAACGGTCTTCGCCTGGCCGGGCATGGGCAAACTGCTGATCGACTCGATCAACCTTCTCGACCGGCCGGTGATCGTCGCTTACCTCATGCTGACGGTCCTGATCATCGTGACGATCAACCTGCTGGTCGACGTGATCTATTCGCTGCTCGATCCGCGTATCCGGCTGTCGGAGATGAAGGGATGAGCGAGTCCATCGCCAACGACCTCGAGCCCGTCGGCTCGCCCGCGCCGGTGCGGATCGACAGTCCGGTCAGGCGCGTCGTCAAGGAGTTCGTGGAGGACCCAGTCGCGGTGATCGGCCTCGCCCTGTTCGTGCTGGTCGCGCTGATCGCGATCTTCGCGCCCTGGCTCGCGCCGCAGAACCCCTACGACCTCGCGCAACTCGACATCATGGATGGCGGGCTGCCTCCCGGCGAGGTGAGCTTCGGCACCGGCATGACCTACTGGCTGGGGACCGACCAGCAGGGGCGCGACATGGTTTCGGCAATCATGTACGGCCTGCGGATCAGCCTGTTCGTGGCCTCGGTGTCGCTCGGGCTCGCCATCACGATCGGAACGATCGTCGGCGTCACGGCGGCCTATTTCGGCGGAAAGCTTGACAGCCTCATCATGCGGGTCGTGGACCTGCAACTGTCCTTCCCGGCGATCCTGATCGCCCTGATCCTGCTCGCGCTGCTCGGGCGAGGCGTGGACAAGGTCGTCCTCGCCCTCGTCATCGTGCAATGGGCCTATTACGCCCGGACCGTCCGAAGCTCGGCCATCGTCGAGCGGCAGAAGGACTACATCGACGCCGCGCGCTGCCTGGCCCTGTCGGACCGCCGGATCATGTTCCGCCACCTGCTGCCGAACTGCGTTCCGCCGCTGATCGTCGTGGCAACCGTGCAGATCGCGCAGGCCATCGCGCTGGAGGCGACGCTGTCCTTCCTGGGCGTGGGCGTTCCGATCACCGAGCCGTCCCTCGGCCTGCTGATCGCCAACGGCTACGATTACCTGCTGTCGGGGCGCTACTGGATCAGCATCTTCCCCGGCATCGCGCTGGTCGTGACCATCATTGCCATCAACCTCGTTGGCGACCGGCTGCGCGACGTGCTGAACCCGCGGCTCTCGACATGACGAAGCTGCTCGAAGTCCGGGATTTGCACACGCATTTCTTCACCCGCGACGGGGTGGCCAGGGCCGTCGACGGCGTGAGCCTGTCGCTCGACCGCGGCGAGATTCTCGGCCTCGTGGGGGAGTCCGGGTCCGGCAAGTCCGTCACCGGCTTCTCCATCCTGGGCCTCGTCGATCCACCGGGGCGCGTCGTATCCGGCCAGATCCTGTTCGATGGCGACGATCTTGTGGCCGGTGGCGAGGCCGCTTTGCGCCCGCTTCGGGGCAAGCGGATCGCGATGATCTTCCAAGACCCGATGATGACGCTGAACCCGGTCCTGCGGATCGACACGCAGATGATCGAGACGGTTCACGCCCACGAGAAAGTCTCGCGCAGGGCGGCGCTGGATCGCGCCCGCGAGGCGCTGATCTCGGTCGGCATCTCCTCGCCCGACGAACGGCTGGAGAGCTACCCGCATCAGTTCTCGGGCGGGATGCGCCAACGCGTGGCCATCGCCATCGCGCTCCTCCACAAGCCGGATCTCATCATCGCGGACGAGCCGACCACGGCGCTCGACGTGACGATTCAGGCGCAGATCCTCTCCGAGGTGCAGACGCTCTGCGCCCGGTCCGGCACCGCGCTCATCTGGATCACGCACGATCTGGCCGTCGTCTCGGGGCTCGCCGACCGTCTTGCCGTGATGTATGCAGGCCGCATCATCGAGGAGGGGCCCACCTCGGGGATCATCTCGAATCCGGCGCATCCGTATACCAAGGGCCTGATCGAAAGCGTGCCGAAGGGAAAACGCCACGGCGCCCTGCTGACGCAGATCAAGGGCATGACGCCGTCGCTGCTGAAGCTTCCGCCGGGGTGCAAGTTCGCGCCGCGCTGCCCGCGCGCCGACACGGCCTGCGACCCGGAGCCGCCGCTGAGCCAGGTGGAGACGGAGCGGAAGGTGCGCTGCGTACACCCGCATCTCGAACCCCGGCCGGAGGAGGCCTCCGCTTCGTGACCACGGACGCCATCATCGAGATCGACGACGTCTCCAAACGCTTCGTCAAGGAGCTCGACATCGCCGAGCGGATGGCCCGCAGGCTCGGCTCCGGCATTGAGCCGCAGACGGTCCACGCCGTCGATAAAGTCACGCTTTCCGTACAGACCGGCGAGGTGATGGGCCTCGTAGGCGAGTCGGGCTGCGGGAA
>JBBQDX010000316.1:0-4713 GCA_038320125.1 Rhodobacterales bacterium | reverse complement strand
CCGAGGAGCGCCGCGAGTGTCCAGAGCCCCGCCGTGACCGCGAGGCCGAGGCCGGTCAGCATGCCCGCCCTGCGCCCGCCCGTCAGGCTCGCCTGGACGCAGACGAGGAAGGCGGGCCCCGGTGCGGCGACGGCGAGAAAGACCGCCGCGTTGAAGGCCAGCAGGTGCCCGGCGGTCAGCACGCGCTAATGGTCTTTCTTCTCGAGCGTCATGTCGGGGGCGTCGACGTTCTTCATGCCGACGACATGGTAGCCGGCATCGACGTGGTGGATCGTGCCGGTGACGGCCGACGACAGGTCCGAGAGCAGATACATGGCCGAAGCTCCCACCTCGTCGATGGTCACGGTGCGGCGCAGCGGCGAGTTGTGCTCGTTCCACTTGAGGATGTAGCGGAAATCGCCGATGCCGCTCGCCGCGAGAGTCCGGATGGTGCCGGCCGAGATCGCGTTGACGCGGATGTTGTCGCGCCCGAGGTCCTCGGCGAGATACTGCACCGAGCACTCGAGCGCGGCCTTCGCCAGCCCCATGACGTTGTAGTGCGGCATCACCTTCTCGGCCCCGTAGTAGGTGAGCGTGAGGGCGGAGCCGCCTTTCGTCATCATCTTCTCGGCGCGCTGCAGGACGGCGGTGAAGGAATAGACCGATATGTTCATCGTCGTCAGGAAGTTCTGCAGCGACGTTTCGAGGTAGCGGCCGCGCAACTCGTTCTTGTCCGAGAAGCCGATGGCGTGGACGACGAAGTCGAGGCTGTCCCAATGCCCGGCCAGCCCTTCGAAGAGCGCGTCGATGGAGGCCCCTTCGCCGACGTCGCAGGGCAGGACGATGTCGCTCCCGAGCTGGCGCGCCAGCGGGCCGACGCGCTTCTTGAGGGCCTCGCCCTGGTAGGAGAACGCCAGCTCCGCGCCCTGCTCGGAACAGGCTTTCGCGATGCCCCAGGCGATGGATTTCTCGTTCGCGAGGCCCATGATGAGCCCGCGCTTGCCTGCCATTATCCCCGCCATCATCCCCTCCGGCTTGTCTTGCGGTTGGCTTTAGGCGAAAGGCGGGAGTGCGGCAAGGATGACGGGGCGGGGGACGGCATGGCGGCGGAACGCGAGGGCATATTCGCAGGCGAGGACCCGGTGGCCATCGCGCGGCGGTGGCTGGAGGAGGCGACCGCGACCGAACCGGAGGATCCGAACGCCATCGCACTCGCCACCGTCGATCCGGAGGGGCTGCCCAACGTCCGGATGGTCCTGCTCAAGGAGATCGAGGTCGATGCGGCGGGCGGGGACGCCTCCGTTACGGGCGGCGGTTTCGTGTTCTACACCAACTTCGAGGGCGTCAAGGGGCGGGAGCTCGCGGCCACGCCCAAGGCCGCCTTCGTGATTCACTGGAAGAGCCTGCGCCGCCAGGTCCGGGTGCGCGGACCGGTGGAGCGGGTCGCGGAGGCGCAGGCCGATGCCTATTACGCGTCGCGCTCGCTGCAATCGCGGCTCGGCGCCTGGGCGTCGGACCAGTCGCGGCCCTTGGCGAGCCGCGCCGCCCTGATGGCGAAGGTCGCCAGGGTGACGGCGGCGAAGGGCACGAATCCGGGGCGGCCGCCGCATTGGGGCGGCTTGCGCATCCGTCCGCTGGAGATCGAGCTCTGGGCAGACGGGGCTTTCCGGCTGCATGACAGGTTTCGATTCACGCGAGAATCCGCTACCGCGCGAACCTGGACGGCGCAGCGGCTAAACCCATGAGAGCAATGGATTTCGCGGACTACCCGACGCTGCCGGAAGATCCGATGGAACGGGGCGGGAAAAATCTTCTTCGCAATGGTGGTCTTGCATGCCTGTCCATCCTCGGATTAGCACCCTTCAAGGAGCTGGATTGACCGGGAGCCCCGGAGCGAGGACGAGACGTGCGGGACGAGGCAACGGCACCGGGGACGATATCGGGCACGGTGAAATGGTTCGACCCGACGCGCGGCTTCGGGTTCGTGGTGTCGGACCGGGCGGATCAGGACATCCTGCTGCACGTCAACGTGCTGCGCAACTTCGGCCAGTCGTCGGTCGTCGACGGCAGCGAGATCACGCTGCTCTATCAGGCGACCGAGCGCGGCCTGCAGGCGACCGAGGTGCTGTCCATCGTGCCGGTCGAGGTGGACCCCGCCGATGGCGGGCCGGCACATCTGCTACCGATCCCCGACGATCTGCCGTATCTGCCCGCGCGGGTGAAGTGGTTCGATCGTGGCAAGGGGTTCGGCTTCGCCAATGCCTTCGGCACCACCGACGACATCTTCGTGCATCTCGACGTCCTGCGCCGCTTCGGGCTTGCGGACCTGCTGACGGGCGAGGCAATCTGCATCCGTACGCTCGACGGGGAGCGGGGACGTCTGGCAGTCGAGGTGCGCCGATGGGAATTCTTCAGGGCCTGACCACCGCCCTTCTGCCGGCGATCCTTGCGACCGTCCTTCCGGCGGTGGCGCTGGCGCAGGGCTGCGCGGCGGACCGGGTCGACGTCCGCGGCGATTTCGGCGCGGTGCGGTTTCAGGTCGAACTGGCCCTGACTCCGGCCGAGCAGGCGCGTGGCCTGATGTTCCGTGAGACGATGCCGCCGCTGTCGGGAATGCTCTTCGTCTATCCCCGGGAAGCCGATGTGGCGTTCTGGATGCGCAACACGCTGATCCCCCTCGACATGATCTTCGTGGACGACGAGGGGCGGATCGTGCGCGTGCACGAGAACGCGGTGCCCGGGGACGAGACGCCGATTGCGGCCGGCGCCCCCGCGCTCGCCGTGCTCGAGATCAACGGCGGCGCGGCGCGCCGGTTGGGCCTAGCGGCGGGCGACGAGCTGCGCAGCCCCGCCTTGCCGCAGGAGACCGCAGCCTGGCCCTGCGGTTGAGGGACGTGAAGGCTTTCCCCGGCCGGAACGGCCTGCTAAAGCCCATTCTGTCGGAGCGTGGCGCAGCCTGGTAGCGCACCTGTTTTGGGTACAGGGGGTCGGAGGTTCGAATCCTCTCGCTCCGACCACGTTTCGGAGTTCCCCTGCGCCGCGGGACGATGCGCACCGGCGACGCGATCCGCCGATGTCCTGCCACATTGGTTAACAGGTGTTAACAGGCGGTTGACCTCGAACGCGGTGCGGCATTCTGACCGCCGGCACCGGCAAATTTTTCCGCTTTTCGGGAAGTCCTTTCGGACAAGGGGCTTCGCGGTTCCGACTCGGGGCCGGGAGGGGCGGTGGCGGTTTCGTCAAGGGAACAATCGGGGCCAAAGCGCAAAAAAGCCCGTTGCCGACTCGCAAAATGTCATTCAATTGTAGCAATGCGCCAGAGAGCCACAACATCTAGTGGCCGCGCGCTGGACAGGCACAGGTGCTCCCCATGACGGACCGACCCTTTCGAGGGGCCCGAAGTCATCCGTTTCGCATCCGTGCCATCCAGGTGAGATCGCCCGACCCGAGACCGGGTGGCGGCGAAGAATGGCAGCCTGTGGAGAGGACCCGGAAATGCGGCTTGAGCGGAAACTGACGGAAGCGGGCAAGGATGCCTATGCGGCGCTGACCTTTACGACGACGACCTCGGAGATCCGCAATCCCGATGGCACGGTGGTGTTCCGGCTCGACGCCGTCGAGGTCCCGAAGGGCTGGAGCCAGGTCGCCTCCGACGTCATCGCGCAGAAGTATTTCCGCAAGGCCGGCGTTCCCGCGCGGCAGAAGGCGGTTCCCGAAAAGGACGTGCCGGACTTTCTCTGGCGTTCGGTTCCCGACACGGCGGCGCTGGCCGACCTGCCCGAGGCGGCGCGCTTCGGCGGCGAGACCTCCAGCCGCCAGGTCTTCGACCGGCTGGCCGGCGCCTGGGCCTATTGGGGCTGGAAGGGCGGCTATTTCTCGACGGAAGCGGATGCGCGGACCTATTTCGACGAGATGCGCGCGATGCTGGCCCGCCAGATGGCCGCGCCGAACTCGCCGCAGTGGTTCAACACCGGCCTGCACTGGGCCTACGGCATCGACGGTCCGGCGCAGGGGCACTATTACGTCGACCCCGCGACCGGCAGGCTGACGCGCTCGAAGTCCTCCTACGAGCACCCGCAGCCCCACGCCTGCTTCATCCAGTCCGTCGCCGACGATCTGGTGAACGAAGGCGGCATCATGGACCTCTGGGTCCGCGAGGCGCGGCTCTTCAAGTATGGCTCCGGGACCGGCACCAACTTCAGCCATCTGCGCGGCGAGGGCGAGGCGCTCTCGGGCGGCGGCAAGTCGAGCGGATTGATGGGGTTCCTCAAGATCGGCGACCGGGCGGCCGGGGCCATCAAGTCGGGCGGCACCACGCGGCGGGCGGCCAAGATGGTCATCGTCGACATGGACCACCCCGACATCGAGAAGTTCATCGACTGGAAGGTGATCGAGGAGCAGAAGGTCGCGGCCATTGTCGCCGGCTCCAAGGCGCATCAGGCGCAGCTCACCAAGGTGATGGAGGCGGTCCGCGCCTGGGACGGCTCATTGGCCGACGCCTGCGATCCGGCGGTGAACGACACGCTCAAGGGCGTGATCCGCGCGGCCAAGAAGCACATGATCCCCGAGGCCTACATCCTGCGGGTGCTGCAGTACGCCCGCCAGGGCTACGACAGCATCGAGTTTCCGACCTACGACACCGACTGGGATTCGGAGGCCTACAGCTCCGTCTCGGGGCAGAACTCGAACAACTCCGTCCGCGTCACCAACGCCTTCCTGCACGCCGTCGAGAAG
>JBBQDX010000315.1:0-4721 GCA_038320125.1 Rhodobacterales bacterium | reverse complement strand
TGCTGGCGAACGGCGACATCGTCGATGCGGCCACCGCCCGCAGGGCGCTCGCCGCATCCGGGGCCGCCGGCGTCATGGTCGGGCGCGGCGCGCAGGGGCGGCCTTGGGCGCTCGCCGCCATCGCCAGCGCGCTCGGGCACGGCATCGCCCCCGTCATCCCGCACGGCGCGGCGCTGCTGGACCTCGTCGCCCGCCATCATGCCGCGATCATCGATTTCTACGGACCGACCCTCGGGGGGCGTGTCGCCCGCAAGCACCTCGGCTGGTACATGGACGACGCAGGAACGCCCGCCGATCTGCGCCGCGACGTCCTGACGGCGGCGCCGGACACCCTGGGCGCGCTCCTGGCGGCCGCCCTCCTGTCCACCGAAAGGGTCGCGGCGTGACCGACCCCTCCATCTGGCAGGCCCTGCCGATCCCGGCGCTGCTCCTCGACGCCGGCGACCGGATCGTCTCGGTGAACGGAGCGGCGGAAGGCTTTCTCAACCGCTCCACGAAGACTCTGGCGGACAAGCTGCTGTCGCGGGTTCTCGACTTCGACGGCGGCCTTGCCCCGGCCATGGCGCGGGTGCGGCGGACGGAGGCGCCGCTGACGCTGCACGACACGACGCTGCGGGTCGGGGCCGGGCCTTCGGTGCGCTGCGACATGCACCTGGCCCCCTTCGAGCAGGGGACGCTGCTGCTCATCGCGCCGCAGGACATCGCCGACCGCCTCGACCGCGCCCGCAACTCCCGGGCCGCGGCGCGTTCCGCCATCGGCATGGCCGAGATGCTGGCGCACGAGATCAAGAACCCGCTTGCCGGCATCATCGGCGCGGCGCAGCTTCTCGGGATGAACCTCATGGGCGAAGACCTTGAATTGACGGACCTCATCGTGGGTGAAAGCCGCCGCATCGTAAAACTTCTCGAGCAGGTGGAACAGTTCGGCAACCTGCGCCCGCCGGAGCGCCGGGCGGTCAATATCCATGACGTGCTCGATCGCGCGCGCCGCTCCGCCATGGTCGGCTTCGCCGCGCATATGACCATCCTCGAGGCCTATGACCCCTCGCTTCCGCAGGCCTGGATCGACCCGGACCAGATGCTCCAGGTCGTCCTCAACCTGCTCCGGAACGCAGCGCAGGTGGGCACACACGGCGGGCGGATCACGATCCGGACGTTCTACGATCAAAGCCTCCGCGTTCGCCGCCCCGATGGCACCCACGATACCGTGCCGCTGCAGGTCGAGATCGCCGACGACGGGCCGGGCATCGCGCCCGAGATGGCCGCCAGCATGTTCGAGCCCTTCGTGTCCGGGCGCGAGAATGGCACCGGCCTCGGCCTCGCGCTGGTCTCCAAGATCGTCCACGAGCACGACGGCTGGATCTCCGTGGACAGCGTGCCGGGGCGGACGGCGTTCCGGCTGTCCCTTCCGCTCGCCCCGAAGCACGCGAACATCAACCCGCAAGCCATTGAGGGATAAGACATGGACGGCACCATTCTCGTCGCCGACGACGACCGCACCATCCGCACCGTCCTGACGCAGGCCCTGACGCGGGCGGGATGCAAGGTGCATGCCACTTCCTCGCTGATGACGCTGATGCGGTGGGTCGAGGAGGGCAAGGGCGACCTCGTGATCTCCGACGTCATCATGCCCGACGGCAATGGCCTGGAGATGCTGCCGAGGATCGCACAGGAGCGCCCCGGACTGCCGGTGATCGTCATCTCGGCGCAGAACACGATCATGACGGCGATCCAGGCGGCCGAGGCAGAGGCGTTCGACTACCTCCCGAAACCCTTCGACCTGCCCGACCTGATGAAACGCGCCGCCCGCGCCCTCGACCAGAAGCGGACGGTGAGCCCGACCCGGCCGGCGCCCGAGCAGGACGAGGATCTGCCACTGGTCGGGCGGACGCCGCGGATGCAGGCGCTCTATCGTCTGGTGGCGCGGATGATGAACACCGACCTGCCGGTGCTGGTGACCGGCGAGAGCGGCACGGGAAAGTCGCTCATCGCGCGGGCGATCCACGATTTTTCAGACCGCCGGACCCTGCCGTTCGTGACCGCGACGGCGGGCGACCTCGTCGGCTTCGACGGGCCGTCGGATCTAGTGGCGCGCGCACGGGGCGGCTCGATCCTGTTCGACGAAGTGGGCGACCTCGAGCCCGAGGCACAGGCGCGCGTGGTGCGGATGCTCGACGGGCTCGACGGCTCCGGCCCGCGGATCCTGGCGACGGCGCAGCGCGACCTGACGCCGCGCCTCGACGCGCCCGGCAACGGCTTCCGGTCCGACCTCTACTACCGCCTCTGCGGCGCGCAGATCGAAGTGCCGACCCTTCGCGAGCGGGTCGACGACATCCCCCTGCTGGCCGCGCACTTCCTGACCCGGGCTGAGCGGGGCGGGGCGACGCTGCGGCGGTATTCGACCGAGGCGATGACGTTGATCCGGGCGCATCCCTGGCCCGGCAACGTGCGGCAGCTAGAGAACGTGACGCGCCGCCTCGTCGCCACCTCGACGGCGGAGGAAATCGCGAAATCGGAAGTCGAGGCGGTCCTTGGCTCGGCGCCGGCCGGGCCGCGCGCGACCGCGGCCACGGACAGATTGTCGGAAGCGGTCGAGCGCCACCTGCGCCGCCACTTCGAGCTGCAGGGCGGCCAACTGCCGCCCCCCGGCCTCTACCAGCGCATCCTGCGCGAGGTGGAGGCGCCGCTGATCGAGATCGCGCTGGATGCGACGGCCGGCAATCAGGCGCGCTGCGCGGATCTGCTCGGCATCAACCGCAATACCCTGCGCAAGAAGATCACCGAGCTGGATATCCTCGTGACAAGGAGACGCAAATTGATGTAATAGTGCCACAGGCGTTGCGGATCGGGAACAAACCCGGCGAACGACGCCCGGTAAGGCATTGTTTCGAGGTCATCTTGCGGGTTCCGTCCAGCGGCGCACAGGCGCTGTCGCGCACGTTCCTCTGGAGCGGGCGGCGGCAGGCGCAGACTATCCTCGCCGTCACCCTCGTGGTGCTGGGGCCGGTGCTCGTGGCGCTGACGTTCCTCGCCCTGACACTGCGCGGGCCGACCGGCGATCTGAGCGGGTTGCGCGCGGTCCTGCTGGGGGATCTCGTCTACATCCTGACGATCGCCGCCCTGGTGGTGCGCCGCCTGACCCGGATGATCGCGGCCCGGCGGGCACGGTCGGCCGGGTCGCAACTGCACCTGCGGCTGACCGGCGTCTTCACCGGCATCGCCCTCATCCCCACCATCCTCACCGCGGTCTTCGCCACCGTCACCATCAACATCGGGCTGGAGGGCTGGTTCTCCGACCGGGTGCGCAACGCGCTCGGCAATTCCGTCGAGGCGGCGCAGGCCTACGCGCAGGAACACCGCGACGGGTTGACGGAGGATGCCCGCGCTCTGGCCGGCTACCTCAACGTGGCCAAGCAGGCGTCCTTCTTCATGGCCGACGGCGACCTGCGGCAGCTGCTGGCGCAGGGGCAGGAGCTGGTCCAGAGGGGGCTGGAGGAAGCCTATGTCGTCGATGGCACCGCCGCGATCCGCGCCCGCGGCGACGGCTCCTATCTCTTCGACTACGAGCCGGTGACGGAGAGCCAGATCGCGCAGGCCCGGGACGGCGCGACCGTTCTTATAGAGGACAAGGAAATCAACGAGTTCCGCGCTCTTCTTCAACTGTCGGGCTATAACGATCGCTATCTCTACGTCACGCGCGTCGTCGATGGCGACATCCTGGAACTGCTGGACGAGACGCAGTCCACGGCGCAGCTCTATCAGCAGCTGGAGCGCGACAGGGGGCGGCTGCTGTTCGAGTTCGGGCTCCTCTATCTCGGCTTCGCGCTGATCCTGATCCTGGCCGCGACCTGGGCCGGGCTGTGGTTCGCGGAGCGCCTGTCGCGGCCCGTCGGGCGGCTTGCGGGGGCGGCGCAGCGGGTCGGGCAGGGCGACCTGAGCGTAAGGGTGGCCGAGGAGAAGGGCGACGACGAGATCGCGATGCTGGGACGGATTTTCAACCAGATGACGCGGCAACTGAAGGGTCAGCGCGATGCGCTGGTCGAGACCAACCAGCAGACGGAACGGCGCCGGAGGCTCTTCGACAGCGTGCTGGGCTCGGTCACCGGCGGGGTCATCGGGCTGGACGGGGAGGGCAAGATCGACTTCATGAACCGCTCCGCGCAGCGGATACTGGGGCTCGACGGCGAGCGGGACGGGCAGGAGCTGGCGCAGGTGGTGCCGGAATATGCCGTCCTCTTCGCCAAGCTGCGCGAGGCGGGGACCGATACGATCCAGGAGGAGCTGCGGCTGGCGCGGGCGGGCAGGCTCGAGAACCTGCTGGTGCGGATCGCGACGCGCTTCGCCTCCGACGGCACGCCCGAAGGCTATGTCGTCGCCTTCGACGACGTGACCGATCTCGTGAGCGCGCAGCGGATGGCCGCCTGGGGGGACGTGGCGCGGCGGATCGCCCATGAGATCAAGAACCCGCTGACGCCGATCCAGCTCTCCGCGGAGCGGTTGAAACGCCGGTTCAGCCGGGAGCTGGAACCGGCGAGCGCCGCGAAGCTGGGCGAGCTGACCGACGTGATCGTCCGGCAGACGGGCGACCTGCGCCGCATCGTCGACGAGTTCAGCAAGTTCGCCCGCATGCCGGAACCCGAACGCCATCGCGGCGACCTCGCGGGCCTGCTGCGCGAAACGGTGGAATTGCAGCGCGCGGCCCTCGACCCCACCCGGATCGT
>JBBQDX010000314.1:0-4734 GCA_038320125.1 Rhodobacterales bacterium | reverse complement strand
CGACCCCGTGCCGCTTTCCCCATAGGGCACGACCAGACCCCCGCGGCTTCCTCCACGAGAGGTTTTCCAACGCGGGCCGACATGGTCAAGGGTGGCTACCCTTGCGCCTCGGCCTGCATCGGAAAACCTTCATCAAACCGGACAGTCCCTTCGCTCCCGCAACGCCCCACGCCCAATCCCAGACGACCTCACCCCGACGCCGCACAGCGCATCGTCGGCGCCACTCCCGGCACCCTTCCCCGGGACCAGGCGCAACGGCCCCCTCGGGAGCGGCAATCCCCATCGCATGCCTGTTCCCGTCCCGATGCCCCCTGCCGCACCTCGCACAGACCATGGCGCGAACCCGCACTTTACATGGCCCGCCGCCTGCAACACCTTGCCCACCGCGCCGGCGAAGGGCCGGACAAGTCAGCGGAGAGACCCATGGAGCTTGTCATCGCCCTCGTCGCGGGTTTTGTGGGTGGCAACGGCACCGGCCGGGCCGCACGCCGGTTCGACCTCGGCATTCCCCTCAACAGCGTGCTTGGCGCGCTCGGCGGCCTTTGCGGCGGGTTGCTGCTGATGGCGCTCGGGCCGGGCGACGGTCAGCCGCTGATCGCGGGAACGCCCCCGGAAAGCGGCGGCATCGGCGACATCGTCGCGGGCCTGATCGGCGGCGCGGCAGGCGGTGCGGCCCTGACGATGGCGATCGCCCTGATCCGCGCCCGCGGCCGCTGAACCGCCCCTGCCGGAGGGGCCTCCGAAGCCGCCGCCCGCCTCAGACCTTGAGCGCCGGGATAATCTGCTTCTTGCGGCTCATCAGGCCGGGCAGGACCACGCTGTCGCCCGAGACGGTGGCACCGAAGCTCTTCTGCGCCACGCGCCGGACCAGATCGTTGGGCACCAGCAGCGTCGCTTCCTCCGCCAGGATGTCGACCACGAAGAGCAGAACCTGCGCCACCCCGTCCTCGGCCGCAACGCCCGGCATCGCCTCCATCAGCGCGGCCTTGCGCGACAGGATCGCCTCGGGCGAGGTCGTCTCGAGCACCGAGACCCGGAACGACGTATCGTCGACGGTGAACTCCTTCGAGTCCATCCGCAGGAGTTCAGCCTCGCAGAACCGCGAGACATCCGATTTGGCGGCGAACATCTCGGCCGAAAAGGTGGCGATATCGATGTCGAGCTCAACCGCCAGACGCTCCGCCAGCGCGCGGTCGTGGTCGGTGGTGGTGGGCGAGCGGAACGCCAGCGTGTCCGAAAGGATGCAGGTCAGCATGGCCCCCCGGATCGCCTCGGGCGCGGTCGACAGCGATCCGCTCATGAGGTCCGCCATGATCGTCGCGGTGCAGGCCAGCGGTCGGATGGTGATGTCGATCGGCACGATGGTCTCGATGCCGCCGCTGAGCTTGTGATGGTCGATGATCTGCCGCACGTCGGCCCGCGCGAGGTTCGCGGGCAGCTCGGCCGGATTGTTGGTGTCCACGATGACGCAGGGCTGGCCGGCTTCCAAGTCGAGGATGATCTGCGGCGTGTCGAGCTTCCAGCGCGCCAGCATCCAGGCCGCCTCGGTATTGGGTTCTCCCAGCAGGACGGCCTTCGCGTCGACGCCCATCACCTCGGACATGTACCAGGCCCAGACGATGGGCGAGCCGGTGGAATCGGTGTCGGGCGACTTGTGGCCGAAGACGAGCGTGGTCATGAAGGGCATCCGTAGCTGAAAGAGGGTCGCGCGGG
The DNA here is from genome assembly GCA_038320125.1 of Rhodobacterales bacterium. Classification (GTDB taxonomy): domain Bacteria; phylum Pseudomonadota; class Alphaproteobacteria; order Rhodobacterales; family Rhodobacteraceae; genus Jannaschia. The sequence continues at coordinate 3,021 of JBBQDX010000314.1, read as the reverse complement.
GCCTTAGCAACGGCCGCGTGGCTTGTCACGGCCGATAGCGCGGTGGCCCGCAGGCGCTTGCCTGGTGTAGCATGTCGCGCAACGCCCGCCGCCGGAGGCTCCGCCCTTGCCCCATCCGCACGCCCCGCATCGCGACATTCGCCGTTTCGGCCTCTAGGAATGCGGGAAACCGACCTCTACGGCCCCGTCAAGGCCCTGCTCGAAGCGCAGGGCTATGCGGTGAAGGGCGAGATCGGCCCCACCGACGTCGCAGCACTGCGCGGCGACGAGCCGCCGGTGATCGTCGAGCTGAAGACCGGCTTCTCGCTCGCCCTCATCCATCAGGGGATCGCCCGGCAGGCCGTCACGCCCCACGTCTACCTCGCCGTGCCCGATGTCGCGGGGCGGCGCGGCCGGGGCGCGCTCGCCGCAAACCTCAAGCTCGCCCGCCGCCTCGGTCTCGGCGTCCTGACCGTTCGGGTGTCGGATGGCCTCGTCACCGCCCATTGCGACCCGGGCCCGTTCCAGCCACGTCTCCTCGCGAAACCCCGCGCGCGCCTGCTGCGCGAGTTCGCGGCGCGGCGGGGCGATCCGGCAGAGGGCGGCGCCACCCGCACCGGGCTCGTCACCGCCTACCGGCAGGACGCGACGCGCATCGCCGCCCACCTCGCCGCCGTCGGCCCCTCCCGCGGCCGCGACGTGGCGGCGGCCACCGGCATCGCCCGCGCCACCGCGATCCTGCGCGACAACCACTACGGCTGGTTCGCGCGGGTCGCGGTCGGCACCTACGCGCTGACCGACGCCGGGAAAGCCGCGACCTGAACGCCGGGCCGCAAGCCGCAGCCATCGCAATCGCTGGACTCCCCTGGTCTCAAAAGGCGCGGCTCTCCGCCGACACCCCGGCCCACGTCAAGGCGTGTCCCCCGCGGCGCACAGGCGTTGCCGGTCGCCGTGGTCCGAATACGCTCGAGACTGTTGAATTAGTCGCGATGGCAGAAGCGTCGGCGGCAAGATTTGAAGTCGGCCCCCTCGGCGATCGGCTTTCGGGCGAGGAGAGCATCTCCAAACGACTTATTGTCGGCTCGGTGTTCTTTTATGCTCGCTACGAGGCGATCTGCAGGAGCGGATCCGCAGTCCACCGGACGATCCGCCTAAGAATTCGAGCGGTCGCAGCAAGGACGAACTGCTCGTCAGCGCCACGCTGTCCTCGCAAGCGCAGACGCCGTAATCCGTCATGATGCTTGATGCAGGCGAACAGGTGCTCGATGCGCTTTCGAAGACGCAAGGAGCGCTTGAAAGCCTCGGCCCCCCTGCGAGCGCGAACCTGCTGGCGGATGGCCTCATGGGGAGAACGATAAAGATCCCGCATCTTGCCCGTCGTGCAGCTCCGCTTGATCGGGCACGTCCCGCAATCACGCTGTAAGGCACGGTACGTTGTGCCTCCTCGTTGCGGCTGTAACGCTTCAACACGGCACCCTGTGGACAGGTATAGGTATCGCTCGCCTCCTCGTAGACAAAGGCGTCCTGGGTGAGCACACCGCTCGTCTGATGACGGTGCTCGATCAACGGGATGTGCGCCTCGATCTTGCGGGCATCCAGCCAGGCGAGGAACGGCCCCGAGCCATAGGCCGTGACGGCTGGCAGCACATCGGGCGTCGCCCCGTGCCGCTCGAGACGTCGCTCCACCATTCGCCGCGCGGCAACAGGCTCATCGGCGAAGCGCTCGGGGGCGGCCTGCACGGCCAAAACGATGCCAGACGCCGTATCGACCATCGCGTTCATCCCCCAGGCGAACGCGGATGGACCGTGCTTGATGCTCAGAGCTGCGCCTGGATCGGTCAGCGATTTGGCCTTGGGCGTCGAGCGCGTCACGCCATCGGGGTCGGGTGCGGCTGTCTCGAGCTTCGCGAAATACTCCCGCACCGCGCGCGGTGCGTCCTCACGGGACAGATCCTGTGCGCTTGCCACCTGTCGCGCGTATCCGGCATCTGCCCGAATGAAACTGCCGTCGACTGCAACGTGGTCCGTCCGGGCAATGCCCGAAGCCAAGCATCGTTCAACCACCCTTTCGAAAACCTCCCGCATCAAGCCGCTCTCGCGAAAGCAACCATGACGGCTCTTGGTGAACGTCGAGTGCGCGGGCACCCGGCCGTCGAGGCCAAGGTGACAGAACCACCTGTAGGCTCAGGACCCATTGATTGCCGACGGCGGTCGTGATTCAGGCTCCGCGAGGAGTCCACATGCATGAGTAACCTGTTCTGGCTGACCGAAGCGCAAATGGCGCGCCTTCGCCCGTATTTTCCGAAGAGCCATGGCCGTCCCCGTGTCGATGACAGACGGGTCCTGAGCGGCATTATCTTCATCAACCGCAATGGGTTGCGCTGGTGCGATGCGCCGAGCGCGTATGGCCCGCTGAAGACACTCTACAACCGATGGAAGCGTTGGAGCGACATGGGGGTGTTCGCTCGGATCATGGAAGGCTTGGCGGCCGAGGGCACGGATCGAAAGACGATCATGATCCCCTCTCGGGACATCCCTGCGGGATGCCCTGCCGGGCAATGGACGCAACCTACCTCAAGGCGCATCGCACGGCCTCCAGCCTGCGGTTGAAAAAGGGGGGCGTGGCAGGCTGATCCATTGCCCGGCAGGGTATTGCGCAGCAATGGCCCGAGAGGGGGGCGGACGAAGGGCGGAATGAACACGAAGCTTCATGCCGTCACGGACAGTATCGGGCGTCCGATCCGGTTCTTCATCACGGCCGGTCAAGTCAGCGACTATACCGGGGCCAGGGCTCTGATGAGTAGTTTGCCATCGGCCGACTGGCTGCTGGGAGATCGCGGATACGATGCGGACTGGTTCCGCGAAGACCTTATGGAAAAGGGAATAACCCCCTGCATCCCGGGGCGGAAGTCGCGCGACAAGCCTGTCCGATACGACAAACGCCGCTACAAGCGCCGCAGCAGGATCGAGATCATGTTCGGGCGCCTGAAGGACTGGCGCCGCGTCGCCACTCGCTATGACCGCTGCCCGAAGGTCTTCCTG
>JBBQDX010000313.1:0-4773 GCA_038320125.1 Rhodobacterales bacterium | reverse complement strand
GCGATGTTGAAGAGCGCCTCGCGCATCGCCTGCTCGAACCCGTAGCCCTCGAACAGCATCAGCGTGATGGCGGTGGAGAGGACCAGCGTGGCGGCGATGCCGAAGAAGGTGCGGACCTGGCTGTTCTTCATGAGCGGGCGGACGTGGCCGTTCACGAGGCTGATGTAGAGCACGAAGGGCAGGGCGGCGAGGATCATGAAGACGGTTGCGATATACTCCCGCGTGCCCTGGAAGACGGCGAAGCTGGCGTCGTAGTTCGCGAAGCCGCCGGTCGAGACGGTCGTCATGGCGTGGACCACCGCGTCGAAGGCGTTCATGCCGGCCGCCCCGTAGCAGAGTGCGCAGGTGGCGGTGATGCCGACGTAGATGAACGAGATGCGGGAGGCGATCTCGGCGGCACGCGGCAGGACCTTGCCCATCGTGTCGAAGGCCTCGGACTTGAATATCTGCATGCCGCCGACGCGCAGCTCCGGCAGGAAGACCATCGCCATCACGATGACGCCGATGCCGCCGAACCACTGCAGCAGGCCCCGCCAGAGCAGGATGCCGCGGGGCAGCGCGTCGAGCCCGACGATGACGGTCGAGCCGGTCGTCGTCATGCCCGACATCGACTCGAAGAAGGCGTCGGTGAAACCGAGGCCGGTGGCGCCGATGACGAGGGGGAGGGCGGCGAACATCGGCAGCACCGCCCAGACGCCGGTCGTCAGCATGAACGTCTGCTGCAGGCTGAGCCGGTCGCGCACGGCGTTCGATGTGGCCAGCGAGAGACACATCCCGACGACCATGGTGATGAGGCCGGACTCGAGGAAGATGGGCCAGTGCCCGTTCGAGGCCATGATGTCGGCCACCATGGGCAGGACCATCGCGGCACCGAGACACATCAGCAGGAGGCCGATCACATATCCGACGGGGCGCACGTCCAGCATCGCGCCGGTGTCGGGTGCGGACCCTGTGCTGTCAAGGCGGCGTGGCCCCGCGCCTCAGGTGTCGCGGCGGCCCGACTGGGTGACGGCCAGGCCGCAGGCGATGAGCGCCAGGGCCGCGAAGAACCGCGCCGGCAGCGCCTCCGACAGGACGACGGCACCGAAGAGCATCGACCAGACCGGCACCTGGTAGTTCACCAGCGTCATGAAGCCCGGCCCCGCCGAGCGGATCACCTGGACGCGCAGAAGGGCCGCGAAGGCGGTGGGGACGAGACCGAGGATGAGAATCGCGGCCATCGTTCCGGGCTTGGCGGCCCCCGGCACCCCTTCGGTCACGAGCATCGCGGGGATGAGGACGACCGCCCCGACCACGAGCGTCAGGGCCGAGAGCCATATCCCGTCGATCGGCGGGCAACGGCGCGTCAGGATCGCGCCGACCGCATAGCAGAGCGTGGCGAGGATGCAGGCGAGGCGGCCGAGCGCCGCGAGATCGCCCGAGCCGGCCGCGCCGATCCCCGGTCCGAGGAGCGTCAGCGCGCCCAGCAACCCCAGCCCGAAGCCGCAGGCCCGTCGCAGCGTCAGCCGGTCGCCTGGCACGAACCAATGCGCCAGCGGCAGCACGAAGAGCGGCAGGACCGCCATCGAAAGCCCCGCGAAGGCGGAGGAGACGTGTTGCTGGCCCCAGCTCAGAAGCATGAAGGGCAGCGTCGTCGTCACCACCCCGAGGACGGCGACGAAGCCCGCGAGCGACGGCGTGACGGTCGGGAACGGCCGGCGAAGCGCCGCGACGAGCGAGAGGAGAGCCAGCGCGCCGAGCGTGGTGCGCGCCGTGGCGACTGTGACCGGACCGTAGCCGCGCAGGGCAAGGGAGACGATCATGAACGTGCCGCCCCAGATCAGGCCCAGGGCGACGATGGAGACATAGTTTCCGGGCGTCGGGGCGCAGACGGGTGTATCGGTGGTGATCGCCATGGGGCGGAGCTAGCGCGGCGCGGGTGCGAAGGACAGCGCGACCGATCCATCGCCCCTGCTCCGGCGCGCCTTCGGCACGGGTCCGGCGAGATCGGGCTAGGCGCCCACCGTCGTCCTCACACGTCCGGCGCGGCTCCTCTGACCCGAGCTTTCGTGCCAGCTCGCCACGGCGAAGAGCACGAGCGGTGACGCCAGCAGGGCGAGATTCCGGGCAAGCTGGCCGGGGGATGCCAGGTCGACCCAGACCGCCACCGCATAGACGAAGAGGATGTGCGCGGTGAAGACGTGGAGCGAGTGGCGGCCGAGGAAGACGAACGCCCGGTTCGCGAAGATCACCCGGGCCGAGGCGGCCAGCACCCTGATCGCGCGCGATCCGGTGCCGGCCCCCGCCGAGAGCAACCACGCGAGCAGGCAGAGGTCGAGCACGAAGGTGGCCACGTAGAGGGTGCTGAGGTTGCCCCGGTCGATCACCTCCAGGGCCGCGGCGGAGAAGGCCGCCCCGAAGAGGTCGTTGAAGACGATCCGGTCGAAGATGCCGAATGCCACGACGAGCGCCAAGCCTGCCCAGAACGCCCGCTGCATGGTCCGGCCCGTCAGGCCCGACAGGTCGATCCGGCGCGTGAGATGGCGGTAGCCGATGCCGATGCCGCCGAAGAACAGCAGCTGCCATCCCAGGAGGTTGAAGAAGAGGCCGAGACGGACCGGATGCCCGGCCGCGGCCAGCCTGTCCTCCGACATGGCCAGCACGGCCTGCATCGCTCCGGTCTGCGCCAGAAGCCAGGCCGCGATCGACAGGGCCGCCAGCCACGGGCCGTAGCCCCTGCGCAGGGCGGCAAGCACCAGGGGCGTGATGAGCATGAACCAGATGTACATCGGCAGGATGCCCATGTCCCGCGCCGCGCCGACCAGCCCCAGCGAGGCCAGCGCCATCGCCAGCGGGGCCTCCTGGAAGGGGCGGAGCACCTGCGGCGAGACCCCGTTCAGGGTGGCCGCAAGGGAGGCCAGGAGCAGGCAGGCGACCAGAAAGGCGTGGTGGCCGTAGATCGTGCGCGCCCGCGCCCAGACGGCACGGCGGCAGGCGGAGGGGTCCGAACCTGTCAGGAGCCGCCCGTAGACGAGGGCCACGACGAAGCCGGAAATGAAGACGAATCCCTGTGCATCCTCTACCCATCCGAAATAATGATGATTGACCTTGCCGATTGTCACGCCAGTCCAGACATTCACGTGAATTATCATCATGAAGAACAGGAAGAAGCCGCGAAATCCGTCCAGTGTTTCGATTCTCATGATTAATTAAACTCTTGAAATGGAACACACATACCTTTCCGGAATTTCTGCCGAGTTCGAGGATTCCAATCAAGGGACATTCGCACTTCGTGCAAGGAGAGCGTGGAAAGTCCCTATTGATACGAAAGGCAAGGTTAAGAGGCGGGCCAGAGATAACACGGGGCAGCGCATCGATCCCCAGGACCGTCTGCGACAGGCGCCCGAGTGGGCTTGGCCGCCGCCGGGAGAGCGTCATCAGGGCCGCCGGGCCGACCCGAGCGGGTAGCTGCAAGTCGCGCGCAACCGGCGCAGCGCTGGCGCGCGGCGAAGATTTGCCCCAAAGGCACGGAACGCCCGGCTGGATCACGCCGCTCCGCCGCGCCGGCGCCGGCGCCGTCGAGGAGGCCGGGACGTCTGGACCTCTCCAGGGCAGAGGAAGAATGACCGGACAGGTCGCGAGAGCGGGGCCCGCAGACGCAGGCGAACGAAAGCATCGCCTGGCTGGACTGCGGGCAGGGTGGCACGTTTGTCCTGGTCGTCCGGTGGCATTCCTATCGGGCGGCAATGACCCGGGGCGACATGCGCCCGACAGTCCTACGGCACAACAATGCGCCCACATCCGTCCGCATGCCGCGTTTCTTCTGATCGGGCATTTTCGCCGCGAAGGGATTGCGGAAATCCTAGCCCGACCTGCTCCGCGCCCGCATCGGCATCATGCTCAGCGTCTACGTGGTCTGGACGTCCATCAGCTTCGTCGTTGATCGCTTCGCGCCGCTCTACCCTTGGTGGCAGGGCGAGTGGGACGCCGCCGATTTCTACTGGCTGCCTTACGGCAATGATTGGTTCATCCATGCGCTCTTGTTCCTGACGGCCTACGCCAGGGCCATCCGTCCGTGGACCGTCCCGGCGCAGATCGCGGTGGCCGCAATGGCGGTCGCGGGGCTGAGCTACTGGACCAATCTTCGGCGGGGGTAATTTTCGCCGTCTCGATCCTGAAGCCGATCGCGCTCGCCGTGCTGGCGCGAAATCCGGCGGCCTGTGCCGGCCACCTGACGGAGCGTCCGGCGATGTGGTGGGTCGCGCAAGGGGGCGGATCCTGCGCGCCCGGTGCCGCGTGCACGGAAATGATCGCGACGATCTTCCGGGCGCGGAACGCTCTGCGGATTGGCGCGCGCCAATGCAGGGCGGCATCAGGGAGGTCTGCAGCGGCATCGAGGTGTGGCAGGGGGTCCGGGGCGCCGCCTCGCTCTGAACCCCGGGCGCGCCAAGCTGCCACCGATGGACGCTCGGGCTTCGTGCCTCGAAGCCGCGCCACCGCCCCGGTTCCCATCGTCTTTCGTCCCGTCCTGGTCGCCGGCACGATCTTAGAACGAAGCCCCCCAGCTTCAAGCAGGATGCCGACGGGGCGAAGCGTCCGCGAGGGGCCGACGGCTTCGCTTCCCGACAACGACAGGCGAACGCGCCTCGCAACGCGCCCGCCCATCTCATCGTCCCGCCGAGGCGCTCAGTTGCGGGCGCGGTCGACCATCTTTCCGGCGGAGATCCACGGCATCATCTCGCGCAGCTTCTCGCCGACCTTCTCGATCTGGTGCTCGTCGTTGAGACGGCGGGT
>JBBQDX010000312.1:0-4777 GCA_038320125.1 Rhodobacterales bacterium | reverse complement strand
TTCGGCGTGGGGCTGGGCGAGGTCGCGGGCAAGGTGTTCCGTATCGGGCATCTGGGCGCCCTGACGGATGCGATGATGCTGTCGGGACTGGGCGTGGCCGAGATGGTCATGGTGGATCTGGGCCTGCCGGTGAAGCTGGGGTCCGGCGTGGCGGCGGCGCAGGAGTTCTGGCGTCGCGGCGGCAAGCAAAGGCGAGCGGCCGCATGATGGAGATTGTCGACGGTATCGACGTTCCGACATGGGACGACGTGGTGGAGGCGCATGAGCGCATCCGGCCCCACATCCACCGCACGCCGGTCCTGACCTCCTCGTTCCTCGACGCGCGGGCGGGGTGCGAGATCTTCTTCAAGTGCGAGAACTTCCAGAAGGCCGGTGCCTTCAAGGTCCGCGGCGCGTCGAACGCGGTGTTCGGCCTCGCGGACGGGGTGGCGAAGCGGGGCGTGGCGACCCATTCGTCGGGCAACCACGCGCTGTCGCTGTCCTATGCCGCGGGCCGGCGGGGTATCCCGTGCCACGTCGTCATGCCGCGCACGGCGCCGCAGGCCAAGAAGGACGCGGTGCGCGGGTATGGCGGCGTGATCACCGAATGCGAGCCCTCGACCAGCAGCCGCGAGGAGGTCTTCGCCCGCGTGCAGGCCGGGACCGGCGCGGATTTCGTCCATCCCTACGACGATCCGCGCGTGATCGCGGGGCAGGCGACCTGCAGCCGGGAGTTCGTGGAACAGGTCGATGGCCCGCTCGACATGATGGTCGCGCCGATCGGTGGCGGCGGCATGATCTCGGGCACCTGCCTGACGCTCCGCCATATCGCACCGGAGGTGAAGATCTATGCCGCCGAGCCGGAACAGGCCGACGATGCCGCGCGCAGTTTCCGCGCGGGTCACATCATCGCCGACGATGCGCCCGACACGATCGCGGATGGTCTGAAAGTCCCGCTCAGGGACCGCACGTGGCATTTCGTCCGCAACCACGTAACCGATATCCTGACAGCATCCGAGCAGGAGATCATCGACGCGATGCGGCTCACCTTGGCGCGCATGAAGATCGTGATGGAGCCGTCCTGCGCCGTGCCGCTGGCCGTCATCCTGAAGAACCCGGACGTCTTCGCAGGCAAGCGCGTGGGCGTCGTCATCACCGGGGGGAACGTCGATCTCGACCGTTTGCCCTGGATGCAGAACTGAGGAGAGCGCCATGAAAGATGTGAACTATCTCGATCTCGACGTGGGTTACGACGTGCCCGCCGTGCCCGGCATGGACGAGGCGGATATCGCGACGCCCTGCCTCATCCTCGATCTGGACGCGCTCGAGCGGAACGTGGCGAAGATGGGCGCCTTCGCGAAGGCCCACGGGATGCGCCACCGCAGCCATGGCAAGATGCACAAGTCCGTCGACGTGCAGAAGCTGCAGCAGGAGATGGGCGGGGCCTGTGGCGTGTGCTGTCAGAAGGTGTCGGAGGCCGAGGTCTTTGCGCGTGGCGGCATCACCGACATTCTCGTCAGCAATCAGGTGACGCAGCCCGAGAAGATCAGGCGGCTGGCGAACCTGCCGAACCTGGGCGCGCGGACGATCTGCTGCGTGGACGACCTCGGCAACGTGGCCGAACTGTCGAAGGGCGCCGTCGCGGCGGGCACGACGATCGAGTGCCTGGTCGAGATCGATTGCGGCGCGGGCCGTTGCGGCGTGACCACGACCGATGCGGTGGTGGAACTGGCGACGGCCATCGACGCGGCCGAGGGGCTGAAGTTTACTGGAATCCAGGCCTATCAGGGCGCGATGCAGCACCTCGACGATTACGGGGAGCGCAAGGCCAAGACGCAGATCGCCATCGGCATGGTCGCGGAGGCGGTCGAGGCGCTGAAGGCCGAGGGGCTGACTTGCGACATCGTGGGCGGCGGGGGCACGGGCAGCTACCAATTCGAGGGCGCGTCCGGCGTCTACAACGAGCTCCAGTGCGGCTCCTATGCCTTCATGGATGCCGATTACGGCCGCATCCATGACGCGGCGGGCCGCCGCATCGACGAGGGCGAGTGGGAGAATGCGCTCTTCATCCTCACCTCCGTCATGTCCCATGCCAAGGCGGACAAGGCGATCGTCGATGCCGGGCTGAAGGCGCAGTCGGTGGACAGCGGCCTGCCGACGATCTTCGGGCGAACCGATGTCAGCTACGTCAAATGCTCCGACGAGCATGGCGTGGTTGCCGACCCGGACGGCGTGCTGAAGATCAACGACAAGCTGAAGCTGGTGCCCGGCCATTGCGACCCGACCTGCAACGTGCACGACTGGTATGTCGGCGTGAGGAGCGGAAAGGTCGAGAAGCTGTGGCCGGTGTCGGCCCGCGGCAAGGCCTTCTGAGGGGTGCCGGGCGCGGGCGATCGCGTGCCGTGTATCCGCAACCGCAACAGCCGGGAGCTTCCATGATCATCGTCCCCGAAGCCGCCATTGCCGGCCTCATGACCGCAGAGGATGCCTTTGCGGCGGTCGAGGCGGTCTTCGCCTCGATGTCGCGGGGCGACGCACGCAACTTTCCGGTGATCCGCGAGGCGATCGGCCATGCGGATGCGCTCTACGGCTTTAAGTCCGGCTTCGACCGGGCAGGGCTCAACCTCGGGTTGAAATCGGGCGGCTACTGGCCGGGCAACGCCGAAAAGGGGCTGACGAACCATCAGTCCACGATCTTCCTCTTCGACGCCTATACCGGCAGGTGCCGCGCCGTGGTGGGGGGCAACCTGCTGACCGCCCTGCGCACCGCCGCCGCCGCCGCCGTTTCGGTGGCGCATCTCGCGCGCCGGGACGCGAAGGTGCTCGGCATCGTCGGGGCCGGCCATCAGGCGAAGTTCCAGTTGCGTCAGGTCGCGGCGCAGCGCGCGTTCGAGCGAGTCGTCGCCTGGAACCGGTCGCCGGAGAAGCTCGCGACATTGCGCGCGGTCGCCGACGAACTCGGCCTGCCATTCGAGGCGGTCACGCTCGAGGAGCTGGGCGCGCAGGCGGATGTCATCGTCACGATCGTCTCGGCGCGCGCGCCCGTGTTGCTGGACGCCCATGTCCGGCCCGGCACACATATCGCCTGCATGGGCACCGACACCAAGGGCAAGCAGGAGGTCGAGGCCGCGATCCTGGCGCGGGCGTCGGTCTTTACGGACGAGGTGGCGCAATCCGTCACCATCGGCGAGGCGCAGCACGCCGTGGCGCGGGGGTTGATCGCGGCGGCCGACGTGCGCGAACTGGGCGCCGTCATCAACGGCGACGATCCGGGCCGGACGTCCGGCGAGGAGATCACCGTCTTTGACGGAACGGGCGTCGGCCTGCAGGATCTGGCCGTGGCGGCAGCGGTGGTCGCACGGGCCGTGGCGGCGGGCGTCGCCGTCGACGTGGAGTTCTGACCGGCCGCGTTCCGAGGCGGGCCCATTCCCCCGCGTGGCCGATGCCTGTCTCGAGACCGGGAAGGACGCGGCGGAAGCAATTCTGATCGAGATGCGCTCGAGGCTTGGGAACATCGACGTGCTCGACGGCGCCGGGCAGACGGGGCACGATGAGCTGTCGCCGCGGAAGGCCGGGTTCGTCCGGCGAGATCACGAGCCCCGGCCTGCCGACGCGGACGATGGTGTCGAACGGGGCTCCGCACAGGATTAGTTTCGCGCTGGCCGATCCCACGCCCGAGATCAGACGTGAAGAGGCGAGGGCCGTGTCGGTCGACGCCCCGCCCGGCGCCGGGCGTTCGGAGCTGACCAGCCGGATCGTCCACGTGTAATGCTCTCCATTCATCTGTCGCAGCGCGCTCGATGTTCGTGCGACCGGGATCGACGATGCGCCGAAGGTCGCCTGCGTGGTCGCCAGGGGAGTGATGGCCTCCGGTGTCGTCATGCACGTCCTGGACCTGGTAACGCATTCGAGGAGCCTTCAAGCCCTCGGCTATCGCTCGACCTCGCTCCTGCGCCCTGTCTGCCGGGACCAGCGGATGCCGCGCTCGGTTCGGGCGATGGACCTGACGGCCCGGGAAGCGCGGGTGTCGCTCGTTGCCGTCTGCGGGACGTTCGCGGCCGTGGGCGGGATGCGCATTAATGCCACAGCCGCCGCCGACCCTCGCGAATTCATGTTCACGCTAGCTGCCCAAGGAGAGGGGCGACCGTGGTGAAATTCATCGAGCCCGATCCGGACCATGGCGCAGGCGACCCGCGAAAGTCTGCCGGTGCCGCGCTTGAGGTCGAGCCTATCCCGATCGGCGATGTGCAACCGCGTCCGCAGCGTCACGTCCAGCGTCCCCCCGCGCAGCCGACCTGGCATCGCGGCGCTCCCCCGGAATGACCGTGTCCAACTGCGGCTGATCGGCGGGTGAAAGATCGAGGCAAATCCGGGAGGGGGCCGATCGTGAGGACGACCGTCTCCTATATCATCCCGCACGATGCGATGAACGAGAGAGTATTTGGGCCACTACATGCCGGAAGCCCGTAGAGGCAATTGACGCCGGTGCCATCGCCCTGCCGCTGATCGTCGGGCGCGATCCTGTGGGCTGGGATCAGGGCGATGCCGCTTGCCGCGCTGCTCAGCCCGATGCTGCGCTTGCTGATCTTGGGGCTGGTGCTGGCCATCATCATCATCGTGACGACGTTCGAGAAGGGGTTCTAGCTGTTCAGTCCCCTGGTGTGGTGGCATTCTGCCGACAGCGGCCGAGAAGGATGCTCCATGGGACAGATACTGCTTGGCAGCGCCAGGACCACGCACGCCGTCCGAGCGGCGATACAGCGATCGCAAGCTTCGGTCACGGAGCTGGCTGAGCGTT
>JBBQDX010000311.1:0-4840 GCA_038320125.1 Rhodobacterales bacterium | reverse complement strand
CCTGTCGCATTCCGGTTCTCGGCCGGATCAGATAGCCAGATCCGACTCGGACTTTCCGGATTCGATGGCCTCCTTGAACCATTGGGGCTGGCGCCCGCGACCGGACCAGGTCTTGGCCGGGTTTTCCGGATGCACGTATTTCGGAACGCCGCCCGCCTGCTTGCCCTTCTTGCCGCCGGAAAAATCCGTCAGCGAGTAGCCGAGATCCTTCGCCATCGATTCGAGTTTGGCATGGGCCTCCTTCTTCTGACGATCGTCGTAGGATTTCAGTGCGGCTCCGACCTGTTTCTGCAGGTCGGTCAATTCTTCACGGCTCATCTTGTCGAGTTTCATGGCGCTCTCCTGTCCAATTCGATGGAAGTGGAATTATCATGCCCGGCGCAAAAGGCAAGACGCAGTTATTCGGCGGCGATTTCTCCGGGGTCGGCCAATTGCACGATATCGGCCATGATCCGGTTGAGCTCGAAATCCTTCGGCGTATAGATCGCGGCGATCCCAAAGGCGCGCAAGCGCGCGACATCCTCCTCGGGGATGATGCCGCCAACGACGACCGGCACATGGCCGAGGCCCGCGGCGCGCATTCGGTCCATCATGTCCTCGACCAGCGGGAGATGGGAGCCGGACAGGATCGAGAGGCCGACGACATGCGCATCGGCCGCCGCCGCGACGATGGCTTCGGGCGTCAGCCGGATGCCCTCGTAGCGGATGGCCATGCCGCAGTCGCGGGCGCGCACCGCAATCTGCTCGGCCCCGTTCGAATGGCCATCGAGACCCGGCTTGCCGATCAGGAAGGTCAGCCGTCGTCCCAGCCGGTCGGAGACCGTATCCACCGCCGCCCGCAAGTCCTCGAGGCCCTCGGTCCGGTTCGACTGCGCCGGCGAGACTCCCGTGGGGCCGCGATACTCGCCGTGGACCGCGCGCATCACGCCCGCCCATTCGCCCGTCGTCACGCCCGCCCGCGCCGCCACGACCGACGGCGGCATGATGTTGGTGCCGTCCCGCGCCGCCGTCGCGAGCGCGTCCAGCGCCGCGGCCACCGCTTCCGCGTCGCGGCCTTGGCGCCAGCTTTGCAGACGCGCCACTTGTTCGGCCTCGACGGCGGGGTCGACGACCATGATGCCACCGTCCGCGCCCACCAGCGGAGAGCGCTCGGCCTCGGTCCAGGCGTTCACCCCCACCACCACGGTCTCACCGCGCTCGATCCGGCTCAGGCGCTCGGCGTTCGACTCGACCAGCCGCGCCTTCATGTAGGCGATGGCGGCGACCGCTCCGCCCATGCCGTCCAGCACGCCGAGCTCGGCCCGCGCGCCTTCCTTCAGCGCCTCGACCTTCGCCGCGACGACGGGCGAGCCGTCGAAAAGGTCGCCGTATTCCAGAAGATCGGTCTCGTAGGCCAGCACCTGCTGCATCCGCAGGGACCACTGCTGATCCCAGGGGCGGGGCAATCCGAGCGCCTCGTTCCACGCGGGCAATTGCACGGCGCGGGCACGGGCATTCTTCGAGAGTGTCACCGCCAGCATCTCCAGGAGGATGCGATAGACGTTGTTCTCGGGCTGCTGTTCGGTGAGGCCCAGCGAATTCACCTGAACCCCGTAGCGGAACCGGCGGTGCTTGGGATCCTCGACGCCATAGCGGTCGCGGCAGATTTCGTCCCACAATTCGAAGAAGGCGCGCATCTTGCACATCTCGGTGACGAACCGGATGCCTGCATTGACGAAGAACGAGATCCGGCCGACCTGGCTCGGAAAATCGGCTTCGGGCACGCGTGGTCGCAGTTCGTCTAGCACGGCGGTCGCGGTCGCCAGCGCGAAGGCCAGTTCCTGTTCCGGCGTGGCACCCGCTTCCTGCAGATGATAGGAGCAGACGTTCATCGGATTCCATTTCGGGATTTCGGAATGGCAATATTCGGCCACATCCCCGATCAGACGCATCGACGGGGCCGGCGGCAGCACATAGGTGCCCCGCGACAGGTATTCCTTCACGAGGTCGTTCTGCACCGTCCCCTGCAGCGCGCGCAGGTCCGCACCCTGCTCCTGCGCCACGGCGACATAGAGCGCCAGCAACCACGGCGCGGTCGCATTGATCGTCATGGAGGTGTTCATCTGCCCGAGCGGGATCTCCGCGAAGAGCGCGCGCATGTCCCCCAGATGGCAGACCGGCACGCCGACCTTGCCGACCTCGCCGCGCGCCAGAAGATGATCGCTGTCGTAGCCGGTCTGCGTCGGCAGGTCGAACGCGACCGAGAGGCCGGTCTGCCCGCGGCCCAGGTTGGCGCGGTAGAGGATGTTCGAGGCCGCGGCCGTCGAATGGCCGCCGTAGGTCCGAAACAGCCAGGGACGATCTTTCTGCATCACGACACCCTCAGGAGTAACATTGTTGCTTCGATCATCGGTTATACGACCGATCCCGCCGGGTCAATTCGCCGCACTGCGGCGTGGTTGCCCGACATGTCCGTCCATCGGGGAATGGCCGTTCTCGTCAGGTCCGCTATGATGACCGGAAGGGAGAGCGACAGATGGGACGTTCGCAGGTAGTCCTCGTCTGATGTTCCGCACCGTCGAAATCCCCCTCTGGGCGCTCGTCCTGCTGGTGCTCTTCGCGGCCGTGACCTTCGCCTCGCATTTTCTTTTCCCCTCGGTGCGCTGGTTCTTCCGCAAGTGGGCGGAGCGTCTGATCGGGCGGCTGAACGCAAGGCTCAAGCGGCCGATCCAGCCGTTCAAGCTGGCGCGGCGGGCGGATACGATCAACCGTCTCATCCACGATCCGCAGGTCGCCCAGGCGGTTCTGGACCATTCCCGGGCCCATGCGGTGCCCGAGGAGGTCTCCTACGAGACGGCGCGCCGCTATGCCCGCGAGATCGTGCCCGGCTTTTCGGCCCTGCTCTATTTCGGGGTCGCCACCCGGCTGGCGCGGTGGCTGTCGCGGACGCTCTACCGGATCCGGGTGACCGGCGAGGCCGAGGCGATGGCCGATGTCGATCCGAAGGCGACCGTGATCTTCGTGCTCAATCACCGCAGCAACATGGACTATGTTCTCGTCACCTGGCTGGCCGCGCAGCAGACCGCATTGGCCTATGCGGTCGGCGAATGGGCCCGGCGCTGGCCCCTGGGGCCGCTGATCCGGGCGATGGGCGGCTACTTCGTGCGGCGCCGCGACCTCAATCCGCTCTACCGGCGGGTGCTGGCGCGGTATGTGCAACTCGCCACCGCCAATGGCGTGACGCAGGCGATCTTTCCGGAAGGCAGGCTTTCGCGCGACGGGGCGATTCATGAGCCGAAGCTCGGCATTCTCAGCTACATCCTTGCCGACCACGACCCGGAGGATACGCGGGACGTGGTCTTCGTGCCCGTCGCCGTCAACTACGAAAGGGTGCTGGAGGACCAGGTCCTCATCGGGGCGCAGGCGGGCAGGAAAGGCGCGTTCCGCCTGCGCTGGTGGATGGTCGCCCGCTACCTTTGGCGCCATGTGCAACTGCGTCTGACGGGGCGGTTCACCCGTTTCGGCTTTGCGGCGGTCGCTTTCGGCCGCCCGCTGTCGCTGCGCCGCTTCCTGTGGCAGGGCCACGCCGATCCGGCCGCAGCACTTGGCGGCACCCTGATGGCCAGGGTCGAGGAGGTGCTGCCCGTCCTGCCGATGGCGCTGGTCTGCGAGGCGCTGGTGCGGGGGGCGGAGGATGTCGCGGAGGTCGAGGCCCATCTGCGGAAGCGGGGCGACGAGCGGCGCGTGGCGGGGCATGTGGTTCACCACACGGAACGCGAAGCGCGCAAGAGCGCGCTGGTGGCGCTCGAGATGCTGGAGGTTCGCGGGGCGCTGCGGCTTTTGGGCGATCGGATCGCGGTGGAGGAGGCCTGGCTGCCGGTGATCCGCTACTATGGCCGAACGCTGCCACTGCAGAAAGGTGATGGGATATAAAGTTACGAACGAATCCGTTTGAGATTTGGAATATTGCGGGTGACCTGATAGCACCGCCCCGAAGCCGCGCGATGATTCCGCACCGCGGCGTGACGAACGGAGGTTCCGGATGGCTCTGGATGCAAACACGCGCGTGGCGACATACGATGCCGTCGCCAAGGATCTTTACGACGTGGGCGAGATGCCTCCGATGGGGCATGTGCCGGCGCGTATGTATGCCTGGGCCATCCGTCGCGAGCGCCATGGCGAGCCCGACACCGCGATGCAGCAGGAAATCGTCGACGTTCCGGTGCTCGACAGCCACGACGTCCTCGTTCTGGTGATGGCGGCGGGCATCAATTACAACGGCGTCTGGGCCGCCCTCGGCGTGCCGATCAGCCCGTTCGACGGGCACAAGGCGGACTATCACGTCGCCGGGTCCGACGCCTCGGGCATCGTCTGGGCGGTGGGCGACAAGGTGAAGCGGTGGAAGATCGGCGACGAGGTCGTCATCCACTGCAACCAGGACGACGGCGACGACGAGGAGTGCAACGGCGGCGACCCGATGTATTCGCCGAGCCAGCGCATCTGGGGCTACGAGACGCCCGACGGATCCTTCGCGCAGTTCACCCGCGTCCAGTCGCAGCAGCTGATGCCGCGCCCCAGGCACCTGACCTGGGAGGAAAGCGCCTGCTACACGCTGACCCTCGCGACGGCCTATCGCATGCTGTTCGGCCACCGGCCGCATATTCTGAGGCCAGGTCATAACGTGCTCGTGTGGGGCGCCTCAGGTGGTCTCGGCTCCTTCGCCATCCAGTTGTGCGCGGCGGCAGGCGCCAATGCGATCGGCGTGGTCTCCGACGACGATAAGCGTGATTTCGTCATGCAGCTCGGCGCCAAAGGGGTCATCAACCGCAAAAAGTTCGATTGCTGGGGGCAATTGCCCAAG
>JBBQDX010000310.1:0-4878 GCA_038320125.1 Rhodobacterales bacterium | reverse complement strand
GCCGTCGTGGAACTTCGGGATGCCGGCGTTGCCCTTGGCGATGAGCGGCCGCGCCGTCTCCCCGAAACCCAGGATCGTGCGGATCAGGTCGGAGGATCCGACGCCGCAGTTCGCACCATAGGCCACGGGCGGATGGGCCAGTTTCGCGATGAGCCGGGTCATCTCCGCCGAGGTCGTGCCCATCATCGTCCGCCCGGCGGTGTCGAAGCTCATCGTCACGCACCAGGGCATGTCGGCGAGCTGGGCAGCCTCGGCGGCGGCGCGCAGCTCCTCGGGGGCCGAGATGGTCTCGACCCAGAGCACGTCCGCGCCCCCGGCCTTGAGCCCCTCGGCCTGCTCGTGGAAAATTTCGACCGCCGTCTCGTGGCCAAGCGGGCCCATCGGCGCCATGATCTCGCCCGTGGGCCCCATCGAGCCCGCGACGACGACCCTGCGCCCGGCCGCATCGGCGATCTCGCGGCCGATCTCGGCACCGATCCGGCTCAGCTCATGCGCCCGCGCCTGCGCGCCGTGCAGCTTCAGCCGGGCGGCGTTGGAGCCGAAGGTATTGGTCAGGAAGAGGTCGGAGCCGGCGTCGACCGAGCCGCGGTAGAGCGCGCGCACCTTGTCGGTCGCGGTCTCGTTCCAGATCTCCGGCGGCTCGCCCGCTTCTAGCCCCATGTTGAACAGGATCGTGCCGGTGGCGCCGTCCGCCAGCAGCCAGTCCCGGTCGGCGAGAAGGTCGGTCAGGGCGTCGGGCATCGGTCTCTCCGGGGTGGCTGGTCGGGGCTTGCAGGTCAGGGTGCCTGAGGCGGAATATCTGGCTCGGGGCGCGCGTTGCCGCGCCGCCGGCGGGTGCGGCGGCGCGCCTCACCCGAGAGGCGGGCAAGGTCGGCGGCCCGGTTCGCTGCCGGTCAGTCCCTCATTTCGGTCATCACCTGCTGCTTGGCTTCCACCATCAGCATGTCCATCTTGGCGCGCACCTCGGCCGCCGGAACCTTCTCGCCCAGGTCGCCGGTCACCTTGCGCATCACGTCGTCGTCGCCCGCCTCCTGGAAATCGCTCTTCACCACCTCGGTGGCATAGGCCTTGAGCGCGTCGCCCTCATGGCCGAGAAGCGTGCCGGCCCATTCGCCCAGCAGGCGGTTGCGGCGCGCCTCGACCTTGAACTGCAGCTCCGCGTCATGGGCGAACTTGTTCTCGAAGCTCTTCTTGCGGTCGTTCATGCTGTTGGACATCGACGTTCCTCCGGTGAATGGTTACGCTTGCCCCGATATGTCCGGCGCGCGGCCCCGCCGCAAGACGCTTCGCGCGCGAGGCCGCCTCAGTCTTGTCGGGCGCGAGGCCGCCTTGCTTGCGGGACGGGGCGATTGCGCCTATGTCCGCCGGAACCGCCAGAAACCCCCCCCGGAGACACCATGGCCAGACGCAAGAAGGTCTACGAAGGCAAGGCCAAGATCCTCTACGAAGGCCCCGAGCCGGGAACGCTGGTGCAGTATTTCAAGGACGACGCGACCGCCTTCAACGCCCAGAAGAAGGAGATCATTGACGGCAAGGGGGTGCTCAACAACCGCCTGTCGGAATTCTTCATGACCGGCCTGAACTCCATCGGCGTGCCGACGCACTTCATCCGCCGCCTCAACATGCGCGAGCAGCTGATCCGCGCGGTGGAGATCATTCCGCTCGAGATCATCGTGCGCAACGTCGCCGCCGGTTCGATCTCGACCCGGTTGGGCATCGAAGAAGGCACGCCGCTGCCGCGCCCGATCATCGAGTTCTGTTACAAGGACGACAAGCTGGGCGACCCGCTGGTGGCCGAGGAGCACATCATCGCCTTCGGCTGGGCGCAGCAGCAGGACCTCGACGACATCGTCGCGCTGGCGCTCCGGGTGAACGACTTCCTGTCGGGCTGCATGCTGGCCGTCGGCATCAAGCTGGTGGACTTCAAGATCGAGGTCGGACGGGTCTGGGACGGAGATTTCCAGCGCATCATCCTGGCCGACGAGATCAGCCCCGATTCGTGCCGCCTGTGGGACATCGAGACGGGCAAGAAGCTCGACAAGGACGTGTTCCGCCGCGATCTCGGCTCGCTCGCCGACGCCTATACCGAGGTCGCCCGCCGCCTCGGCGTGCTGCCGACGAACTCCGCTCCGGTGACCAAGCCGCATCTGATCAACTGAAGTCATCGCGATGGACGCTCCCATGAAGCTCGCACGAAAGAAGGTCCGCGTGACGGTGATGCTCAAGGACGGCGTCCTCGATCCGCAGGGCGAGGCGGTGCGGCACGCGCTGGGAGCGATGGGCTTCGAGG
Source organism: Rhodobacterales bacterium (assembly GCA_038320125.1). GTDB lineage: Bacteria > Pseudomonadota > Alphaproteobacteria > Rhodobacterales > Rhodobacteraceae > Jannaschia. The sequence goes on along the minus strand of JBBQDX010000310.1, from coordinate 2,588 downwards.
GAGTCGCGGGCGTGCGGCAGGGCAAGCTGATCGAGCTCGACCTCGCGGAGGGCACGAGCGAGGCCGACGTGACCGCGATGTGCGAGCGGCTGCTGGCGAACACGGTGATCGAGAGCTACCGCATCGAGATGTGAGGACCGGCTGAAGCGGCGGTCGCCTGGGCCGCCGTCGAGAGCGGTCGACGTCCGCCATGGGTCGGTTCGCTGCGGTTGGCGTTTCCTTGTCGCGCCGATATGCGGCATCCGGCGGAGCGGAGCCTTGCCGCCCAGCCCGAAGGAAGGCTGGGACCGCGCCCCGGCATGGCTGGGGACGGGCGCTGTCGCGCCGTGCCGGCCGTCGGGTGCGAAGGCGATGATGGAGCGTCTCCGGAACGAAGTCCGGACCCGGCCGGCGGGACGAAGTTTCCGGAACGAAAACCGGTCATGTGCATGGGCACTCGTCACACTCGAAAAGGAAAGATGCCATGAACCGGGATCAGTTCAGAGGGAACTGCAAGCAGATCACCGGCAAGGCCAGGCAGCAGTGGGGCGATCTCACCGACGACGATCTGGGTCAGGCCGATGGCGATCGCGAGGTTCTGGAGGGCGAGATCCAGGAGCGCTATGGCGATGCTAAGTGAGGTGCGAAGAAAAAGGTCGATAGCTGGATCGACTCGCTCTGAGCGCGCTGGCGACCGCCGATGCGAAGCCCGGCGCCTCTGGAGGCCGGGCTTTACAATCGCCGCCCGATGACGATCCTGTCCCACCGGAGGATCCCATCATGCGCGCAGCCGTCCTGCGGGAGTATAATGCCCCGCTCTCTATCGAGAACCTCCCCGACCCCGACTGCCCGCCCGACGGCGTGGTCCTCAAGGTCATCGCTTGCGGCATCTGTCGCTCCGACTGGCACGGCTGGTCGGGCGAACATCCCCGCGTGAAGCCCGGCCAGGTCCAGGGCCACGAATATTGTGGCGAAGTGGTCGCCGCCGGGCGCGATGCGACCTGGAGCCTCGGCGACCGGCTCGTCGCACCCTTCATCCTCGCCTGCGGAACCTGCCCCGCCTGCCGATCCGGCCAGCAGAACACCTGTCCGAACCAGCGCCTGCCGGGTTTCGTGGAGCCCGGGGCTTTCGCCGAATACCTTCCGGTGCCGATGGATCACAACCTCGCCCGCCTGCCCGAGACGCTCGACCCCACCGTCGCCGCGGGCCTCGGTTGCCGCGTGACCACCGCGTGGCACGCGCTTACCGGGCGCGCACAGCTCCAGGGGGGCGAATGGCTCGCCGTTCACGGCACCGGCGGCATCGGCCTTTCGGCGGCGCTCCTGGGAAAGGCGCTCGGCGCGCATGTGGTGGTGGTCGACGTGGTGCGCGAGAAGCTGGACCATGCCCTCGGCCTCGGCATCGACGCCGCCGTGATGGCGGGCGAGGATACCGGTGCGCAGATCCGCGCGATCACCGGCCGCGGCGCCCACGTCAGCGTCGAGGCGCTCGGCATTCCGGCAACGGTGGCGGCGTCGATCGACTGCCTGGCACCCCTCGGCCGGCACGTGCAGGTCGGCATGCCGGTGGGGCATACGGCGGTGATGGAGGTGGACATGAACGCCGTCTACATGAAGAACCTCGCGCTGTTCGGCACGCGGGGGATGCCGTCCTGGCGCTATCCGTCGCTGCTCTCGCTGATCACGCGGGGGGTGGTGGACATGGCGCCGCTGATCGCGCGGAAAGTGGCGCTGTCGGACGTCTCCGCCGAGCTGGCGGCGTTCAACGGGCCGATGCCGCCGGGCGTGGCGGTCGTCACCGATTTCGCGGCGTGAGGCGGAGCGGGCGGCGTTCACGATCGCGTCCGGCGGGGTTTCCGCGCCGCAGATTGGACTTATATATGAGCGATTACAGCAACCGGACCGCAACCATACCGGAGACACGCCGATGCACGCGACACATCCAACCCGCCGCGCTCTCCTGATCGGTGCGGGCCTCGCGACCGCCGGGCTCGCGACCCCGTTCCTGATCCGTCCGGCGAAGGCCGCCACCGGCCTCGCGCCGACCGAGACGATGCGCGGCGGCGCGAACAACTACAGCCTCCGCGCGCCGTTGGTGGAGAACCTCGGGACGGGGTTCCTCGTCTCCGGCATCGTCCGCCGCGCCGGCGACGGCGCGCCGCTGCAGGGCGCGCGCATTCAGATCTGGGCCGCGACGGCACGCGGCGGCGAGCGGGAGCCGAGCAACCACGGCAGCGTCCTGACCGACGGCACCGGCGCGTTCCGGCTCGAGATGTCGCAGATCGTGCCGAACTTCGGCCAGCCACACGCCCATCTGGCCTATGACGACGGGGCCTTCCAGACGGTGTTCCTGCGGCCCGTGATGCCGAGCCCGAGCGATACCTCGGTCTCCGCCGACTTCGTGCTGGCCCCGGCCTGACACCGGTGCTGCGCGCCGCCCTCGTATGGGCCGCGCTGGCCGTCGCGGTGGCGGTGCCCTTCGCCATCGCGGCCGCCAGTCCGCTGCAGGCCTACCGCAGCCCGTCCTACATCGCGGGGGGCCTCGCCGGTGTGCTCGCGCTGGCGGTTCTCCTCGTCCAGCCGCTTCTCGCGGCGGGCTACCTGCCGGG
>JBBQDX010000309.1:0-4897 GCA_038320125.1 Rhodobacterales bacterium | reverse complement strand
GATGGCCGGCCACGACCCCAGGGATTCGACCTCCGCCGACATCGCCGTTCCCGACTTCGAGGCGATGTTGACCGGCGATATCCGCGGTCGGACGATCGGCATCCCGGCGGAGTATCGGATGGACGGCATGCCGGGCGAGGTGGAAGCGCTCTGGCGGGACGGCATCGCCATGCTGCGCGACGCGGGGGCCGCGATCCGTGACATTTCGTTGCCGCACACGAGATACGCGCTGCCGGCCTATTACGTCATCGCCCCGGCCGAGGCCTCGTCCAACCTCGCCCGCTACGACGGCGTCCGCTTCGGCCATCGCGCCAGGCTGGCACCGGGCGACGGCGTCACCGAGATGTACGAGAAGACCCGCGCCGAGGGCTTCGGCCCGGAAGTGCAGCGCCGCGTCATGGTCGGCACCTACGTCCTGTCGGCGGGCTTCTACGACGCCTATTACAACCGCGCCCGCAAGGTCCGCGCCCTTATCAAGCACGACTTCGACCGCGCGTTCGCGGAGGGCATCGACGCCATCCTGACGCCCGCCACGCCATCGTCCGCCTTCGAGCTCGGCGCGATGCAGGACGCGGACCCGATCCGGATGTATCTCAACGACGTCTTCACCGTGACCGTGAACCTCGCGGGGCTGCCGGGCATCGCGGTTCCCACGGGCCAGGACCGCCGCGGTCTTCCCCTCGGGCTGCAGTTGATCGGCCGCCCCTGGGAGGAAGGGGCCCTGCTCGACGTGGCACAATGCCTCGAGGAACGGGCCGGCTTCGTGGCGCGCCCGGAAAAATGGTGGTAGGACCGATCCGAACCTGCTGAGGCCCCCATGCGCGCGCTTACCCATATCACCGCCCTCCCCGCCCTCCTGTTGCTGGCCGCCTGCCAGCCGCCGCCGCCCGTCGGCGACTTTCCCGGACAGCGCATCGACGCGCAGCTTTCGGGCGAAGTCCCGTTGCAGATGCCCTCCGAAGGGCTGCCGCCCTACGGTCAACCCGGCGGCATCGTCGGGGGGGCACCGCTGACGGAGGCGCAGGTTCTGGCCAACGAAACCCGCGCCGCCCTGGGCCAGCCGCCGCGCGCCTTGCCCAACAATCCGGTCGAACTCGTCCCGCAGGGCGGGTCCGCGTTCGACGCCCAGACATCGACGGCCGCCCCCCTGCCGGCACCCCTGCCCGGCAGCGGTGCTGGCTTCAACCTCGACCGTGACAACCCGTCGATCAGTTCCGAGCAGGACTTCGCCGCCGTCTCGGCGCAGCGCGACATCGCGGCGGACGCCGAACGTCTGCGTGCGGCCCGCGAGCAGTATCGCGTCGCCACCCCGACCGAGCTGCAGCGGCCGGATGAGACCGGCCCGAACGTCTTCGCCTACGCCCTCGGCCCCGCGCGCCCGGTCGGCACGCAAGGCGCTTACGGTCGCGGTCTGGGAGCCTCCGAAGGGCGCGCCGCGAACCGATGCGCCGCCTACAGCAGCATCGACCGGGCGCAGGAGGACTTTCTGTCCGCCGGCGGGCCACAGCGCGACAGGCTGGGCCTCGACCCCGACGGCGATGGCAATGCCTGCAGCTGGGATCCGGCGGACGTCCGCGATCTGGTGCAGCGCTGATCCCGACGCCCGAGGAGTGGCCGAGCCCGAACCATGGCCCCCGACGCGACGGCGACCCGCGTCCCTCCCTGATCGTGATCCACTACACCGCGATGAAGGGTGGCCCCAGGCCGGCCATCACGCGGCTCTGCGATCCCGCGACCGAGGTCTCCTGCCACTACGTCGTGGGCGAGGCGGGCGAGCTTTTCCGCCTCGTGCCTGACGATTGCCGCGCCTGGCATGCGGGTGCGGGACGATGGGGCGACATTTGCGACGTGAACTCCCGCTCGATCGGGATCGAGCTCTCGAACGACGCGGCCTCGCCCTTTCCCGCGCCGCAGATGAAGATGCTGGAGGCCCTCCTGGCCGATCTGATGGCGCGCCATTCCATTCCGCCCCGGTCCGTCATCGGCCATTCGGACTGCGCGCCGGGCCGCAAGATCGACCCCGGGCCCCGTTTCGATTGGCGCGCCCTCGCCCGCGCCGGCCTCTCCGTCTGGCCCGAGCCGCGCAGCGCCGACAGGGCCACCTTCGAGACGCATGCCCGCGCCTTCGGCTATACTGCCACCACCGACCCGGAGACGCTCCTTGCCGCCTTCCGCCTCCGCTTCCGGCCCGGCGCCCACGGCCCGCTCGACGAGGCGGATGCGGGCCTCGCCGCCGACCTCGCCGCCCGCTTCCTAGCCTGAGTTGCCTGCCCGACGATCCAACCCCGACCCTCCCGGCCTCGCCCGACCCTCCGCCGGCCATTGACGAACCCCCCTCCGCCGCCTATCGCCCGAGCCGTGCGGGGGGACGGACGGCCGCGGCGGAGCGATCCGTCGAGGAAAGTCCGGACTCCACGAAGCGACGGTGCCGGGTAACGCCCGGGCAGGATTCGACGGAAAGATCTTTCGGGCCCTGACGGAGAGCGCCACAGAGAACAGACCACCCCGCATGCGGGGCACGGGTGAAACGGTGGGGTAAGAGCCCACCGGGGAGGCGGCAACGTCTCCCGCATGGCAAGCCCCACCGGGAGCAATGCCGAATAGGGACCCCACGCCCCCGGCAACGGGCGGCAGAGGCGCTTCGCCTCGGGGGTCCGGGTTGGCAGCTCGAGGCCGTGAAGCGATTCACGGTCCAGAGGAATGGTCGTCGCCGGGGAGTGATTTCCGGTACAGAATCCGGCTTACAGGCCCCCCGCACACCTTCGGCCCGTGCCCGCTACCACTGGCGATTTCCATGCCGCAAGGCCCTTTGGCACAAGGGCAAGATCGGGAGTAATCGTCACATCCCCTCCCGGTCCACCGCTTGACACCCGACCTCAGGCGGCTAGAAGGCAGCTTCCCGGATTAGACGGGCGCGGCGCCTCGGTGCCCCCCGGACCGCCCACAGGAGACACCCGATGGCGAAGCCCACCACGATCAAGATCCGGCTGAATTCCTCCGCCGGCACCGGCCACTTCTACGTGACCAAGAAGAATGCGCGCACGATGACCGAGAAGATGGTCGTCCGGAAGTTCGATCCCGTCGTCCGCAAGCACGTCGAATACAAGGAAGGCAAGATCAAGTAGGGCGAATGCCTTCCGATCCGCCGACAGGGCCGCGCCTGGGATGCCCCCCGTGCGACCCTTTCCATGTGTTGCGACGCGTGCCCCAAGTTGTTATCGGGCCCGACCCGGAACACGCCCCCCCGGGCTTACCGGCCTAGCGAGCAGATGTCAGTGTAGCCGATGGCATCTTGGCAAGTATGATGTCCTCCCGGGCTAGACCCGGCGTCTCCGACCTTGGGATGGGCTCGGGTCGGGCCCGACGGTGACGACATCACAGGCAGGCCGTCGTCCGCGTCGCTGCCGGCTTGCGCTAGCGCCGCCGCATGAAGCGCCGGATCATCTTGAAGATGGCGAAATACTTGACGAAGCGGAACATCAGCGTCTCCTGCGTTATTAAAACCAACGCAACCGGATCGCCTTCGGTTCAATCCTTCGGCAACGGCCGCAGGCCGAGTTCCATCAGCTGCCCCGGCAGAGGCTCGCTCGGCGCCCCCATCATCAGATCCTCGCCGCGCTGGTTCATCGGGAAAAGGATGACTTCCCGGATGTTCGCCTCGTCGGCCAGCAGCATCACGATCCTGTCGATACCCGCCGCACAGCCGCCGTGGGGTGGGGCGCCATACTGGAACGCCTTGACCATACCGCCGAACCGCTTGCGCACCTCCTCTTCGCCATACCCCGCGATGCCGAAAGCCTTGAACATGATCTCCGGCTTGTGGTTGCGGATTGCGCCGGAGATCAGTTCGTATCCATTGCACGCCAGATCATACTGATATCCCAGCACATCCTCCGGCGCGCCATCAAGCCCCTCCATCCCGCCCTGCGGCATCGAGAAGGGATTGTGGCTGAAGTCGATCTTGCCCTCGGCATCGCGCTCGTACATCGGGAAGTCCACGATCCAGGCGAAGGCAAAGCGGTCCTTTTCGGTCAGCCCCAGTTCCTCGCCGATCACCGTCCGCGCACGTCCCGCGACGGCCTCGAAGTCCGACGCCTTGCCGCCGAGGAAGAACGCTGCGTCGCCCACGCCAAGGTCAAGTTGTTGACGGAGTGCCTCCGTGCGTTCGGCACCGATGTTCTTGGCGAGTGGGCCGGCGGCTTCGAACTCGCCGAAATAAGCCTGAGTAAGGAACCTCACCCGTGCATAATCTTGTTGCTCAAGTGCTAAGGCAATCTCAGCGCTTCCAAGTCGATCTCGCAGAACACCCAATTGTTCTACAGCTTCATTGTGCTGAGATACATCACTTTGAGACAGCCCCGATAAGGCAGCGACCACAAGGCCAATCTTTTCATTCTCTGGATCAGCACCGCGCTGTCGCCAGAAGATATACCCCATCCCCGGCAGTCCCTGCTCCTGCGCGAACTTGTTCATACGGTCACAAAATTTCCGTCCCACTGGCTCACCGGACGGGCCCTTCGGAGCGGGAATGGCGCGGATCTCGGTCCCCTCTTTCTCCAGCAACGATGCGAAGATCGCGAACCCAGACCCCCGGAAATGCTCCGACACATCCTGCATCCGGATCGGGTTGCGCAGGTCGGGCTTGTCCGTCCCGAACATCAGCGCAGAATCCCGGTAGGAGATCAGCGGCCATTCCGTGTCCACCTTGCGCCCGCCCCCGAACTCCTCGAACAGCCCGCCGATCACCGGCTGAATTGTATCGAAAACATCCTGTTGCGAGACGAAGCTCATCTCCATGTCGAGCTGGTAGAAGTCCGTCGGCGAGCGGTCGGCGCGGGGGTCCTCGTCGCGGAAGCAGGGCGCGATCTGGAAGTACTTGTCGAAGCCCGAGACCATC
>JBBQDX010000308.1:0-4963 GCA_038320125.1 Rhodobacterales bacterium | reverse complement strand
ATGCGGATCGGGGCGGCGCTGACGATGACGCTGAACCTGCCCTACGGCCAGATCCGGACGGCCGGCCTCGACCTTCGGCGCGGCGGGACGGGCACGCTCGCCTTCGCGCTGCCGGAGAACATCCGGTTCTCCTACCTGATGACCTGGCCGCACGTCCGCCCGTGGCGCATGACCCGCACCGAGCCGGCCCTGCGGTGCCTGCCGGACGCCGCCGCCGTGGCGCGGATCTTCGCCGAAGCCGCCGAGGCCCGCGTCGTCGAACCCGTGGTCACCCGGCGCGAAGATGCCGGAACAGCCGTTCACGCTCCGACCCCCGCCCCCGCGCCGACTTCCGTCCCGACCCCCGCCCCCGTTCACGCCATCGCAGCGGAGTGATCCCATGTCAGGCCTTCAATCCCAGATGCGGCAACGCGACGTGGAGATGGTCCCCCTGGTCCTGGTCCGGGCCATGTTCGGTCTCATGCTCGCGGCGCTCGCGCTGACCTCCTTCGCGGTTCTGACCGACCGGCCGCTCACCGGCGTGCCCGCGCCGAGCCCGGTCGTCTCCGAGATCACGGTCCACCTCGCGGGCGAGCGCAATGGCGACGTCGCGGTGATCGGTCCGGACGGCACCGTGATCGCGCGGTCCGACGAGGACATGAACGGCTTCATCGGCGTGATGTGGCGTAACTTCCAACGCGAGCGGATGCTGCACGGACTGCCCGACACGGCACCGATCCGCGTGCTGCGCCGCGAGAATGGCCGCGTCTCGGTGATCGACGATGCCACGGGCATAGATGTCGCATTGATCGGTTATGGTAAAGACAACGTCGCCGCTTTCGCTAGGCTGGTGCCATAGCGCGTCGCCGCAAAACGATTGGGAGGACGATTCATGGGACTGATCACGAGGGAGCGGGAGACGGCCCCCTGCACCGTCACCGTCTCGCACCGCTTCGAGGAGTTGAGCGCGCATGTGCGCTTCGACAACGGCGCGGTCGTCCATCCGGGCGACAGCGTGGAGGTGCAGGGGCCGGAGATCATGGCCCCCTACGGCGAGGTGGTGGAAGCGCAGCGCACCGCCACGATCTTCCGCGCGAGCAAGCTCGAGCGGCTCTGGACCCGCCTGACCGGCGATCTCGAGGTGATGGAGCTCTGCGAGTTCTCCTTCTCGAACGAGGTGCTGCCATGAACGTCCAGCTCAAGCATTCCGCCGACGCCACCACCGCCGACGAGGCCATCGCCCGACAGGATGCGATGACCGAGGCGATGACGAGCGACCGGGCGACGGACATCGCGATGCAGGATACGCTCCTGACCCCGCGGTTCTACACCACGGACTTCGACGAGATGGACGCGATCGACGTCGCTCCCGTCCGCGATGAGTGGGACGCGCTCATCGCGCGCATGAAGGCCGATCCCAATCGGGGCCACTTCAAGAAGAACGAGGACTGGGACCACGTCGACTGGGAGGGCATGGAGCCGCGCCTGCGCGCCGAGTTCATCGACTTCCTGATCTCGTCATGCACCGCCGAATTTTCGGGCTGCGTGCTCTATAAGGAGATGAAGCGGCGCGGCGCGAACCCCGACATCACCAGCCTGTTCCAGCTCATGGCACGCGACGAGGCCCGGCATGCGGGGTTCATCAACGACGCGCTGCGCGAGGCGGGCATCGCCGTGAACCTCGGCTTCCTGACGCAGCGCAAGAAATACACCTACTTCCGGCCGAAGTTCATCTATTACGCCACCTACCTCTCCGAGAAGATCGGTTACGCCCGCTACATCACCATCTTCCGGCACCTCGAGGCGCATCCCGAGCACCGGTTCCACCCGATCTTCAAGTGGTTCCGCGAGTGGTGCAACGACGAGTTCAGCCATGGCGAGGCCTTCGCCCTGCTGATGCGGACCGATCCGAAGCTGACCTCCGGCAGGAACGTCTGGTGGATCAAGTTCTTCCTCACCGCCGTCTACTCGACGATGTGGATCCGCGACCACCAGCGTCCCGCCTTCCACGATGCCCTCGGCGTCGATCCGGCCTGGTACGGGCAGGAGGTGTTCCGCAAGACGAGCGAGATCAGCCGTCAGGTCTTCCCGATCACCCTCGACATCGACCATCCCCGCTGGCGCCCCGGTCTCGACCGGATGGAGCGCGCCTCGGTCCGGGTCGCGCGCGGCAAGGCCCGCGGCGGGCTGGCGGGCGGGCTGGAGCGCGCCGCCGGCGTGGCGCAGGCGGCGATGGCCTTCGTGTCCCTCTACACGATCCCGGCCCTGCGTCACGCCCCCCCCGCAAGCGTCCGGCTGGAGCCCGCATACTGATGGGCCAGCAGGCCACAATCGCGGCGCTGGTGGCGCTGGTGGTCTGGTGGTCCGCCACCGGGGCGATCCTGCTGGCGGTCCGCAATGCCGACCGCGCGGGCGGCATCGCCCATGGGATGACCGCGTTCTGCGCCGTGCCGATGCTGGCGCTCGGGGTGTTGATGGTCGCGATCTCGGCCGATGGCGCGGGGCTGGGGCATGTCTACGCCGCGTTCCTCGGCGCCCTCGCGGTCTGGGGCTGGATCGAGCTGGCATTCCTGCTCGGCATCGTCGCCGGCTCCGAGCGGGGCCGCGCGCCGGCAGGGCTCGGCGGCTGGCGCCGCTTCGCGCGGGCCTGGCGCACCGTGGCGCATCACGAACTGGCGCTGCTCGGCGGTCTGGTCACGGTCGCGGCGCTTACCCACGGCGCACCGAACCGGGTCGCGGCCTGGACCTACGGCATCCTCTTCGCCGCGCGGATCCTCGCCAAGCTCAACCTTTTCCTCGGCGTGCCGCGGATCAACACGGAGTTCCTGCCGCGCCGGCTGTCGCATCTGGCAAGCTACTTCCGACAGGCCCCCGCGACCCCGTTCTATGCGCTCACCATTGCCCTGCTCGCCGGTGGCACGGCCTGGCTCGCGACCGATATTTCCGCCGCCTCCACCTTGCCCGAGGCGGTGGCCGCGTCACTCCTCGCCGCCCTCGCCGCCCTGGCACTCCTCGAGCACGCGCTGATGGTGCTGCCCCTGCCCGATGCCCGCCTCTGGCGCTGGATGCTGCCCGAGACGATCCCCGAAGGGGCGCCCCGCGTCCCCCGCCCTCACACCGACGATACCAGCAGCCGAGGACGCCGCCATGGACTTTGACGCTCTGTTCCAGACCCAGATCGACGCCCTCGCGGCGGACGGCAACTACCGGACCTTCGCGCAGCTCGAACGCCGCTGCGGCGCCTTCCCGCGCGCCGCGGATCACGGCCCGGTCCACGGTCCCGGGTCCGAAGGTGCCCCGCGCGAGGTCACGGTCTGGTGCAGCAACGACTACCTCGGGATGGGCCAGCATCCGGTGGTGACCGACGCCATGTGCGAAGCGGTGCGCCGCTGCGGCGCGGGCGCGGGCGGAACCCGCAACATCTCCGGCAATACCCGCGAGCACCTGCTTCTGGAGGCCGAGCTTGCGGATCTGCACGGCAAGGACGCGGCGTTGCTCTTCACCTCTGGCTACGTCTCTAACTGGGCGGCTCTCTCGACGCTGGGGTCCCGCCTCAAGGACTGCGTGATCCTCAGCGACGCGGGCAACCACGCCTCGATGATCGAGGGCATCCGTCATTCGCGGGCCACCAAGGTCCTCTGGCGCCACAATGACGTGGCCGACCTCGAGGCCAAGCTCGCCGCCCTGCCGGCGGAGGTCCCCAAGATCGTCGCCTTCGAGAGCGTCTATTCGATGGACGGCGACATCTGCCCGATGCGCGAGATCGTCGAGCTGGCGGAGAAATACGGGGCGATGACCTATCTCGACGAGGTCCATGCCGTCGGCCTCTACGGGCCGCGCGGCGGCGGCATCTCCGAGCGCGAGGGGCTGGCGCAGCGGATCACGCTGATCGAGGGGACGCTGGGCAAGGCCTTCGGCGTCGTCGGCGGCTACGTCACCGGCTCGACGGCCCTCTGCGACTTCATCCGCAGCTTCGCGTCCGGCTTCATCTTCACCACCGCCCTGCCCCCCGCCGTCGCGGCCGCGGCGCGGGCCTCGATCGCGCATCTGAAGGTCAGCCAGATCGAACGGATGCGCCACCGGCGGCAGGTCGCCCGGCTCCGCGCCCGGCTCGATGCCGCGGGCATCCCGCACATGGCCAACGAGAGCCACATCGTGCCGGTCATCATCGGCAACCCGGTCAAGACCAAGATGATCGCCGACATGCTGATGGACGGCTGGGGCGTCTACGTCCAGCCCATCAACTACCCGACCGTCGCCAAAGGCACCGAGCGGCTGCGCTTCACGCCGTCGCCGCTGCACAGCGACGCGGACATCGATCACCTGTTGGTCGCGCTGAACGCGCTCTGGAGCCGCTGTGCGCTGTCGCGCGCGGTGGCCTGACGCGGTTGCCGCGCGCGGTGGCCTGGCGCGCCGACCACGCAGGGTTGTCTGGCGCGTTTGCCGCGCGCGGGCGTCTGGACGCGGGCACGGCGCGCACTAAGCTCGATACGACATGGGCCCGGACGTCGGGACGCAACTGGGAGAGACAGATGAAATCAGTCATATTCGCCGCCGCGGCCTTCGTGGCCATGCCGGCCCTGGCACAGGACGCGGTGACGCCTGACGCCGCCCTGTTCACCGGCAACCCGGAGGCGGGGCTCGAGGTGTTCAACAGGCAATGCACCACCTGCCACGTCGTGGTGAACCCGGAGGGCGAGACGCTGGCCGGGCGCAATGCCAAGACCGGCCCGAACCAGTGGAACCTGGCCTACAACCTGATCGGCCACGAGCCCGACTTCCGCTATTCGGACCCGATCCTTCAGCTCAACGAAGCCGGCGAGCACTGGACCGAGGAAAAGTTCGTCGCCTACGTCCAGGATCCGACCGAATGGCTGCGCGAGGCGACCGGCGACGAGCGCGCGCGCGGCAAGATGGCCTACAAGGTCCGCGACGAGGCCGACGCCCACGATCTATGGGCCTATTTCGTCTCCATCAGCCCCGA
>JBBQDX010000307.1:0-4964 GCA_038320125.1 Rhodobacterales bacterium | reverse complement strand
CTGGCCCATCCGCCCGTGGCCTATGGTGCGAACTGCGGCGTCGGATCCTCCGACCTGATCCGCACGATCCTGGGTTTCGGGGAGACGGCGCGGCCGCTCATCGCCAAGGGCAACGCCGGCATCCCGAAGTTCCACGACGGCCACATCCACTACGATGGCACGCCCGAGCTGATGGCGGACTACGCGGTCCTCGCCCGCGACGCCGGGGCCACCATCATCGGCGGCTGCTGCGGCACGACGCCCGACCATCTGGCCCTAATGCGCGAGGCACTGGAGACGCGGCCCCGGGGCGCGGCGCCCGGGCTGGACGCGATCACGGCAAAGCTCGGCGGCTTCTCCTCGGGCAGCGACGGCACCGACGGCAACGCCCCGACCCGCGACCGCAGCGGCAGCAGGCGGCGGCGCACTCAGGCATGACCCTGTCGCGCGCCCTCTGCGCGCTCGTCCTCGCCGCCTGCGCGGTTGTCATATTCTCGGCCGGGTTGGGGCACGTCCATCCCATCCTCGACTCGATCGGCATCTGGCTCGTCTACGCCACGTCCGGCGCGGCCCTCTGCGCGGCGGCACTCGCCGCGTTGCGGTCCTGGCGGTTGATGGCCCTCGCAGGTCTGCTCGTGGTCGGGGGGCTCTTCCAGCTCTGGCCGCATCTCGGCAGCGGTTCCCCCGGGGCCGACCTGCGGCTGCGGCAGCACAACCTGCTCTACACGAACGACGCGGTCGGGCTGGCCGACCGGCTCGAGGGGGTGGATGTGCTTATGCTCCAGGAGGTCGAGGCCGCCGTTCCGGTGGTTAAGGCCCTGGCGCCCGCGTGGAACGTGACGCTCTGCGGCAATCTCGGCGTCGGCGCGCCCGCGATCCTGACGCGCCTGCCGGTGGTCGACACCGGCTGCTTCGACGGCGGTGCCTGGGTCCGGGCCGAAACCGCGGCGGGCGAGGCCACCTTCGTGTCGCTGCACCTCCGCCTGCCATGGCCCTGGCCGCAACCCGCCCAGATGAACCGCATCATCGGCGATCTCGCGTCCCTGCCCCGCCCCGTGGTCGTCGCCGGCGACTTCAACCAGGGGGCCTGGGCGCATGTCGTCGCGCGGATCGAGGCCGCGACCGGCACCGCGGCGACCCCGGGCATCAAGGTGACGCATACCCGGCGCAAGGGCCTGATCCGCATGCCGATCGACCATGTGCTGTTGCCCGAGGGCTGGACGGGGACCGCGGACCCCGGCGCGCGTTTCGGCTCGGACCACGCGGCGGTCACGGCCGATATCGACCTGCCCTGACCGCACCGCCCTGACCGCACGGCCCCGATCCGCGTCTTTGCTCCCGAAATATCCTCGCCCGGCAGGGCGAAACCGTGTTCCGGCCCGGACCTCAGAACAAGGCCATCTGCGAGCCCGGCACCGCGAAGAGATCGGTCCTGAGCGGCGGCAGGCGCTGCACCAGACCGGTTTCGCGGCAAGCGAGTGCGAAGCGCGCCTGCAGCAGGTCGGCATGCACGCCCCGTCCCCGCATCCGCACGCCGAAGCCCGCGTCGTAGAGCTTGCCGCCGTGGAACTCGCGCACACGGGCCAGCACCTTGCGGGCACGGTCGGGGACGTGGGCGCGCAGCCATTCCTCGAAGAGCGGCGCCACCTCGAGCGGCAGGCGCAGCGGGATCATGCTGGCCGCCGCCGCGCCCGCATCCGCCGCCGCCCGCAGCACCCCCTCGACCTCGTGGTCGGTCAGCCCGGGAATCACCGGCGACACCATCACACGCACCCGCACGCCGGCGCGCGCCAGCCGCTCGATGGTGGCAAGCCGGCGCGACGGCACCGGCACCCGCGGTTCCAGCCGCCGGGCGAGCCCGTCGTCGAGCGTGGTGACCGAGAGGCCGACGCGGACGAGCTCCGGCCCCATCTCGCTCAGGATATCGATGTCGCGCTCCACCAGCGTGCCCTTGGTGGTGATGCCGACCGGGTGGGCGTGGTCGCGCAACACCTCCAGCAGTGACCGCATGATCCGGCGGTCGCGTTCGATGGGCTGGTAGGGGTCGGTATTGGTCCCGAGCACGATCATCTTCGCGGCGTAGCCCTTCGCGCCGAGCTCGCGCCGCAGGGCGGAGGCGGCGTTCGGCCGGGCGACGAGCCGCGTCTCGAAGTCGAGGCCGGGCGACAGGCCAAGCCAGGCGTGGGTCGGCCGCGCGTAGCAGTAGATGCAGCCATGCTCGCAGCCGCGATAGGGGTTGATCGAGCGATCGAACCCCAGATCGGGCGAGCGGTTGGTCGAGATCACCCGGCCCACCATCTCGTCACGGACCTCCGTCACCGGCCGGTCGGGCAGCGGCGCGTCGGAGGCGTGACGCTCGAAGCGGCCCGCGGCGTTCGAGAGCGTGCCGCGGGCGGCGAAGCCGGGAGTATCGTGGCGTTGCAGTCCCATGTATGGCCTCGCGCGGTCGCTGCTGACATGGAACATATGTAGAACATCGGGCCCGCCGATGCAAGCGGCGTCGCCCCGCGCGCCCCTGGTGTCGCTTTCCGCATGGACCTCGCCGCGCCCCGGCGTCACATCAGGTCAAACACCCGGAGCGCCCCCATGGCCGACGACGACATCATCCTGAGCGAACTCGACGACGAAGACCTGGTCAGCCAGATGTTCGACGACCTCTACGACGGCCTGCGCGAGGAGATCGAGGAATCGGTCAACATCCTGCTGGAACGCGGCTGGACGCCCTACGACATTCTGACCAAGGCGCTGGTCGGCGGCATGACCATCGTCGGCCACGACTTCCGCGACGGCATCCTCTTCGTTCCCGAGGTACTTCTGGCGGCGAACGCGATGAAGGGCGGCATGGCCATCCTGAAGCCGCTGCTGGCCGAGACCGGCGCGCCGCGCGTCGGCAAGATGGTGATCGGGACGGTGAAGGGCGATATCCACGACATCGGCAAGAATCTCGTGTCGATGATGATGGAGGGCGCGGGCTTCGAGGTGGTGGACCTCGGCATCAACAACGCCGCCGACGCCTATCTGACGGCCCTGAAGGACGAGGATGCGGACATCCTCGGCATGTCCGCGCTGCTGACCACGACGATGCCCTACATGAAGGTCGTGATCGACACGATGAAGGCCGAGGGCATCCGCGACGACTACATCGTGCTGGTCGGCGGCGCGCCGCTCAACGAGGAGTTCGGCCGCGCCATCGGCGCCGACGCCTACTGCCGCGACGCCGCCGTCGCCGTCGAGACGGCAAAGGAGTGGATGGCGCGCAAGCACAACCGGATGGCCGCGGGCTAGGCCGGCTGGGGGCGCTGCCCCCGGACTTCGTCCGCCCCCGGGATATTTGCGGAGCAAAGACCTTTCGGCAGCGGCCTCAAGCCCCCGGGCCGTTGTCGCTGGACCGACCGCACTTCCCATCGCGGCGGGCGACGCTAGGATCGAGGCCAGGATCGCGCCCCCTCGGAAAGGCACCGCCCATGACCCCCGTTCTCTACCTCGCTCCCGGCACCATCTCGATGTGCGTCCATGCCGCGCTGGAGGAGGCCGGGATGGCGCACGAACTCGCATGGATCGATTTCAAGGCGCAGGCGCAGGCCGGCGCGACCTATCTTGCGGTCAATCCAAAGGGGCGCGTGCCCGCGCTGGTGACGGACGCGGGCGTCCTGACGGAAGCGGCGGCCATCCTCGAATGGATCGCCGCGACCGCCGCGCCAAGGCTGATGCTGACCGATCCCTGGCAGGCGGCGCGGGCGCGGGAGAGGATGCTTTATCTCGCCTCGACGGTGCACGTCGCCCATGCCCACAAGGGGCGCGGAAGTCGCTGGACCGACGACGCAGCGGCGCAGGACACACTGCGCGCCAAGGTGCCAGGCAATATCGCGGCCTGCGCCGAGCACCTCGAATCGCGAATGGAGGGCGACTGGGTGGTGGGCGACTTCTCGGTGGCGGACCTCGCGCAGTGGAACGTCGTGCGCTGGTTTGCGGGCGACGGGGTCCCGCTCGACGGCTATCCGAAGCTCGCCGCGCATCATGCGCGGGTGGCGGCGCGGCCCCCGGTGGCCAGGGTCATCGCGCTCCACGAAGGCCGCTGACGGACCTTCCTGCCGCCTCGTGCGTTGGACGGCGACTTGCCCTCGAACCTGGAGACCATACCGATGAAACTCGCAACCGCCTTGTTGCCGTTCGCCCTTCTCGCCACTCCCGCCCTGTCGGACGCGCATGTCGGCCCCCGCCTCACCGGCGAGATCGTGACGCCGGACGGCGCGTCGGTCGGGTCGGTCTCGATCTTCGAGACGGATTCGGGCGTCATCCGCGTCAACGTGCAGGCGACGCAGACGACGGCCGGAAGCCACGGCGTCCACCTGCACGAGGTCGGCTCCTGCGAGGAGGGCGGCAAGGCGGCGGGCGGCCATATCGCCGGCGACGCAATGCACGGCCTCGTCGCGGGCGGGCCGCACCCCGGCGACCTGCCCAACGGCATCGTCGAGGACGACGGCGTGCTCTCGATGGAGGCGCTGACGGACCGGCTCGACATCGCGACCCTGATGGACGCCGACGGCTCCGCCCTCATCATCCATGCCGGCCCGGACGATTACACCAGCCAGCCGTCGGGCGATTCGGGCGATCGCGTCGCCTGCGCGGTTCTCGAGGAGGGCTGATCCCCTCGCATCCGCGGGTCAGCCGAGGGTGCGCAGCTGCGTCAGCAGAGTGCCGACGATCCGCTCCGGCGTCCGGGTCAGGTCGGCGGTGATGAAAACCTCGCCGGCGCCGGGTGGCTCCAGGATGGCAAGCTGGCTGTCGAGCAGGGAGACCGGCATGAAATGGCCGGTCCGCCGCCGCATCCGCTCCGCGACGACGTCGCGCGGACCGGTGAGAAGCGCGAAGATTACCGGTCCCCCCTGCCGGATCCGGTCCCGGTAGCTGCGCTTCAGGGCGGAGCAGGCGACCACCACCGTCCCGTCCGCGCGCGCCAGCGCCTCGCTCACCCGGGCGAGCCA
>JBBQDX010000306.1:0-4981 GCA_038320125.1 Rhodobacterales bacterium | reverse complement strand
CTGAGCGATTTCACCCGCACCCTGACCGACGAATTCCGCAGGAGAGAACCATGATCTACGCCCTGGACGATGTATTGCCCGAGGTCGGCCGGGGGGTCTGGGTCGCGCCCGGCGCCCATGTGATCGGCCGCGTCAGCCTCGCGGCGGAGGTCTCGATATGGTTCGGGGCGATCCTGCGCGGCGACAACGAGCCGTTGACGGTGGGGACCGGCTCCAACATCCAGGACAATTGCGTCCTCCACTCGGACCTGGGCTTTCCCTGCACCATCGGGGAGAACGTTACCTTGGGGCACAAGGCGATGCTGCACGGCTGCACGATCGGCGATGGCACGCTCGTCGGAATGGGCGCCACGGTCCTGAACGGTGCGGTCATCGGGCGCGGTTGCCTGATCGGGGCCGGCGCGCTCGTCAGCGAGGGCAAGACCATTCCCGACGGGTCCCTCGTGATGGGCGCGCCGGGCCGGATCGTGCGCGAGCTCGACGAGGCGGCACGGGCCGCGCTGCTGCGATCGGCGGAGCACTACCGGCAGAACGCGGCCCGGTTCCGCACCGGGCTGCGGGCGCTCTGAGGCTTCAGACGATGAGGCTCAGATGGGTCTCGTCGGCGCTCACCGAGACCGGGCGCCGCAACCGCCGCGCCGCCCGCCCGAGAATGCCGAACTGCACTTCCGAGCCCTTGAGATCGGCGGGCAGATCGCTGCGCCCGAGGCTCTGCCAGAGGGGTGCGTCGATCTTCAGGCGCTTCGCGTCGACGTGGATCACCCAGGCCGCCTTGTTGCGCGTGACCTCGACCGTGGCCCCCCAGGGCGTCGCAACCTCGATGCAATTCAGCGCGAGACAGGCCAGCTGCATCTCGCTGCGGGGTCGATCCTCCTCGTCGCGCCACAGGATCTTCGTGCGCGTCTCGGCATACATCGCCCCGAGCGCCTCGCGCATCTCCCGCGCCGGCACCATCGGATCGGACATCGAGGAGCCGAACGCCATCCGGAAGAAACGGACGCGCGCAAGGGCCGAATCGAGCGAGGCCCGAACCAGCGCCATCTCGTCGCCGCCGCCGCCGCCAGACAGCTCGAGCAGCTCCAGCCCGTTGCCGATCGCGCCCAGCGGATTGACGAGATCGTGGCAGAGCCGCGATCCGAGGAGGGCGATCAGGTCTGGCTCGTCGTCGTCGCGAGCGCTAATTTCGGCCATGTTTGTCACAAGCGGAACCTTTCGATGAATAAGTTCGGGTCCATATTGGAGCCGGGGATGCTGGTTCGGCATCCGCAGGCCGACGATTGGGGCCTGGGGCAGGTGCAATCGGTTATCGGGACCCGCGTTACGGTCAATTTCGAACACGCGGGCAAGCAGGTCATTGACGTTCGTCGCATCGATCTGGTTCCACAGTTCGGGTGAAGCGCCGCAGGCATGCGATACCTGGTCGTAGGGTTAAGCTCCATCGAGGTTAAGGAAGTATTGACGCCCGCGCCCTGCCCGGCGGCCGGCGGTTGCGCGGAACCGGGCGGGCTTCTAGGGGATCGACCCATGCCGCCCGACCTGCGCCTCGTCCTGACCCGCGACCCCGATCTCGTAGCCAAGGCGCTGGCCCTGCGCCGCGCGGTCTTCGTCGACGAGATGGGGGCGCGGGCGGATGCCGAGGAGGACGGCTTCGACGCGACCAGCGACCACCTGATCCTGCACGACGCCGCCCGCCCCGATGCCGGCGTGGTGGCGACCCTCCGGCTCGCGACCGGCTGCGCCAGCACGATGCGGGAGTTCGATCTGTCGGCGTTGCGGGCATCGGGCCGGGCCCTGGCCGAGACCGGGCGCGCCTGTCTGCACCGCGACTATCGCGGCGGCGCGGTCGGGATGGTTCTGTTCAGGGGCCTGCTGGACGTCCTTCAGGCGCGCGGCACCGAAGTGCTGCTGGGCGCGGCCTCCTTTCCCGGGGCCGATCCGGCGCGCCATATGCCAGCGCTCCGCCGTCTGCGGCAGGAGGCGCTGGCTCCCGCGGAGATATGCCCGGTGGCGCACGGACCCGGAGCCGTGGCCGTCTCGGGCGCGGCGCCGAGGTCCGCGATGCGCGAGGTGCCCGCGCTCATCAAGACCTATCTGCGCGCCGGGGCCTGGGTCGGCGAGGGAGCCTATGTCGATGCCGCCTTCGACACGGTGGACGTCTGCGTCCTGCTCGATCTCGCGCGCGCCACGCCGTTGCTTGCGGCGCGGCACGCCGGGTCCGTGGGTCGTGGGGGCCCCGGCCGATGACCTGGGATGCGGCGCCGCATATCCCCGGGCCTCGTCCGGGCGCGCGCGACTGGCTGCGCGTGCTGCGCCGGGCCGTGCCGATGGCGGCCGTCGTCTTCGGCGGCCTCCTCCTTCTCCTCCTCGTGCGGCTGGTGGAGCGGCCGCTCTGCGGTCTCCGGCGTCCGGTCACGCCCTGGATCACGCAAGGCGTCTGCGTCGCGGCGCTGTTCCTTCTGGGCCTCAGGCGCGACGTGCGCGGCGCGGTGATGCGCGGTACGGGGGCGGTCGTCTCGAACCATGCGTCCTGGCTCGACATCTTCGCGCTCAACGCGTCCAAACGCATCTACTTCGTCTCGAAACTCGAGGTCGCCTCCTGGCCCGGCATCGGCTGGCTGGCGCGGGCGACGGGAACGGTGTTCATTCGTCGCGACCCGCGCGCGGCGGCGGCGCAGAAGTTCGTGTTCGAGGAACGGTTGCGCGCCGGCCACCGGCTCCTGTTCTTTCCCGAAGGCACGAGCACCGACGGCCGCCGCGTGCTGCCGTTCAAGACCACCCTCTTCGCGGCCTTCGTCCCGGGCGGGCTGCCGGACATGCAGGTGCAGCCGGTCACGCTGGCCTATCATGCCCCGGCGGGGGTTGCCGACAGCTTCTACGGCTGGTGGGGCGACGAGCCCTTCGCCGTGCACCTGTTGCGGATGCTGGCGCAGCGGCGGCACGGCAGGATCGAGGTGACCTATCATGTGCCTCTCATCGTCGGCGACTTTGCCGACCGCAAGGCGCTGGCCCGCGCGGCGGAGGCGGCGGTGCGCTCCGGGTTGGACCGGGCGCTCAGTTCCTGAAGGCGGCGGTCAGCTCGCGCAGGCGCGCGGCGGGGTCGGCGGCGGACCAGATCTCCTCGCCGAGCGCGATGAAATCGGTGGCCTGCGCCAGCGCGGCGATGGTCCCGGCATCGAGCGCGCCCTCCGCCACCACCGGCAGTTCGATCATCTCGGACCACCAGGCGAAGAGTTCCGCCTCCGCCCGCGCGCCGGTGCCGAGCGTCGTGGCCCCCGCCGGTCCGAAGGCGATGTAATCCGCCCCGGCCTCGCCCGCGGTCATGCCGTCGTGGCGCGAGGTACCGCAGAACGCCCCGATGATCGGGTCCGGCCCCCAGTCGGCGCGCAGCTTGCGCAGGGGCTTCGGTTCGGTCAGGTGGACGCCGTCGAGGCCCATCCGCTCCACCAGGGCGACATGGTCGGTGATGACGAGCGGCACGTCGAAGCGGTGCGCGACATCGCGGCAGAGGTCGGCGGCGCGCATCACCCGGTCCTCGTCGCGGCTGGCCAGCGTCAGGCGCAGGCAGGCGACATCCTGGGCATCCAGCACGGCGGCGAGGCGGTCCGCGAAGGGCGCGTCGATCTCGGGCGGGGTCACGAGGTAGATCTGCGGCATGTCGGTCATCGTCTCGTCCCCGTCGGCTCCGGCACCCGCTCCGCCGGGCCTGTCCACGCGCCCGACTATCGCCGGGAAGGTTGCGCCGCAAGCGGCGGGGGACGTTGCGCCGCGAGCTGCCGGGAAGGTTGCGCCGCGAGCTGCCGGGAAGGTTGCGCCGCAAGCGGCGGGGGACGTTGCGCCGCGAGCGGCGGCGGGATAGGCCGCGGGCATGGACCCGACCGCTTCCGATCCGCTTGCGCCGGCCTTCGTTCTGGTGCGCCCGCAGATGGGCGAGAACATCGGCGCGGCGGCGCGCTCGATGCTGAACTTCGGGCTCGAGCACATGCGCGTCGTGGCCCCCCGCGACGGCTGGCCTAGCGAGCGGGCGGTGGCGCTGGCCAGCGGTGCGGGCCGGGTGCTCGACGCGGCGCGCATCGCCGAGACCACCGCCGAGGCGGTGGCGGATTGCAGCTTCGTCTTCGCCACGACCGCGCGCGACCGCGATCTGACCAAGCCGGTCTGGTCGCCCGAAGCCGCGATGGCCGAAGTCCGGACGCGGGGCGCGCGGGGCGAACGCGTCGCGGTGCTCTTCGGGCCGGAGCGCACGGGGCTCGAGAACGACGACATCGCCCGCGCCAATGCCATCGTCTCGGTGCCGGTGAACCCGGAGTTCCCCTCGCTCAACCTCGGGCAATGCGTGCTCCTGATGGCCTACGAATGGCGGCGCGCGACCGGCGCCCCCGCGGCGCGGATCGACGGGCTGGTGGAGACCGACTGGGCCAGCCACGCCGAGACCGAAGCGCTGATCGCGCATTACGAAGCGCGCTTGGACGAGGCGGGCTTCTTCTGGCCCGGGCACAAGGGTCCGTCGATGAAGCTGAACCTTCGCAACATGTGGAGCCGGATGCCGCTCACCCGCGAGGACGTGCAGATGTTTCACGGCATGATGCGACAGATGGTGCGCTGGAAGGAGCGCGGCCGAGGGAATACCTGAGGCGCGCATGGCAAGGAGCGGGACATGGCGAAACGCGCGATCTTCGAGGACGTTGCCACGGCGGAACGCCCCGTGGCCACCACCGGCGGCATCGACGCGGGCAGGCGCGGCTCCCGCGGGGCCGTCCGCGTCTGGCTGGCGATGCTGCTGGTCCTGGTCCTGCTGATCATCCCGGTGGGCGGCATGACCCGGCTGACCGATTCCGGCCTGTCGATCACCGAGTGGAACCTCGTGACCGGCACCGTGCCGCCGCTGTCGGAGACCGACTGGCAGGCGGAGTTCGACAAGTATCGGGCGACGCCGGAATACCGGCTTCAGAACGAGGGCATGGAAATGTCCGATTTCAGGTTC
>JBBQDX010000305.1:0-4992 GCA_038320125.1 Rhodobacterales bacterium | reverse complement strand
GCACTGGGGCTTTCTCTATTATGAGGGGTGAGCGGGTGCGCCCGTCCAGTGGGACGCTTGCCAACATTCGGGCCGAAAGGGGAATCGGACCAACGAACGATTTCGGATTGATGGTAAACTGTATGGGAAGCGAACCCGATGGTAAGGCGTAGCCGTTAGAAACAGTTTATCTCTGTATTCCGCCCCCGGGCACCATTTCCGCCTCGCTTCCGTTTCACCAATTGCCGGGGCGTTTGCGCTGCGATGCGGCGAAGGGTCGCTTTGTGCGGCCATGTCGGCATATACATCTGCACGCACGAGGCGGCCGGGTGCGGCGCGCCCGAACGCTCCTCCGCCGGCCGGGTTCGCTTGCCCGTCCTGCGCCAGATATCGGAAACGAGATGCTCGGATCCTTCGACGCCATCCTGCTCGCGCGTATCCAGTTCGCCTTCACGGTCTCCTTCCACTTCCTGTTTCCCGCCTTCACCATCGGGCTGGCGAGCTATCTTGCCGTCCTGAACGGGTTGTGGCTTTGGACGCGGGAGCACAAGTACCTCGACCTCTTCCGGTACTGGATCAAGATCTTCGCGCTGGCCTTCGCGATGGGCGTCGTCTCGGGCATCGTCATGTCCTACCAGTTCGGCACCAACTGGTCGGTCTTCGCCGACAAGGCGGGCCCGGTGATCGGCGGGCCGATGGCCTACGAGGTGCTGTCGGCGTTCTTCCTCGAGGCCGGGTTCCTCGGCATCATGCTGTTCGGCCGCGAGCGGGTCGGAGACGGGCTGCACATGGTCGCCTGCGCCACGGTCGCGTTCGGCACCTTCCTGTCGGCCTTCTGGATCCTGTCGGTCAACAGCTGGATGCATACGCCCGCCGGCTTCTCCATCGACCCGGACACCAGACAGTTCCTGCCGGAGGACTTCTGGCAGATCATCTTCAATCCGTCGTTTCCCTACCGCCTGATGCACACCGTCACGGCCGCCTATCTGACGACCGCCTTCATCGTCGGCGGCGTCGCGGCGTTCCATCTGTTGCGCCATCGCCGCCGCGGAGAGATCGCGACCCCCGCAACGCGGACGATGTTCTCCATGGCGATGTGGATGGCGGCGATCGTGGCGCCGATGCAGATCGGGCTGGGCGACCTGCACGGCATCAACACGCTGGAGCATCAGCCGCAGAAGGTGATGGCGATGGAGGGGCATTACGAGAGCCACGAGGAGGGCGCGCCGCTCTACCTCTTCGGCATCCCCAACGACGAGACGCAGACGCTCGACTATGCCGTCGGCATCCCGAAGCTGTCGTCGCTGATCCTAAAGCACGACCTGAACGCGCCGCTCGCCGGCCTCGACACGATCCCCGACGAAGATCAGCCGCCGGTGCTGATCGTCTTCTGGTCCTTCCGCATCATGGTGTCGATCGGCTTCGCGATGCTGGGGGTCGGGCTCTGGTCGCTCTGGGCGCGGTTCA
Organism: Rhodobacterales bacterium; assembly: GCA_038320125.1. GTDB lineage: Bacteria > Pseudomonadota > Alphaproteobacteria > Rhodobacterales > Rhodobacteraceae > Jannaschia. The sequence continues at coordinate 3,546 of JBBQDX010000305.1, read as the reverse complement.
GAGGGCGCCTCTACGACATGCCCTGGTTGCACCGCGCCGCCCTCGCGATGGGGCCTTCGGGCCTCGTCGCGGTGCTGGCCGGATGGATCACGACGGAGGTGGGCCGGCAACCCTTCACCGTCTACGGCATGTTGCGCACCGTCGACAGCGCCGCGCCGCTGGCCGCTCCGGCGGTCGGGGCCTCGCTCGTCGCCTTCATCGTGATCTATTTCGCGGTGTTCGGTGCCGGCACCTTCTACATCCTGCGTCTGATGGCGGGGGAGCCCAGCAGCGACGAGCCGCGTCTCGCCGACAGCGTCAGGGGACCGACCCGCACCGCGGGCACCACGCCGGCCCAGGGGGAAGCCAAACGCCGCCCCGAAGCCGCCCAGCCGGGAGAGTGACCGATGCCGTTCGCCGACGGAATATCCTTCGATCTCACGGTGGTATGGGCCTTTCTCATCGCCTTCGCGGTGATGGTCTACGTCGTGCTCGACGGCTTCGACCTCGGTCTCGGCATCCTCTTCGCCGCCGAGCGAAAGCGGGGTGACCGCGACGTGATGATGAACACCGTCGCCCCGGTCTGGGACGGCAACGAGACCTGGCTGGTGCTGGGCGGCGGCGGGCTCTTCGCGGCCTTCCCGCTGGCCTACGCGCTGATCCTGCCTGCCCTCTACGCGCCGATCATCGCGATGCTGCTGGCGCTCATCTTCCGGGGCGTCGCGTTCGAGTTCCGCTGGCGCACCGAACGCTGGCGCGGCGTCTGGGATCTCGCGTTCATCGGCGGCTCCACCGTGGCGGCCTTTTCGCAGGGCGTGGCCTTGGGCGGCCTGCTGCAGGGCATCGACATCGACGAGGCGGCACGGGCCTATTCGGGCGGCTGGTGGGACTGGCTGACGCCGTTCTCGCTGACTGTCGGCGCGGCGGTCGTGGTGGGCTACATGCTGCTCGGCGCGACCTGGCTTGTCGCGAAGACCGAAGGGCCGCTGCAGGAGCGGATGCGTGCCCGCGCCTGGCCGCTGGGGATCGGCACCATCGGTTTTATCGGTATCGTCAGCCTCTGGACGCCGTTCCTGCAGGAGGGCTACTACAACCGCTGGTTCGCGGACTGGCGGATCGTGCTGGCCGGAAGCGTGGCCGTCGCCGTCCTCGTCATCGCGGCGGCGATGTTCCGATCCCTGACGGTGCATCGCCACGAATACCGGCCCTTCGTGCTGGCGCTCCTCCTCTTCATCCTGTGCTTCGGGGGCCTGGGCATGTCGATGTTTCCCTACATCGTGCCGACCGAGGTGACGATCTGGGAGGCGGCGGCCCCGCGCGCCAGCCAGATCTTCATGCTGGTGGGCGCCAGCGTCCTGCTGCCCGTGATCCTTGCCTACACGGCCTACTCCTACTGGGTCTTCCGGGGCAAGGTCGGGTCGGACACGGGCTACCATTGATGCGCCGGCCAGCCAGCGTCGAGGAGCGCCGAGAGCCTGCCGCCCCGGCCCCATGGGCCAGGCGAATCGGATGGTTCGTGGTCCTCTGGGCCGGTTCGATCCTGGCGCTCGGCATCGTGGCCTACGGCATCCGGTCGATGATCCTCTGAAGTGGCAAGCGAGGTCGGGCGCGGCCGAATGATCGTCCGAGCCCATCTCATGCTTGCGCGCCACGCCGCCCCCGGCGATGCCGCCACCGTCGGTGACCATCGGGGCGGAAGCGACGAGAGCCGCGCCGGCGGCAGTGAGAAGCAGCAGCGGGTCAGCAATCGGTCCCCATCCTTCGGATCGTATCCGACGGTCACATTCAGAAACGCCCCATCTCCTTGCCGGCGACCGCGCGGGCAATGCGCATCGCGGTCCGCAGCGCCTCCCTCGAAGCGCGCGACAGGACCCTCGACGGCCGCGAAGGCGCGGTCCTCCATGTGATCCGCCGGTTCGAGGGCGCGGCAATGTCCACTTCGGTGCGCCGCGCTTTGGCGAGCGACGCCCGTAGGATCGCGCAACCCCTGGAGCGATGCGATCACTATCGGCACCGAGGGCGGAGGCGCGCAGTTCCCTGCAAGCTGGGCGAAGACCGTCGGAGGTTCGCGCTCGGCGACGCCGGCAGTGTGTCGGCGCGGCAGGAAAGCCCGGTGAGGAGCGCCTTGCGGAATGCGGCACCGGTTACGTCGGCACCGAGGAACCGAGTGTTGCCGGGCCTGGCGGAGCGCATCGCTTCGGCGCACCCACCTGTCCGGCCATCCGCGATGGCCTGCGCCGTGGCGACCAGGGCCTGCGCAATGGCGCGGTTCGGGGGCAGGGCTGCGCGTCGCCCTCGAAGATCGAGAGCTCCAGCGGCCCGACGCAGCGCGCTGCGATCGGGTCACGGGCGGTGCCCTGCGGCCCCCACGCGGGCGCACCCGCCGCCTTGAGCCGGCGCGGCGCAAGGCGCGGCTGCGTCCCGCTCGACGGACGACAAGAGCACGATGCGGCGGCGTCCTGATCGACGGACCGGAAGAGCACGGCGCGGCTGCGTCCTTCCTCTTCCTCCGGGGCGGGGGCAAGACGCGATACGGCAGCCCGGGCCGGTGCCGCTTCTTTGCAGGCGGTTTCGGCTTGGCAAGGTCGCTGGCCGCACACGCCAGCGTGGCCGGCGTCCGTTTGAACCGCGCCCTCCCGGGCAGGATGTGGCTATCGAGGGCCGCCCCGACATCCGACATCGAGGGCGCGCAGACGACGGAAACGGGGAGCGGCAGGGTTGGGACGCGGATCATGGCGCCTCCGGAAAGGTCGGCAGGGCGGCGCGGTCGGGGCGGACGGGCTGCCGGAGGCATCGCGACATCCGACCCTCGCCGCCGTGCCACAGGATCGCGTCGACGATGCTCCGTGCCCGTCCGTCGTGTCGGCATTGACGTGGTCCCGAGACCTGTTCCGTAGGGTCAGGGCCTCGGAGCAGCGCGCTGCGCCATTCGGCGCCGGTGGCGGAGCCCGCGCGCAGGTTTTCGGCGGGGCCGGGGCCAACGTCGTGCAGCAGGAAGTCGCGCGTCGGCCAGACCGGCTGGAAACTGTGGTCAGGCCGGTCCTCCACCCGTCCGGTAAGGACCTGCGGGACGTGACAGGAGGTGCCACCGTCGTGCACGAACGGCGCCTCGCCGCGCAGCATTCACGAGTCGTCCGCATCGTCGCGCTTCGGTATCGTCAGCGTGCTCGTTTGGCAGGTGACAAGGTCGAGGCTGCCGCCCGCCACCGCGCGCCCGTCCTGCTCTGCGGTGCATTCGCCTGGGGCCGCGCGACAGGCGGGCGGTGCCTCCGCGCGGTTGCCCTCCGCGTCGGGGCGCAGGGGCGAGGGGATGCCGATGTCGGCATCGATCGCATCGATCGCTTGCGGGTGCAGCGTCGGCGTGGTCGCGCTCACGCCGAAGCGCATTGGTATCTGGGGGTCGTGCTCCGGCATCTGGGGGTCGTACTCCGGCGACTGCACGATACCGGGTTGCCCGGAGATGCCGTCGCCGTCGTCCGGGACGGCGCGCGCCGGACTTTCTTCCGCAGGATATCGTCTCGAGCTTCCGCAGGATTCGTCTCGAGGAACAGCCCCAGACCGATTATC
>JBBQDX010000304.1:0-5047 GCA_038320125.1 Rhodobacterales bacterium | reverse complement strand
CTCGACCGGCTATTCCCATACCCGCCCCCGACTCCGCAAGGCCCGCCCACCGACTTCGCGCCATCTGTCGCACCCGCCACGGTCCCCGCGCCGGCGGCATTCCGGACGGCCGTCTTCCCGCGTCCGGGCCTCCCGCGTCCGGGCGCGGCGGGTCCCGGGCCCCGTTGCGGGATCCCCCCGGTCCTGCCGCCGAAGTCGCGGGCTCCGTCCCGACCGCCCCGACCGCTCTAATCGCGCGCGATCCCGAAGGCCCTCGGAACCGGGCCGCGCCCGCCCTATCTAGAGGTTGAACCAGACGAGGACGCCCATGACCATCGATGCCCCCTTCCGTCCCTTCGAGACCCTGCTCGACCGCGACGCCGCCCTGCGCACCCTGCGCGAGACTCTCGCGGGAGGCGACGACGGGGAACTCTTTCTCGAACGCCGTCGCTCCGAGGTCGTGGTGTTCGACGACGGGCGGGTCAAGACGGCGAGCTACGATGCCTCCGAGGGGTTTGGCCTGCGCGCGGTGCGGGGCGAGACGGCGGGATACGCCCATTCGACCGAAATCTCCGGGCCCTCGCTGAAGCGCGCCGCCGAGACCGCCCGCCTCGCCGTGGGCGACGGCGGCGGGACACTGGCGGAGGCCCCTGCGGGGACCAACCGCAGGCTCTATACCGACGCCGACCCGATTTCCGGGCAGGCCTTCGCGGTCAAGCTCGACACCCTGCGCGAGATCGACGCCTTCGCACGGGCGCTGGACCGCCGCGTGGTGCAGGTCTCCGCCTCGCTGGCGGCCTCGCTGCAGGAAGTCGAGATCCTGCGCCCCGAAGGCGGCTCGGTGTCGGACGTCCGCCCGATGGTCCGCCTCAACGTCTCGATCATCGTCGAGGAGAACGGGCGGCGCGAAACCGGCAACGCCGGCGGCGGCGGGCGCGTGGGTCTGGAGGGCCTGATGAGCCAGGACAGCTGGCAGCGGACGGCGCGCGAGGCGCTGCGCATCGCCGTCGTCAACCTCTCCGCCGTCCCCGCCCCCGCGGGCACGATGGACGTGGTGCTGGGCGCGGGCTGGCCCGGCATCCTCCTGCACGAGGCCGTGGGGCACGGGCTCGAGGGCGACTTCAACCGCAAGAACCAGTCCGCCTTCGCGGGTCTGCTGGGCCAGCGCATCGCCGCCCCCGGCGTCACCGTGCTCGACGACGGCACCATGCCCGACCGGCGCGGCTCGATCACCGTGGACGACGAGGGCACGCCATCTGCGAAGAACATCCTCATCGAGGACGGCATCCTCGTGGGCTACATGCAGGACCGGCAGAACGCGCGGCTGATGGGCGTGGCCCCGACCGGCAACGGGCGGCGCGAGAGCTACGCCCACAAGCCGATGCCACGGATGACCAATACCTACATGCTGGGCGGTGATGCGGTGCCCGGCGACATCGTGGCCGACCTGCGCGACGGCATCTACGCGGTCGGCTTCGGCGGCGGCCAGGTCGACATCACCAACGGCAAGTTCGTGTTCTCCTGCACCGAGGCCTACCGGGTGCGCGGCGGTGTCGTGCAGGAACCTGTGAAGGGCGCGACCCTGATCGGCGACGGCGCCACCGCCCTCACCAACATCCGCGCCATCGGCAACGACATGGCTCTGGATCCGGGCATGGGGAACTGCGGCAAGGCGGGGCAATGGGTGCCGGTGGGCGTGGGCCAGCCGACGCTGCTGATCGGCGGCCTGACCATCGGCGGCTCTGCCGCCGGAGGGTGACGGGAGGGCGTGTCTTTCTGAGAGCCGTTGCGCCCCTCTGCAGCATTACGCCGCTTTGCTGACGGAAAAATGGCGCCGCGGTTTAACCGTTCTGCAACCTCGGATGGGCGAAATGCCCGGATGAAAGATGCGATTCCCGATAGCGAGGCGGCGTTCGACGGCGGGGTGGAAACCCCGCGTCCGGCGTTCGTCGCGGCCCCGTCGCAGGAGGAGCTCTTCGCGCGGCTGCGGCTCTCGCGCTCCCACCGCGTCGGGCCGGCCACCTTCCGCCGCCTGATCGCCGAGCACGGCGACGCCGTCGCGGCACTCGCCGCCGTCCCCGAGATGGCGCGCGCGGCGGGAGACGCCCGCTACGAGGTCGCCTCCGAGGCCACGATCCGCGCCGAGATTCGCGCCGCCCGCAAGCACGGCGCGCGCCTCCTTACCCTCGGCGCGCCCGGCTATCCCGAACGCCTGGCCCAGATCGGCGACGCCCCGGGGGTCCTCTGGGCGCAAGGCGACACCGATCTTCTGGCGCGTCCCTGCGTCGCCATCGTCGGCACCCGCAACGCCTCCTCGCTGGCGCTCCGCATGGCCCGCGCCCTCGGCCGCGCGCTGACGGAGGCGGGCGTCACGGTCGTCTCGGGCCTCGCGCGCGGCGTCGACGCGGCGGCGCATGAGGCGGCGCTTCCCGGCGGCACCGTCGCCGTTCACGCGGGCGGGCTCGACCGGGTCTATCCGCCCGAGAACGTGGAGCTGGGGGCGCGCATCGCGGCGCAGGGTCTGTCGCTCTCGGAACGCGCCTTTGGCCACGGGCCGCAGGCGCGCGACTTCCCGCGCCGCAACCGCATCGTCTCCGGCGTGTCGCAGGTCGTCGTCGTGGTGGAGGCGGCGGTGCGGTCCGGCTCGATGATCACCGCCCGCGACGCCGCCGACCAGGGGCGCGAGGTCATGGCCGTGCCGGGCCACCCGTTCGACGGGCGCGCGGCGGGCTGCAACCTGTTGCTGCGCGACGGCGCGGGGCTGGTGCGCGGGGTGGACGACATCCTCGAGGTGCTGGCGGGCGGGACCGACGGCCCGACGCGCCTGCCGCGCGCCACGTTCCGCGCCACCCGGCCCGATGTCCCGCCGGACCTGTCCACAAGCCCTGCGCCGCAGGATGCATCGTTGCAGGACCGCATCCTCGGCCTCCTCTCGCCGGTCCCCGTCGCCACGGACCAGTTGCTGCGCGACCTCTCGGCGGCCGGTGCCGTGGCGCCCGACCGGCTGGTCATGCTGCTCAGCGAAATGGAGCTGTCGGGCCTCGTCGCGCGCCGCGCCGGCGGGGCTCTGGTCCGCCTCTGACGGCCTCCGGGGTGGCCGGAGGGCCGGCATTGACAATCGCCCGGCACCCCCCACATGGTCCCCGGCCCAAGGGGGCTGGACCATCGCCGGCCCGCAGAACCCCCGATATCGAACAGTTTCGAGGTTCCTGCCCATGCCCGTCGTCGTCGTCGAATCCCCGGCCAAGGCCAAGACAATCAACGGCTATCTGGGGTCCGGCTACACCGTCCTCGCCAGCTACGGCCACGTCCGCGACCTCGTGGGCAAGGACGGCTCGGTCGACACCGGGGGGTCCTGGGACATGACCTGGGAGATCCCGGCGGACAGCAAGAAGCGCATCAAGGACATCGCCGACGCGCTGGAGTCCGACCCCAACCTGATCCTCGCCACCGACCCCGACCGCGAGGGCGAGGCGATCAGCTGGCACCTGCAGGAGACGCTGCTGGCGCGCCGGGGGATCAAAAAGGACATGCCGGTCAGCCGCGTGGCCTTCAACGCGATCACCAGGAAGGCCGTGCAGGAGGCCATCGCCAACCCGCGCGAGATCGACACGCCGCTGGTGCACGCCTACCTCGCCCGCCGGGCGCTCGACTATCTGGTGGGCTTCAACCTCTCGCCGGTGCTCTGGCGCAAGCTGCCGGGCTCCAAGTCGGCCGGGCGGGTGCAATCGGTCAGCCTGCGCCTCGTGGTCGAGCGCGAGATGGAGATCGAGGCCTTCGACACCCGCGAATACTGGTCGGTCCGCGCCATGCTGGAGACGCCGCGCGGCCAGACCTTCGAGGCGCGGCTGGTATCGCTGGCGGGCAAGAAACTCGACCGCTTCGACCTCGCGGACGCGACGCAGGCCGAACTCGCCGTGCAGGCCGTGGAGAGCCGCGAGTTGACCGTCACCGGCGTCGAGGCCAAGCCCGCGATCCGCAACCCCTCCCCGCCGTTCATGACGTCGACGTTGCAGCAGGAGGCCAGCCGCAAGTTCGGCATGGGGGCAAAGGCCTGCATGTCCACGGCGCAGCGTCTCTACGAGGCGGGCCACATCACCTACATGCGGACCGACGGCATCGACATGGCGCCCGAGGCGGTCACGGCGGCACGCGACGCCATCGGCGCGCGCTACGGCAAGGCATACGTTCCCGAAAAGCCCGTCATCTACAAGAACAAGGCCAAGAACGCGCAGGAAGCCCACGAGTGCATCCGGCCCACGGAGATGACGAAGGCGGCCGGCGAGCTGCGGCTCGAGAAGGACCAGAAGCAGCTCTACAACCTGATCTGGAAGCGCACGCTGGCAAGCCAGATGTCGCCCGCCAGGCTGGAACGCACCACGGTGACGGTGCGCGACAGGGCCGAGCAGGTGGAGCTGCGCGCCACCGGTCAGGTCGTGGTCTTCGACGGCTTCATGGCGGTCTATACCGAGGGCCGCGACGAGGATGCGGAGGAGGGCGACGACCGGCGTCTGCCCGCGATCCATCAGGGCGACGCGGCCAAGAAGGTGGCGGCCTATGCTGATGAGACCTCCGACAACGCGCTGCTGAGGTCGCCGTCGAACGCGGTGCTCGGCCAGCAGCATTTCACGCAGCCGCCGCCGCGCTACACCGAGGCCACGCTGGTCAAGCGGATGGAGGAGCTGGGCATCGGCCGGCCCTCGACCTACGCCTCGATCCTGTCGACGATCGTCGACCGCGGCTACGTGCGCAAGGAGGGCAACCGGCTCTTCCCGGAGGATCAGGGGCGGCTGGTGACGGCCTTCCTGTCGAACTATTTCCGCCGTTACGTCAGCTACGACTTCACCGCCGGCCTGGAGGAGGAGCTCGACGAGGTGTCGGCGGGCGACAAGGACTACAAGGACGTGCTGTGCCGGTTCTGGCGCGACTTCTCGGCCGCCATCGGCGAGACCAGCGAACTCAGGATCACCGAGGTGCTCGAAAAGATCAACGAGGTGCTGGAGCCGCATCTCTTTCCCGACAAGGGCGACGGCACCGATCCGCGTCTCTGCCCGCACTGCGGCGAGGG
>JBBQDX010000303.1:0-5071 GCA_038320125.1 Rhodobacterales bacterium | reverse complement strand
CGTCAGCTCCTCGCGAATGGCTGCCAACGCCACCTTGGCCTTGAAATCCGCAGAATAGCGTTTCCGTTTTGTCATTTCAGGTTAGTCCTTCGTCAGTTGCTATAGCTTAGCAACTGGTCCGAAATCCCGCGACCACCTCTGACTGCTCAGGAGCCCGGCGGCGCGCGGCCAATCTTTCTGCGGGCTCCCTGCCGGGACTGGTGGTCACGGCGACGGCCCCGACGGCGGGCCTATTGGTTGCGGTCTGGCACCTCGACACCGGACGGGGCATCCCCTGAATGTTCGCGCTTTTCGTGGCTCTGGTGGTGGCGATGAACTGTCCTTTCACAAGCACGCAGTTGGGCCGGATGATGATAACCGCGGGCGGCAACGCGGAGGCCGCGCGGCGGGCCAAGATCGACGGCAAGCGGATCCAAATCTCCTCCTTCGTCGCCCGTTCGATGGTCGCGGCTCTGGGCGGCGTGCCGTCGTCGGCGAGTCTCGCCTCGGCCAGTCAGCAGGCGAGCACCGGCGACGCGAACCTGAACGCCATCGCCGCCGTCATCGGGGGATCTTCGGTCTTTGGTGGCCCGGGGGTCGGCCCGGTCGGCAATTCTTGGCACCATCGTGATCCTGTCCATCGCCAACAGCCCGACGCTGCTCAACCTGTCGTCGAACCTCTGCGACAGGATCGCCGGCGGCGTCCTCGCCATCGCCGTCATCCTCGACAGCCTCGCGGGACAGAGCCGGGCGTCCCAGGCCCGGCGGATCGTCGAAATTGCGGGCGGCCTCGATATCCTGCATGCCAATCTGGAGGCTCATGTGCGCGGCGACGTCATCGATGGCGACCCGGACCGGGGGGACCGGATGCTCGACCTCGACGTGAAGACCGCTCTCCGCTCGATCCACGCGGTTCTTGGCGACTTGCGCGACCATGGATCGGGCGACATCATCGTTACGTCATCGATCGCGGGCGTCATCCCGGTCGTGAGGGAGCCGATCCATGCCGCTTCGAAACACGCCGTTCGGGCCTTTGTCCATTCTACCAGGCGGCCGGGTCGCGAAACACGGCATCCGCGTCGGCGCGGTCCTGCCCGGCCGGGTCTTGACCGAGCGGCTTGTCGACTAAGCGAAGGCGAAGATGGAGAAGGCACCTGCGAACGGCAGCCTGATGGAGGGACGGGAGGTCTCGGACTGCATCCTCTCCGTGCTGACCCGGCCGCGCCCTGTCACCATAAGCGACATCGTGATCCTGCCCGGCAACATCGACCTGAGAGGCGCCCATGACACGACACCTGACACGACACCTGATCGGGATCGACGTCGGCACCGGCAGCGCGCGGGCAGGGGTGTTCGACACCTCCGGCGCAATGATCGGGATGGCGAAGACCGACATCGCGCTCTACCGCGAAGCCGGTGGCATCGTCGAGCAGTCGAGCGCCGAGATCTGGCGCGCAGTCTGCGCATCGGTGCGGGGGGCGTTGGCCGGAGCCGGCGTCGCCCCGCAGAGCATCGCCGGGATGGGAGTCGACGCGACCTGCTCGCTCGTCGTCCTGGGCGCGGGCGGCACGCCGCTCGCGGTCGGCCCGTCGGAAAATGCGGCCCGCGACATCATCGTCTGGATGGACCACCGCGCCACGCGGCAGGCGGAACGCATCAATGCGACGGGCCACGCGGTGCTGCGCTATGTCGGTGGCCGGATCTCGCCCGAGATGCAGACGCCGAAGCTGCTCTGGCTGCGCGAGACCCGGCCAGCGATCTTCGACGCCGCCTGGCAGTTCATGGACTTGACCGATTTCCTCACCTGGAAGGCCTCCGGCAGCCTGGCGCGCTCGACCTGCACGGTGACCTGCAAATGGACCTATCTCGCCCATGAGAACCGCTGGGACGCGAGCTATTTCAGACGGATCGGGCTGGGTGTCCTGGCCGACGAGGGGTTCGCGCGCATCGGAACGCGGATCGTGCCTCCGGGCACGCCACTCGGCGTGGGGCTCACGGAGGTGGCGGCAGCGGCGCTCGGCCTGCCGGTCGGCACGCCGGTCGGGGCCGGCCTGATCGACGCCCACGCGGGCGGGATCGGGACCGTGGGGACGGCCGGCGATCCGACGCGGAGCCTCGGCTACGTGTTCGGCACCTCCTCCTGCACGATGACCACGACCCGGGAGCCAGCCTTCGTGCCCGGCGTCTGGGGGCCGTATCACTCGGCGATGGTTCCCGGGTTGTGGCTCAACGAGGGGGGGCAGTCGGCGGCGGGGGCGGCGATCGACCGGCTTCTCGCGATGCATCCCGCGGCGGTCGACATGCGTTTAATAGCGGAAGGCAAGGGATTGCCCCTCCCGGTCCTCCTTGCCGAAGCGGCGCTCGAAGCGGTGGACTCCGCCTCCGAGGCCGTGTCCCTGGCCGGTGGCCTTCACGTCGTGCCCGAGTTTCTGGGCAACCGCGCGCCCTTCGCCGACCCGCGGGCCCGCGCGGTGATCGCCGGCCTGGGACTGGAGACCGACAAAGCCAGCCTGATCGCGCTTTATGTCGCGGGGATCTGCGGCATCGGCTACGGGCTGCGGCAGATCGTGGAGACCCAGTCGTCGCACGGCGCGCCCGTCCGGCAGATCGTCATCAGCGGCGGGGCGGGACAACATCCGCTGGTGCGCCAGTTGCTCGCCGACGCGACCGGGCTGCCCGTCCTCGCGGTCGAGGCGGAGGAGCCGGTGCTGCTGGGATCGGCCATCCTGGGCGCGGTCGCCGCCGGCCACGTCGGGATGACGGAGGCGATGGGGACGATGTCGCGGATCGCGACCGCCTGCGAGCCCCGGATGGCGGCGGCTCACGCGGAGCGATACGACGCCTTCATTCGGCTGCAGACGGTGGCCCGGGAGATCGCCCGAATTGGCGGCGGCGGGTGACCGGACCCGCCCATCCTGCGGCGTCCTGCGAGCCTTGCCGTCCGACTGGCGCGCATCGGGACGTCGAAGGCGCCTGCCGGCATGTCAGCGGAGGGACCAGAGCGACCGCCGCCGGAAGGCCCGGCCCAGCCCATCGGGCGAAAGACACGCGCGTCAGATCTCTCGGGCCACGTCCCCTCCGACACTGGAGCACACGGGGTCGGTGGGCATGACGCCTGCGCCGGGCCGGTCGCCGGAAGGGAGGCGAAACCCGGCCGGTGTTGCTTCGCGACGAGCCGGAGGTCATCGGACCAGATCGGAGCCTCACGACCGACCCTCTCGGACGACTTCGGAGGGCATGTTGCCGCCCAGGACGGTCATAAGTTCGCTGATCCGCTGGTTGTTCGAGGCATCCGCATGGACCGAGCGAGAGGAGAAACCCTTCCTGATCGAGGTTTCGCCCTCGTTCGGGCGCCCGTCTCTGGCCTGAATTGCGGCCGCAAAGCCTCTTCCGGCGGTCCGAGCGCCGGATGGCGAAGCCCTGCGGCCTCGAGCTCGACTGTCGTGCCCTGCTCCCCCATCACGATAACCGACGAGACGCAGGGCACGTCGCAGCGCCCGAATGGAAGAGAGGCCCGGCGAGCTGTCGTCGGCATTGCGGACGCGACGGCGGCTGGCGGCCTCTCCGAGGCGCGGCCCCGGCCGGACGCAGCGGTCGAGGCGCGACCGATGACCCTTGGCGATGGCGGATCCGCGATCCTTCTGGGGGCTGGACGGGCCGAGACGGGCCGGGGCGGAGGCGCGAAGGGTGTCGGACATCGCGGGCTAGTCTCTCCCGCGGGGCCGCACCCAATACCGCCACGCCAGCCACCCGGCAAGGCCGAGACCGATGCCGCCTGCGAGCAGCCCGAGATGGCGCGGGCGCAGGCCGCTGCCCGCCGATGCGGCCTGACCCGGCAGATAGCGGGTGTCGAGCAGGCGCGTGTCGGCTAGAAATTTGCCGATGAATGTCTCCGGCAGGTATTCGATGGGGTGCAGGCCACGCTTCCCGGACCGGTTCAGCAGGTCGATCGCGCCGATCACCGATCCGGCCTGCCGGACAGCCTCGTCGACCGCATCCTCCGTCGTGCCCAGATGTTCCGCCAGAAGGCGGGTGCGGAAGGCCGTGATGGCTTCCGCCGCTCCGTCCGACCCCTCGATCGCGACGTCGCATTCGGTATCGAAGCCGAGCGAGCGGTTGTCGAGGTTGCTCGAGCCGATCCGCAGCGCCCGATCGTCCGCGATCATGATCTTGGCGTGGACGTAGATCGGATCGCCGGCCGTCGTGACCGGATGGAAGATGCGGAACCTGTCGCCCGGATCGGCTTTCTGCAGCCGGTCGATCATCCGGCCGCGCAGGACATGCATCGCCTGGTCTTCCAGAGCCGAGAGCGCGGCCTCCGGATTGATAACCACGATCTCCGGGCCGTCCGGTTCTCGCAGACGCGCCTCCAAAGCCTCGCAGATCGTGTCGGCCGCGAAATACTGCGACTCGATGTAGATGATGTCGGTCGCCGCCCGGACCATGTCGAGGCAAAGGCGTTCGATCTCGTTGATAAGATCCGTTCCGTCGAATGGCGGCTCGGTGCGGGCGATCGCGATGTCGACGTCGCCCACCGTGACCAGCAGATCCTCGGGCCAGATCGGGGTGTTGGCACCGGCCGGCGGCTCGAGATCCTCCCCCGTCGCCCGCTTCCACCGCTTGCGGGCGAGATCTCCGAGGGCTGCGGCAATTGGGCCGCCCAGGGCGGTCGTGGCGTCGTGCCAGGGTCCGGACGAGCTGCCGTCCAGCCGACGCCGGCGGGGATCGTCGGGCAGGTGCTCGCTGGTGTCCCACCTGTCCGCGGTCACATCGATGCCGCCGCAGAACGCGATGGAATCGTCCGCGACGACGATCTTCTGATGATGACAGGCCCCGAAGGGGTGGTGGCCGTCGAGCGCGAAATGGACGCGGTTGTCGCCGAACGCCCGCAACTGGAGGGCCGAGAGCGCCTGGCCCGGCGCCACGATCACCGCGCCGTTCCACCGCAGGATGTAGATCTCGAGATCGGGGTTCCGGTCCACGACCGCTTCGAGGAAGTCGCCGAGGGCATTTGGCAGCCCGTCGGGCGCATTGCCATCGGCATCGCTCTCTTCGGGCAGCATGTCGATCTGGAAATCGAAATCCCATCCGA
>JBBQDX010000302.1:0-5077 GCA_038320125.1 Rhodobacterales bacterium | reverse complement strand
GCCAGTCCGAGGACGATGGGACCATCACTGCCGCCTTCACCGGCAACCACGGTTGGTTCTGGCGCAATCGCGATCGGCAGGACGTGACCGTCACGGTCTACCTGCGTGGCAACTACAGCGAGCTGAAGCAGGCTGGCTGATCCGGGAAAGTGCGGCCATTCGCTGACTAGGGCGCGGATGGCCGTGTTTCTCCCGAACTGCGGGCTTTCGGCGTCTCACAGTACCAGAGGGCGGGGACCGGCACCGATGGCAAGCAGGAGGGTGCTTTCGCCGTCGGGGTCAATATCGGAAGCGGGGCCGGCAAAGCCTGCTCGCCCAGAGCCGGTGTCGTCAGATTACCGGCCGACAGGCCGGCGACGAAGGCGCGTCGCCGCATCGGAAAGACTCCGCTATTGCTTGATATCATCAATGGCTTCGATGTCCGCTCCGAGCTCTTCGATCATGACGGCCGCCACAGCGCTGCGGCGGCCGTCATTCTGCCGGATCAGTAGGTCTGGGCCAGTACGGCCGGCTTCATCGACGGCAGCACGATCACGTCGGCCCCGTGGACGGAACGTTCGTGCAGATCGATCACGTCGTGGTTCAGCATCCGGATGCAGCCCTGCGAGACGGCCGTACCGAGTTCGCGTGGCGAGGCGCTGCCATGCACGCGGTAGAGCGTGTCGCGTCCGTCCTGGAAGAGGTAGAGCGCCCGCGCGCCCATCGGGTTGTCCGGCCCCGGATCCATACCGCCCTTCGCCACCGAGTAGGGCGCGAGCTGCGGCTGCCGCTCGATCATGGTCTCGGGCACCTTCCAGCGCGGCCATTCGCGGGAGAACTGAAGCCGGGCCTTCCCTTCCCAGGCGAACCCGGCCGCCCCGACGCTGACGCCGTAGCGCATCGCCGTCTCGGGGCCTTCGACGAAGTGCAGGATGGCGTCGTCGGGATCGACGACGATCGTGCCGCGGGCATGGAACGGCCAGGGGTTTGCCACCTCCTGCCGCCACAGATGCGGAGCGATGGTTCCCTCGGGGATGGCAGGGATCGGATAGGGTTCGGTGTCGATCGGACCGTAGAAGTCCGGCAGCGGCGGAAAGACTGGTATGGTGGCAGCGCGGGTGACGGGTTCGACAGGCGGCCGCGCGCAGGCGGCCAGACCCGCCGTCGCGGCGAGCGCGACGAAGGAGCGTCGGGTGAACATTGGATAGTCCTCTAATGACCGGAACGGGGCTGGCGCGGCTGCGCCGGGGTTCGATCAGACGGGGCGGGGTGGTCCGAGCGGGGGTGGTCTCCGCAGGCTGCGAACGGCTGTCGCTCCTGTCGAAGGGGGCACATTCGCGACGGGGATGTCGTCCAACGCCCATTCCTCTTCGGTGAAGCCAAGCGCCCGGTCGGGGCTGCACGGCGATCCGGGCAGCGTCGCGATCCGGCACCGCCGGTGGATGGATGCTTCTGCCGGAGGGATGCTACGCGCGTTCATCGAACCGGCCGGCTCGAGATCGACCTGATGGGCGGCCTGCACCCACGCGCCCGGGTCGAGGTTCGACCCGGGCGGTATGGCGGCATAAGCCCCCCACGGCAGCATGAGGAGCATCGTCAGGACGGAAAGGATGCGTCTTGTCAGCATTGTTGCCAAAGATAGCGCATCTCGGGAGGGTGTTTCACCGAATTCGCCCGACGATGTAGGGCCGGGTTTGCTCGGGGCATACGCGCCTGTCCGTCTGCGCCACTCACCGGCGCAGGTACTTGACCAGGGCCGCAGCCGCGAGAACCAGAACGATCAAGGCCAAGAGCCCGAACAGGCCCATGCCACCCATCATCCAGCCCATGCCCTCGCCCATTCGGCTGTCCATGCCATCATGCATCATGACGTTGCTCTCTTTCCGGTTCTACTGATCGATCGCGAGATCGGCCTTGCGCCAACCTTCCAGCCCGCCCTCGATCACGCGGGCGCGGTAGCCCATGCGCTCGAGCGTGGCGGCGGCCAAAGCCGCACGGGCACCCGACGCGCACAGGACATCGACGGTCGTGCCGTCGCGCGCAGCCGTGAGACGTTCGTTCGCCGCAGGACTCTGTGGGTCGGCACTGGCCTCCAGAAGCCCGCGCGGGATATGCAAGGCATCCGGCACGCGCCCCTTCTCGGTCAGCTCGTTCGCCTCGCGCACGTCGAGAATCAGGTTGTCCACCGTCTGGCCCGCCTCCTTCGGCTCCACCCCCTCGATGCGCTCGCGCGCCTCGGCGACCAGATCCTTCATTCCCATCGTCATGATCGTCTCCTTCGCTCGTTCATGTCCGTCGTTCACATAGCGCGCGTGCGATTGCGCCCGTCACAGGTCAGAGCCGGTTCAAAGGCATCTTGAGGTAGCGGTGCCCGTCCGCCTCGGCGTCCGGCAACCGTCCGCCGCGCAGGTTGACCTGCAACGCGGCCAGCATTCGATCGGGCAGACCGAGCGTGCGGTCGCGGTCTTCTCGCGTTTCGATCCACTCCTTGCGGGACACGCCGTCCTGGACATGGACGTTGCTCGCCCGGTGCTCGGCGACGGTCGCCTCCCATTGCGGCTCATCGCGGTCGTCCGAGCCGTAGTCGTGGCCCACGAACAGGCGCGTCTCACCGGGCAGATCGAGAATGGCACGGATCGAGTTCCATAGATCCGCGGCCGATCCGCCGGGAAAGTCGCAGCGCGCCGTGCCGCTGTCGGGCTGCATCAACGTGTCGTGCACGAAGGCCGCGTCACCGCATATATAGGTGATCGAGCCCATCGTGTGGCCAGGCGACAGCATCACACGCATCGTCAGATCGCCTATCCGAACCGTGTCGCCGTCCGCGAGCAGGCGGTCGAAGTCGCCGGTCGGATCGAACGCGTCCGGCGTATGATAGAGGTCGCGCCACAGCTCGGCGATCTCGCGCACCTTCTCTCCGATCGCGTTCGGCGCACCGGTGCGTTCCTTCAGGTGCGCGGACGCCATCAGGTGATCGGCGTGCGGATGGGTGTCGAGCACATGGACGACCTCGAGCCCGTTATCGCGGACGATCTCCAGCACACGGTCCATCGCATCCGTCGACGTTGAGAGCGAGGCGGGATCGAGGTTCCACACCACGTCGATCAACGCTGCCTTCCGCGTCGCCGGATCGGCGCACACATACTGGACCGCACCCGTGTCGGGTTCGTACACGCCCCATACGTCCGGCGAGCCGGGGCCGGTGGAGAACGAATGGCGGATCACGGGGTCTTTGAGGCTCATGTGGGCTCTCCCTTGGGTTGAAATGCAGGAAGTGCTTGCAGACGCCCGCCCAGCCAAAGCCCGGCGAGCATCGCGGGCAGGAAGGCGAGCGTCCCGGGCGCGAGGAGCGGCAGCGCCGTCCAGGCTGGACCAGGGCAAAAGCCGCCGATACCCCAGCCCATGCCGAACAGCGCCGCGCCAACCAGCAGGGGACGGTCGATGGCGGAAGAACTCGGAACGTCGAAGCGATCCATCATCGCGGGCGCCGTGCGGCGCCATGCCCAGCGGTAGCCGACGAATGCGGTTACGATCGCACCGCCCATCACGAACGCGAGGGACGGGTCCCACACGCCAGATACGTCGAGGAAGTTCAGCACCTTGGCCGGATCGCTCATGCCAGCGACCACGAGGCCTATGCCAAACACGAGACCGCACAGAAGACCCAACAGCGGACGCATTGCCCTAACCCCCGAAGACATGGCGGATCAGGAACACGGTCAGCATCGCAAAGCCCACGAACGTCGTGACGGCCGCGAGGGAGCGCGCCGACAGTCGGGCCAAGCCGCAGACGCCGTGCCCGGACGTGCAGCCCGAGCCGAGCGCCGTGCCGACACCCACGAGCAGACCTGCCCCGATCATCAGCGGAAGGCTGCTTGGCACGGACTGAGCGATGGCACCCGGATCGACCAGCGAGACCAAGACCGGCGCCGCGACGAGCCCTGCCACAAACGCGATGCGCCACGACCGATCGCCTGCACCGGACATGCCAAGCGCGCTGCGCGAGATGCCGGCAATCCCCGCGATGCGGCCGAACAGAGCCATTACCATCACGGCGGACAGGCCGATCAGGATGCCGCCGAACAGGGATGCCCAAGGGGTGAACTCGGTCGGGGGAAGCAGCATCGAACAATCTCCGTAGAGCCTGAGGTGATCGATTGCGAACCGAACGCGCGGCAGACCATAGCTACGGTTGGTGCCGGCTGGCGGACATGCTATCTATGAGAGATCCCTGATATAGTCAAACCTAATATATGGGAGCGGGTCGAGGAGTGCTGCATCGTGATGAAACAGCCGGCAGACGCGAACCGCGATCTGAGCGAACTCGAACGACGCGCCGAGCACGTCGCTGCGCGCTTGGCCGAGCTTGCCAATCCCAAGCGCCTTCTGATTCTTTGCCATCTCGCCAAGAAGGAGAGCGAGGGCGGGGAAGCGTCCGTTGGCGAGTTGCAAGATGTCGTCGGCCTCAGCCAGTCCGCCTTGTCCCAACACCTCGCCCGCTTGCGCGCCGCCGGCATGGTGGCGACCCGTCGCGAAAGCCAAACGATCTACTACCGCCTGGCTGACGAGGAGATGCGTACCATCATGCACGGACTCTACGAGACGTTCTGCGGACGGTAGGCCATCGGACATTGATCGCGCTGGAGTTCATTCTGGCAGGGATTGGATACGAGATCCGCGCGGGCGCATTTCAACCGAGTGCACCCTAGGGCGACGTTTCGGTGAAACATGGCCGTGTGAACTTGATCGCTATCTGGCGCGATTTCTCGACCGCTATCTGGCGCCGATGACGAGGGTGGACCGTGCGGCGTCGACGACGTCTTCGGTGACGGCGTTGAGGCCGTTGATCCGCATGATGCGCTCGATCTGGACGAAGAGACGATGGAGGAGCCGGAAATTGCCGCCGGTGATGCGAGCGATCGCGGCGATGGCCTGATAGTCGGTGAAGTCGGCCTCGTCGAGCGGGTCGTGTCTCGAATCTGGTGGAAATTCTCTGGCGGCGCGCTCTGGGCATGTGAATGGTCGTGCTCTCAGGCGGCGAGGTCAATGAACATTGCTTCGATGGGCTGAGACAAGGTTTCCCAGCCATCGATCTTGC
>JBBQDX010000301.1:0-5099 GCA_038320125.1 Rhodobacterales bacterium | reverse complement strand
ACCTAAACAATCGTCACTCGAAGCCGGGCGCATGATGTTCAAATCCGAAGTCAGCATCCAGAATGGCCCAGGCATGCACGGGGTAAATGCCGTGCACTTCCTGACAGCCTCGACTGCATCGCCTGTCTTCCAACCCCAGGTCTCGACGGTCTTCTGCCAACAAGCGGGCTGTCACGAAAGCTGTGGCAAAAGGCGCCGGCCCGTGGTCCACGCTCCTGTATCGCGCCAGAAACGAAAGGCTTCGACATGCGGGTTGTGATCATGGGCGCGGGCGTCATCGGTGTGACCACCGCCTACTATCTCGCCAAGCAAGGCGCAGAGGTCATGGTCATCGATCGTCAGTCGGGCCCCGGCCTCGAAACGAGTTACGCCAACGCCGGCCAGTTGAGCTATGGGATGACCTCTCCGTGGGCCGCGCCCGGTATCCCGATGAAGGCCGTCAGATGGATGTTCATGAAGCGTCGGCCGCTTTTCATCTGGCCTCTTGCAAGCCCGACCATGTGGAAGTGGTGCGCGCAAATGGTCCGTAATTGCAACGAGGAGAGCTACCGGATCAACAAGGGCCGCATGGTCCGCATTTCCAGCTATTCCCGGGACGTAATGCCGGATTTGGTTGCGGAGACCGGCGTCGAATACGACGGACGCGCCCAGGGCACATTGCAGCTTTTCCGGACCGCAAAGCAGATGAAGGGGTCGAGGGCCGATCAGGATATCCTGGCCGAATACGGCTCGCCCTACGATGTGCTGGGTCGCGATGCCTGCATCGACGTCGAGCCGGCCTTGGCAGATGTCCGGAGCAAATTCGTCGGAGGGCTACGCCTGACGGCCGATCGCACAGGGGATTGCCGCCTCTTCACGATCGCGCTCACCGAGACCTGTGCCAGAATGGGCGTCGAGTTTCAATACGGACAGACGATCAAGTCCATTGCCGTCGAGAATGGCAGGATCGCGGGCCTGGAGACGGAGATTGCCGGGCGCATTACGGGTGACGTCTACGTCTGCGCCATGGGGAGCTACGCGGTGACCGTCCTTGGGCCGATCGGGATCAGGCTGCCGATCTATCCGGTCAAGGGATACTCGGTGACGCTGCCTGTCGTCGACGACGCTTTCGCCCCCCAGTCCACGGTGATGGACGAAACCCACAAGGTCGCGATAACCCGATTGGGCGATCGGATCCGCGTCGCGGGACAGGCCGAGATCGCAGGATATTCAAACCGTCTCGGGCCGAATGCCACCGATACGGTCAAGCACGTCATCGGCGATCTCTTTCCAAAGGGCGGCGATCTGTCCAAAGCGCAAGGCTGGACAGGTCTGCGCCCGATGACGCCGGACGGCACGCCCGTCCTGGGGCCGACGAAATACGACAACCTGTTCCTGAACACAGGCCATGGGACGTTGGGCTGGACCATGGCCTGCGGTTCCGGTCGCGCAGTGGCCGACCTCGTGATGGGCAAGGAGTCCGAAATCCCGATGGATGGACTCACGGCGGCACGCTACGATTGACTGCCGCAGGGGGTTCGACCGATCTCGGGCGGCCGGCCAAGCGATGGCATCCGGTTGGGCTGCCAGGTGAGATGGGCTGCCTCGTGAACGGTCCGTCCTTCCCTGCCGGCGCGACGACACGAGGCGGGGAGGTCTCGATCTCGTCCGTCAACGGCACCTCGTCGAAGGCCTGCACGATGCCGACGCTGCCGGTCATGACCGCGCCGAACCGGCCGACACCGGGGCCGTCGGTGGTATCATGCTCCGGTCCGATTTCGCCTCCCGCACCGACATTGCCGAACCAGTGACAGATGGCGCAGCGCCGCTCGACCGCCTCCATGAGAGTTGCGGCACCTGGATCGACGTCGCGCTCGGCCGAGGTCGCATTCGAGGCAACCGACAACAGGTCGCCCGCAAGGGACGGTATGGATCCGGGCATCGGGACGCCCCGCAGACAATATAGCCGATGGCGTCCGGAGCGCGCAAGCTAGCGCTGGATCGTCTCCAGATAGGTCGACAGTGCCAGCAGATCGGCTGGCACCGGGGTTCCCAGATCCCCATGCGCGACCACGACGGTATCCCCGAGACCCCGGGCACCGAACTCCGGCATCACCGCGTCGGGATCGTCGTGCCGGTCGAGACCGTCGATGGTGGCCATGACGTGGCGCTCGGGGAAGGTGCCGCCGACGCGGATCGAGAGGCCCGTCAGGTCGGGGCCAAGCCCACCCTGCCCGGTGGCGCCATGACAGGCAACGCAGTTCTCGGCGAAGAGAGCCTTGCCACGCGCGGCGCTGATATCCGCCTCGGATGGCACGCCCGCCGTCTGGTTGCAGGCTACGAGCAAGGGGGTCGCCAGCAGATAAATCAAGGTGGTTCGCATCTGTCATCCTTCTGAAGACGTCTCGGACACCATGCACGACGGCGGTGGAACCTCAATGCCCACACTCGAGAGCAAGCCCGCTCTCCGATGCCGGATCCGGGCTGCTTCAATGCATGAAGAAGTTTCTGCAAAGCTCTTGCCGAGAAGGAGGCGTGAGCCTGCCGGCAGGGACATCGCGATCATCCAGCGCGTGACGACCCGGAGGGCCGGCACAGATAGCCCCTGCTGCTCCCCGATCCCCGTTCTGCCGCGTTGCCGTCGGCGCTACTCCACGACCCGAACGGCGCCACGGTCCGTGGACGTTTTCCTGAGCGGTTTCGAACCGAGCAGACCATGACGATCCGCGGTGAGCCGAGCGGCTTTCCAAGCGGGACGCATTCGCGCGCATTGCCGAATGGGGTTACGGTCCCCAAAGGTTCCGTTAGGGGTGGGGAGCCGCCAGAGTGAATGGTCGCGAAGGCATGTTCGGAGCGGCTGGGAAGGATGCCGCGATACGGCGGCCCGAGCGGAATGTGGTTAGGATCGCCATGGAGCGCCAAGATGTGACGGGGGACGAACCGTTTTCCGCCGCAGGGTGCGGAGACAATGGCGGGGGTGCGTTTCGGCAGGCGTGAAAGACGAGATAGGCGTTTGCGGCCAAGGATACTGGACAATATCGCGCGGCGGATATTCTGATGTCTGCACATCCACCGAGGCGGGTTTCCTGCGCGCCAGGATCGAGTAGATGTCCGCGCGCACCATACCCATGCGCCAAGACAGCGACCCTCACGAGATCGCGCCGCCCGCCCGCGTATCGGGCTCTATTAACAGGGCGAACGGCCTCAAACGGGCGGTCACGCGACTCCCTGACGATCTGCCGCGCGCCGGGCCAGTCGACCCGGTGCTGCTGACCGGCAAGCCGAGCGACGACGCTTCACCCGAGAGTTATGCGTTGTCCCACGACCTGATGGTGGGTGCAGCGTCCAACCGCGACTATCGTTTGACGACAAGAGCTTGTCGTATGATGGGGGTCGAGATTGGGATGGAAATACAGGCAGCTTCCAGTCGAGGAGCGGCGCAGGATCGGGCGATGGCGTTCGGCGCGTATCGTGCAGCGGGATGGCACCGGTCCTGGGCCAGCATCGGAGGACGATCCTCCGGGAGCTGGCGCGCGATCACTTCGTCGACGGCTCGATGCCCAGGGTCGTCGGATATTTCGCGATGGCCCCGCGGGTGCAGACGGCGAATCGGTGGGCGCGTCGGCGAAAGCCTGTGGGGTTCGCCTTCTTGGGCTCGGAAGTCGAAGACCGGATCGGGAAGGCCGGCCGCCCCGCCACCTTCGACCGCGGCAGCGCGTTCGTCACCTGGCGGCACCTTCGGGCCGAGACTGGAACCAGACGATCCGCAGTCGTCCCGTCGGAAAGACACCGTCTGTAACGCCACCCGTCGCGCCCGGCGTGGGCTGCCGCGCGAAGGAGACATCAGCCACATGACCGGCGTCGACATCCGGGAGATCGCCGACCGGAGGAACGCCACACCCCGCGAGGGCCTCGAATGGAGGACGCCTGCGGAGGACTTCGCCTAGAAGTTGGTGGAGGTGACGGGCCGCCGGAGCTCCCGTCCGAAGCACCGGACGTCGCATTTTGGGTGGCGTTCACCGATGGTGCCGCTCGGGGTGCCGATACTGGTCAACCGCCATGGCGAACCCTGTCCCAAACTTCTTGTCTCCAAGGGTAGCATACCAAACCTTGTCGGGTGAGCCATCCTGCGGGGTGCCGACGTCGGTTCGGAAATCGTTGCAAAGTTACGTCCGGTGCGTCAGACATTCTTCGTCCCGGTGCTCCTGGTCGCCGGCGCCGCCCTGTTCCTGCGCGGCAGCACGGGCCGTATCCGGCAGTTCGGTCGCAGCCTGATCGGGCTTGCCCTCGCCTTCGTCTCGCTCGACATGAGCCACAGCGCCGCTCGACGACACCCCCGGTACGATCGCGGCCATGCGATCCCTCGGCAGCGATCCCATGACCGCCTTCATCGGATGCAACCCTCGGCTGGACGATTCACTCGAGCGTTGCCGCGGTGATGCTCATCGTGACGCTTGGCACAGGACCTCTTGCCCGGCACGGGGCGCGTTGCCGCGACAGACCGTCGACATGCTACCGGCGCTCGACGGCGTGCCGGCTTTGGCACGATGCCCTTGCTCGGTCGCACATCGCGCCTGACCAAATGACCGAGCCCGAGGGCGGGCGAGGTCTGGAACATGCCGATGGCGCCAGACTTCCACGCCATCGGCAGCAGGTAGAGCCCAAGCCCGGCAACCACCACAGCGCAGATCAGGCGCAGGCGCAGGCGCCGTGACGCGCGCGGCGGCAACTAACGGGGCGGCACCGTAGCCCGTGCCTACCCCGAGGGTCAGCTCGCGAGCGATCCCGGGGCGTGGCGATGAACCCTGTCGAGCGAGGCACACCGTTCGGCACGGCCGCAGGCGTGGGTCAAGTCGCCTCGAACGATCGGGCCGCTGCGGTTTTCCTTAGGCGCATGGTCCATACAACACAGCACAGCACATCGCCGAGGCCGGGGCCGGGAGACTTCCCGTAAGGCCGGGCGTCCGGATTGGTGGTCGATGAAGACGTGGCATCGGAACGCTTCTCGCCCTTGAAGGCGACCTCGGCGTTGCGGTTCTGGCGCGTCGGGCGGGGGATCGGGTCGGCTTCGGTTTGGGTCCGTTCGGGCTGGTCGTCGGCGGTCCTGTCCGGCGGGGGCG
>JBBQDX010000300.1:0-5126 GCA_038320125.1 Rhodobacterales bacterium | reverse complement strand
GGAGGTTCGCCCATGAGAAGACCGGAGGTTCGCCCATGAGAAGAGTCGTCATCACCGGAATCGGAAT
Organism: Rhodobacterales bacterium; assembly: GCA_038320125.1. GTDB lineage: Bacteria > Pseudomonadota > Alphaproteobacteria > Rhodobacterales > Rhodobacteraceae > Jannaschia. The sequence goes on along the minus strand of JBBQDX010000300.1, from coordinate 5,059 downwards.
CGTCTCGCCCATCGGCAATACGCCCGGGGAGGTGGAAACGAGCCTGCGCGCCGGCAAGTCCGGCATCACGTTCTCCGAGACCTATGCGGAATACAACTTCCGCAGCCGGGTGCACGGCGTGCCCGACATCGTGCTCGAAGACCATATCGACAAGCGCAACCTGCGGTTCATGGGGCCGGGGGCGGCCTACAACTTCATCGCGATGGAACGCGCGATCACCGATTCGGGCCTGGAGAAGGATGAGGTCTCCAACGAGCGGACGGGTCTCGTCATGGGCTCGGGTGGGCCGTCGACGTCGAACTTCCACGCGGCCTTCGACGCGGTGCTCAACAAGGGCGGACCCAAGAAGATGGGGCCCTTCATGGTGACGCGCTGCATGTCGTCGACCAATTCCGCCTGCCTCGCCACGCCGTTCGGCATCAAGGGCGTGAACTATTCCATCACCTCGGCCTGCACGACCTCGCTGCACTGCATGGGCAACGGGGTGGAGCAGATCCAGTTCGGCAAGCAGGACATCGTCTTCGCGGGCGGCGGCGAGGAGATCGACTGGACGCTGTCGTGCCTGTTCGACGCGATGGGCGCGATGAGCAGCAAGTACAACGACACGCCCGAGACGGCCTCGCGCCCCTACGACGCGACGCGCGACGGCTTCGTGATCGCGGGCGGCGCCGGCGTCGTGGTCCTCGAGGAGCGCGACCGGGCCATCGCGCGGGGCGCGAAGATCTACGGCGAGGTCACCGGCTACGGCGCCACGAGCGACGGGGCGGACATGGTGGCCCCCTCCGGCGAGGGCGGCGAACGGGCGATGCGCCTCGCCATGAGCCAGATGCCCGAGGGACGCACGGTCGGATACGTCAACGCGCATGGAACCTCGACGCCGGTGGGCGACATCAAGGAGATCGTGGCGCTGCGCAACATCTTCGGGAAAGGCTCCACGCCGCCGGTGACCTCCACCAAGTCGATGACCGGCCACAGCCTCGGGGCCACCGGGGTGCAGGAGGCGATCTACTCGATGATCATGATGAACGGGGGCTTCATCGGCCCGTCGATCAACATCACCGAGCTCGACCCGGAGCTCGATCCGTCCGAGATCGTGACGGAGCTGCGCGAGGGGGTGGAGATCGACGGGATCATGTCGAACTCCTTCGGGTTCGGCGGCACCAACGGGTCCATCATCATATCGAAGCATACGGAGTGACGGCATGGGTGTGATGGACGGCAAACGCGCCCTGATCATGGGCGTCGCCAACGACCGTTCGATCGCCTGGGGCATCGCGCAGGCGCTCTCGGCGGCGGGTTGCGACCTTGCCTTCACCCATCAGGGCGAGGCCTTCGGCAAGCGGGTGCTCCCCCTGGCGGCGCAATTGGGCTCGGACCGCCTGCTCGACGTGAACGTCACCGACGACGCCTCGCTCGACGCGGCCTTCGCGGCGCTGGAAGGCTGGGGCCGGCTCGACGTGGTGGTCCACGCCATCGCCTTCTCGGACAAGTCGGAGCTCACGGGGCGGTTCGTGAACACCAGCCGCGCCAACTTCAAGCATTCGCTCGACATCTCCTGCTATTCGCTGATCGAGGTGGCGCGCCGCGCGAGGCCGCTCATGACGCCCAGGGAGGACGGCGGCGGCAGCATCCTGACTCTGACCTTCGACGGCTCCCGCCGGGTGATGCCGTTCTACAACGTGATGGGCGTGGCCAAGGCGGCGCTCGAAGCCTCGGTGCGCTATCTCGCCGCCGATCTCGGGCCGGAGGGCATCCGGGTGAACGCCATCTCGCCGGGTCCGATGAAGACGCTCGCCGGGGCGGCCATCGGCGGCGCGCGCCGCACCTTCAGGCACGCCGAGGTCAACGCGCCGCTGCGCGCCAATGCGACGCTGGCGGCGGTGGGCGGCACGGCGGTCTGGCTCGCGTCCCCGGCCGGGGCCTGCACCACCGGCGAGGTGATCCACGTCGACGGCGGCTTCCACGTGATGGGGATGCCGGTGCCCGAGAACCTCTGACCGGAAACCTCCGACCGGGAACCTCTGACCGAACGGGCCGAATTGCGGCAAAGCTGCGCCCGACCCTCTCCATTTTTCCGCAATTCCGCCCGAACATCGCCCGAACCGCGCGTCACACAGCGCAGGAGAGTTTCGACCTTCCCTGCGAGCGGACCCGACGGATGAGCCCCAGCCTATCGCTTCTCGACGCCGACACGGGCAAGCTGTCGATGGACTGGATCGTCCTGACCGCCGTCCTTCTCGGCACCTGCGCCTCGGTGCTGGGCCTGCTGGGCGAGGACATCGCGCTGACGCGCGCCGGGACCATCTCCGGGCCCGCCGCCTGCGAGAGCGTCGAGGCGACAGCCTGCCTCCCGCGATAGTCCGCCCCTCGACTGTCCCCCACCCCCGTGCCAGAGTCGCGCCGACCGACGGGGAGCACGCCATGGCCATCAAGACCTGCATCTTCGACGCCTACGGCACGCTCTTCGACGTGACCGCGGCCGCAAGGCTCGCGGCGGAGGCGGGCGATTTCCCGGCGTTGTCGGACACCTGGAAGAAGGTGGCCGCCGACTGGCGCGACCGGCAGTTGCAGTATTCCTGGATCCGGGCGCTCGCGGGCGAACACGCCGATTTCTGGCAGGTCACGACCGATGCGCTGGACTGGGCGCTGGCGGCGTCGGGGCTGGACGATGCGGCGCTGCGCGACCGGCTGCGGAAGCTCTACTGGGAACTGGCCGCCTTTCCGGAGGTGCCCGACATGCTGGAAGCGCTGAAGGACGCGCGGATGGCCACCGGCATCCTGTCGAACGGCTCGCCCGAGATGCTGCATGCCGCCGTCAATTCGGCGGGCATCGGCCGGCTCCTTGATCATGTCCTGTCGGTCGAGAGCGTCGGTATCTTCAAGCCCTCGCCGAAGGTCTACGATCTCGTGGAGCGCGCCTTCGACGGAGGCAAGGACGAGGTCCTCTTCGTCAGCTCCAACGGCTGGGACGCGGCGGCGGCAACGGGCTACGGTTTCCGGGCGGTCTGGGTCAACCGGACGGGCCTGCCGATGGAGCGCCTGCCCTGGACGCCCGCGCATGTCCTGGGCGACCTGTCGGGCCTTCCAGCGCTCGCGGCGGACCTCTGATGCCGGAGTTCCGGACGTCCGACACCCTGCGGCTCTGGTACGAGGATCAGGGCGACGGTCCGCCGCTGCTCTGCCTCTCCGGCCTGACGCGCAACTCCACCGACTTCGACTACGTGCTGCCCTATCTGGTCGGCGAGCATCGGGTGATCCGGCTCGACTCCCGCGGGCGCGGCAAGTCGCAGCGGGCTCCGGACTGGAAAAGCTACAATGTTCCGACCGAAGCCCGCGACGTGCTGGAGCTGCTCGATCACCTGGGTCTGGACCGGGTTCCGATCCTCGGCACGTCGCGCGGCGGGCTGGTCGGCATGGCGCTGGCGCTCATGGCGAAGCCCCGGCTGGGCGGGCTCTGCCTGGTCGATATCGGGCCGGAGATCTCCGAGGAGGGGATGGACGCGATCCGCGACTACGTCGGCAAGCCGCCGGCCGCCAGGACGCTCGACGAGGCGGCGGCGATGCGGTCCACGCTGATGGCCGGCTTCGAGAACGTGCCCGAAAGTCGCTGGCAGGAGGAGGTCGCGCATCACTACCGCGAGACCGACGAGGGCCTTGCGATCAACTACGATGCAAAGCTGCGGGATGCGGTGCTGGAGGCGGCCGAGCAGCCCGCGCCCGATCTCTGGCCGCTCTTCGATGCGCTGGACGGGCTGCCGCTGGCCTGCATCCGCGGGGCGAACTCCGATCTGCTGGCGCCCGCCACGCTGGCCGAGATGGTGCGGCGGCGGCCCGACATGGTGGTGGGCGAGGTGCCCGGGCGCGGCCATGTGCCGTTCCTCGACGAACCCGAAGCGCTGGAGGCCCTGAACGAATGGACGATGCTGTTGTAACCCGGGCCGACATCCGCGACGCGGCCGCGCGCATCGCCGGCCACGCGGTCCGCACGCCGCTGCTGAACGCGCCCTCGCTCGACGCGGTCGTCGGCCGCCGCGTCTTCGTCAAGGCGGAATGCCTGCAGAAGACCGGCAGCTTCAAGTTCCGGGGCGCCTTCAACGCGGTGAGCCAGGTCGAGGGCGGCGTCGTCGCCTTCTCCTCTGGCAACCACGCGCAGGGCGTGGCGCTCGCGGCCCGCATGAAGGGCGTGCCGGCGGTGATCATCATGCCGTCGGACGCGCCGGAGGTGAAGATCGCCAACACCCGTGGCTACGGCGCGGAGGTCATTCTCTACGACCGCCATGCCGAGAACCGCGACGCCATCGGCGCGCGGGTCCAGGCGGAGCGGGGGTTCGATCTCGTCCGCCCCTTCGACGACGCCCGGGTGATCGCCGGACAGGGCACCTGCGGCCTCGAGATCGGGGAGGACCTGCCGGAGGATGTGGACGAGGTGCTGGTCTGCTGCGGCGGCGGCGGGCTGACCTCCGGGGTGGCACTGGCGCTGGTGGGGCGCGCGGTGGTGCGCCCGGTCGAGCCCGCGGGCTTCGACGATGTGGGCCGGTCGATGCGCGCGGGGGAGCGTTTGGCGAACGACCCGGCGGCGCGCTCGATCTGCGACGCCATCGTGACGCCGACGCCGGGGGCGCTGACGTTTCCGATCATGGCGCGGCTCTGCGGGCCGGCGATGGTCGTGAGCGACGAGGAGGCCCTGCGCGCCGTGGCGCTGGCCTGGCAACACCTGCGGATCGTGCTCGAGCCGGGCGGCGCCGTGGGGCTGGCGGCGGCGCTGTTCCACCACACCGGCGACGTCTGCGCGGTGGCGAGCGGCGGCAACGTGGATGCGTCGATGTTCGCGCGGGCGCTGGCGACGCTCTAGCTGTTCAGTCCCTTGGTGTGGTGGCATTCTGCCGACAGCGGCTGAGAAGGATGCTCCATGGGACAAATACTGCATGGCAGCGCCAAGACCACGCACGCCGTCCGAGCGGCGATACAGCGATCGCAAGCTTCGGTCACGGAGCTGGCTGAGCGTTACAGCCTCAACGAGAAGACTGTTCGGAAGTGGCGGAAGCGGACCTCCGTCGAT
>JBBQDX010000299.1:0-5134 GCA_038320125.1 Rhodobacterales bacterium | reverse complement strand
GTGACCGAAGCTTGCGATCGCTGTATCGCCGCTCGGACGGCGTGCGTGGTCTTGGCGCTGCCATGCAGTATTTGTCCCATGGAGCATCCTTCTCGGCCGCTGTCGGCAGAATGCCACCACACCAAGGGACTGAACACCTAGTCTCGAAGGTCTGGTTCTCGTCGAGCCTGGTTCCGGGGTTCTGATCGCTTACCTCCGCCTCGATGCGCTGATAGCCCATGGTGAGGGTATGATCACCAGCGGAAGCGAGTTGCCGCGCGGCGGGGTGTCGAGGACGGTGCTCTCTATTTCCGGCGAGCAAAGATTCTCGGCACAGGCGACGTCGCTCGTATCGCTTTTCTTGAAATCGAGGGGGCGATGACCTAATCCTCGTCCGGAACCGGTTTCCCACCATGGGTCGAGGCCGAGGTGCTCTCCGCGGGCAAGACTTCCCGTGGAGGAAACAGGCGCACTTGCCTCGCGCCCCTTGCCGCGACCGCATGAAGGTCGGCCCCTGAAAATGTCGAGCGCGAGCCTGGTCTTGCTCTGCTCCCGGCGGGGCCTTTACGGGAGCCGGCCGAAAGGCTGAGAAGGCATCTTGCCGACAGGTCAGGCAGAACCGCCGGTTGCGCCGTCCGTTGGCGACCTTGCGGCCCCTGAAAGCTCTTCATGATCGACTGCACCATCCGAAGGCTCGTCCTGCAGGCCTAAGGTTCGGCCGGACCCGGGTTGGACCGGGCCGGTGGTCCGGGGGTTGAACATCGTGCGCGTTTCCGTCTACGAGGCGCATAAATGTCAGGATTCGGTGAGAGCCCGGATGGCTCTTCCGGCCGCCGATCCGCCGAACAACCTCAAGAATAACCGGAATAGAACTGCTGGACCGCCTCGCGAATGGCCCTCCGGTGAAGGCTGTTGAACTGCTCATGATTTCATTCTCCGCATACCGGCACCAGTGGTTCGGAAACATCCGCGGCGATCTGCTGGCGGGGATCGTCGTCGCCCTGGCGCTGATCCCCGAAGCGATCGCCTTCTCCATCATTGCGGGCGTCGATCCGAAAGTCGGCCTCTACGCGTCCTTTTCCATCGCCGTCCTGATCTCCTTCGTTGGCGGCAGGCCCGGGATGATCTCGGCCGCGACTGCGGCAACCGCCGTGCTGATGATCACGCTCGTTCAGGGTCATGGTCTCGAATACCTTCTGGCGGCGACTGTCCTGGCGGGCCTTCTCCAGATCGGCGCGGGCCTTTTGAAGCTCGGACGCTTCATGCGCTACGTCTCGAAATCCGTCATGACGGGCTTCGTGAATGCGCTGGCGATCCTGATCTTCCTGGCGCAACTGCCCGAGCTGGACCCGAGGGTGCCCGGGGTGACCTGGCTGACCTATGCTCTCGTCGCGGGGGCCCTGGCGATCATCTACCTGTTCCCCCGCATCACCCGCGCCGTGCCATCGCCGTTGGTGACCATCGTCGTCCTGACCCTATTGGTGACCCTCACGGGTTGGGACGTGCGGACCGTGGGCGATATGGGCGTGCTGCCGGACACGCTGCCGGTGTTCCTGATCCCGCAGATCCCGCTGAACCTGGAGACGCTGCTCATCATCCTGCCCTACTCCGTGGCCGTTGCCGTGGTGGGGCTGCTCGAGAGCCTGATGACGCAGAACATCGTCGACGATCTCACCGACACCAAATCCGACCGGAACCAGGAATGTATCGGTCAGGGCCTTGCAAACACGGCAACGGGCTTCATCGGCGGCATGGCCGGGTGTGCGATGATCGGTCAGTCGATCATCAACGTCAAATCCGGCGGCCGCGGGCGTCTGTCCACGTTCACAGCCGGTGTCGTCCTTCTGATCATGGTCGTGGGGCTTGGCGATCTGGTCGCCATGATCCCGATGGCCGCTCTGGTCGCGATCATGTTCATGGTTTCCATCGGCACCTTCTCCTGGTCCTCGATCAGGGCCTTGCGGGTTCACCCGCGTTCCTCGTCCGTCGTCATGCTCGCGACCGTCGTGACGGTGGTCTACACGCACAACCTCGCCATCGGGGTGCTCGTCGGGGTGCTGCTGTCGGGCATCTTCTTCGCCGCCAAGATCGCACAGCTTTTCCGCATCCGTTCGACCCTGTCGGCGGATGGGCGCGAGCGGACCTATGTCATCGAGGGCCAGCTGTTCTATGGCTCCTCCGAGGAGTTCGCCGACGCGTTCGACTTCAAGGAGGTGGTGAGCCGCGTCAGGATCGACGTCAGCCAAGCGCATATCTGGGACATCAGTTCCGTGCAGGCGCTCGATGTCGCGATCCTGAGGTTCCGCCGGGAAGGTGCCGAAGTGGAGCTGATCGGCATGAACGAGGCGTCCGAGACGCTCGTGGACAGGCTTGCCATCCATGACAAGCCCGGCGCCATGGACAGGCTGGTGGGGCATTGAGGGAGGATCATCGAATGGCAAGGATACTCGCACTTCTGGACGGCTCTGCCTACTCCGAGAGCGTCTGTCACCATACGGCATGGATCGCGAAGCGGCTCGATGCCTCGGTCGAGATCCTGCATGTTCTCGGCCGCCGGGAGGAACCGGCGACGTCCGATCTGTCGGGCGCCCTGCGGCTCGGCGCCCGCTCCGCCTTGTTGAAGGAACTGTCCGCCATCGACGAGCAGCGGGCCAAGCTGTCCCTGGCAAAGGGACACGCAATCCTGGAAGACGCCGCAGCGATCCTTGAGCGGGACGGGGTTTCGTCCGTGACGTCCCGGCTGCACAAGGGGGATCTGCTCGAAACTGTCCAGGAGATGGAGCAGGACATTCGCGCGATCACCATCGGCAAACGCGGTGAAGGCGCAGGTTTCGCCTCCGGGCATCTCGGCTCGAACCTGGAACGGATCATCCGCGCCTCGAAGGTTCCCGTCTTCGTCGCGTCGCGGGAGTTCCGACGCATCGACAAGGTGCTGGTGGCCTATGACGGAAGTGCCAGTGCGAACGTCGCCATCGAACGCATGGCTCAAAGCCCCGTTTTCGAGGGCCTCGGCATCACGGTGCTCTGTGTCGGCAAGGATGACGCGGACACAGGCAGCAAGGTGGAGAGGGCCGCCGGGAAGCTCCAGGCCGCAGGAATGGCGGTCGAGGCCAGGGTGGTCGGGGGGGAGCCGGAAGACGTGCTGCAAAGCCTGGCGGCGGAAGAGGGGTTCAACCTTCTCGTCATGGGTGCCTATGGGCACAGCCGCATTCGGAACCTGATCATCGGTTCCACGACCACCGCGATGATCCAGGCGGTCAGGATCCCGGTTCTGCTCTATCGGTAAACGAGCCGCCGAGGTCGGGGCCGAAACGGGGTCGCGCGCCTTCGTCTGCATGGCCAGCAGCCGCTCGTCATCCACAGGCCTTGCGCGTCGGGGTTAGTCAGGGGCCGCAGCAATCCACGTTCATTCCGCCGATGTTGCCGTTCGTATTCTCCCCGGCAAGCGACGACCGGTGGCTGCGCCGAGCTCCTCACGTTTGCCATCCTCGTTCGGCGTCACGGCGACGATCACGGCATGGCTGATGGTCCTTCGTCCGTCGCGGATCTCGAGAGCGGTGGCATCGAGCCGGACCTAGGGCCATGCGCCGTCCACCGGGTAGGGCCGGATGCGGGATTGGCAGGACGTCATGAGGATGGCGGGCGCGTCATGCCCTGACGGAGACAGGTGGCGGAAGTGGCTTCCGCCCTTGGCGCCCGGGATGGTTCGCGCGGAAAACGTTCGGATGGCGCGTCAGGTGGCCCCGTGCACGAAGCTCAGGGCTGGAACGAAGAGGGGCGCGAGGCGCCGCGCCGTGGTGGCGGTGAGGTGGGTTTCGTCGCTCAGGACCGGGACGGCGTCGATGACCAACCGGCATGCCGTCGCGTCGCAGAGCTGTTCGTGCAGGGACACGGGGATCAGGTCGTGCACGGCGACCAAACGGTCGTAGGCCCGAACCAGCTCCGCCGTGCGGCCGTCGAACCGGGCCCGTGGCAGGGTCAGGTCGGCGGCGGCGCCGCCCCTGAGCAGGTGGCGCATCAGCATCTGCGGCACCATATCGCCGGGCTCGGGCAGCGGATAGACCAGCGCCACCTGCTTGCCGGCGTCCTTGATCTCGACGATCGTGCGCTCCAGGCTCTCCAGGTAGAACGCCATCCGGTCGCCCCCCGCCGGCAGCGGGCCGTCGCGGGGGCCGATCTCCAGCGGCAGGTTGTTGCGCTCCGTCAGGCCGTAGGGCACCCAGCCCTGGGCATAGACAGGCGCGCGATGCGCCATGATCACCAGGTCGAACCCGGGATCCTGGGCGATGGTCTCGTAGGTGTCGTCGAGGAATGGCCCGCAGTCGTGCTCCCGGCCGGTCCAGTAGACCTGAAACCCGGTCAGGCCGGGGCAGCCGTGATGGGCGTAGAGGGCCAGCCGGATGCCGGTGATCTGCCCCGCCCTGTCCAGTGCCGGGGCCAGCGACGCGGCGTGGCTGTCGCCCCAGAGCGCCGCCCGGATCGGCCCGTCCGGAGCACCGTAGGTGCAGGGCTCGAGCCAGCCCTTTGCATCCACCTTGTCGCGGAAGCAGTCGTCGTAGCGCGGGTCGACGTCGTTCGAGAACGCCGCTGCGGCCCGGGTCTCATGGGGCAGGCGCCCCGGTATCCCGTCGTAGACCAGGACCGCGCCGCCGGCCGCCGAGATCGCCGCGATCCCCGCCGCGGCCGCGACGAACGGCTGGCGGCGCGGCGCCCGGCGGTCCGACACGCGGCGGAAGGGGCGCTCGACGAACCGCAGGCTGAGCCAGGCCAGCGCCAGCGAGACCGCGAGCAGCACCGCCCCCGAGACCGCCCCCGGCATGTCCATCGCGAGGTAGATGTAGAACACGATGACCGGCCAGTGCCAGAGATAGAGCGAGTAGGAGAGCCTGCCGATCCAGACCGGCCCCGCGGTCGACAGCAGGCGGCCGACGAGGTTCGGCCCGTCGCGTCCCGCCAGGATCACCAGCGCCGCCCCGAGCGTGGGAGCCAGCGCCGCCGCCCCGGGAAACGGCGTGCCCGCGTCGTAGAACAGCACCGCGCCCAGGATCAGCGCCACCCCGAGCATCCCGGCCGCCTCGCGCAGCGCCCGCCGTTCGAGCCGGGGGACAACCCCGAGCGCCAGAAGCGCGCCGATCCCGAGTTCCCAGGCGCGCCA
>JBBQDX010000298.1:0-5213 GCA_038320125.1 Rhodobacterales bacterium | reverse complement strand
TCCTCCTGGCCGCCACCGCCCAGAACCTCAGACGCCCCGTGAGGCTTTCTCCCGCCTGACCGCGGGAGGCAAACCCTCACCCGGCGAAGGATCCCCCCGAACGCTTCCAAAAACGGCTCGGTTACCGCCCCGATCTACATTCGCGCCCGCCTTCTTTACCGATATCGGTCGTTTGTGCGACGCTGTCGAACCTGCTCGCTTCTGTTTTCCACAGCTGCCGGAAGTTCCTGTGCCTATTGCAGCCGTTCGGCGATCCAGAGCTTGATCAGCGACTTGCGGGTGACGCCGCGCTCGCGGGATCGGCGGTCGAGGGCGGCGATGACCCACGCGGGGAAGTCCACGATGACGCGGCGCGTCTCCACGTTGGCGCGGCGAGCCTTCAACCAGTTCACCGCGTCGCTCACATCCTCCCCGGCGTCGAAGCGAGCGTCAATTTCACCGGAACTCCAGATCTCATTCGCCTTCATATCGCTCCACCTCCTCCTTGCGGGCTAGGCGCACCCAGATGATGCGGACGTCTTCCACACGCCGCGTCCAGATCGCGGCCCAGTGCCGGCCCCTAATCCGCCCGATTGAGGAACCGGGCCTCGTCCGTGGTTCGAGCCGGCGCCTCCAGCCGCCAGGGATCGTCCCAGAGCGCCCGCGCCACATCGAAGTCGATGCCGTGCGCGATCACGTTGGCCGCGCTTTTCTCGGGATCATACACATAGCATGAGGTCAGATGGAGCAGGAGTTATACCCTTTCAAAACAAGACCGCCTTGGTCGTCCTTGCTCGGAGTATAGGCCTCCGAACCAAGTGTGGCGGGTGCCCTCCGTGACCTGGTCGCCGAGGGCAAGGTGCGCCATTTCGGCCTGTCCGAGGCTTCGTCGGACAGCGTCCGCCGCGCCCATGCCGTACAGCCCGTCACGGCGATCCAGAGCGAATATTCGCGCTGGACGTGTGAGCCAGAGCCGGAAATCCTGCCGCTCTGCGAAGCGTTGGGCATCGGTTTCGTGCCGTGGAGCCCCTTGGGCGCAGGCTATCTGACCGGCAAGATCGACGCCTCGACCGAGATCGGTGCGGATGACTTCCGCGCGGGCTCGACTCGTTTCACGGCTGTGGCACGCGAGGCGAACAAGGCGCTGGTGGACCTTCTGGCCACGATCGCCGAGGCGAAAGCGGCGACGCCCGCGCAGATCGCGCTGGCCTGGCTTCTGGCGCAGAAGCCCTTCATCGTGCCGATGCCGGGGACCCGCCGGCTGGAGCGCGTGGAGGAGAGCGCTGGCGCTGCCAACGTGATGCTGTCTGAGGCCGATCTGGCCGAAATCGCGCGCGAAGCCGCAAAGATCTCGGTTCAGGGTGCGCTCCTGCCCGAGGCAGTGCTGCAGTTCTCCTACCACTGAAATTGCGCCTCCACCCCCTGCGGGGTGGAGGCCCTGATCACGTCAGCGCAGACCGTCGATCAGCAGACGAAAGGCCGATGTGACCTGCCGTCGGCTGGGATAGTAAGGATGATATCCCGCAAAAGGCGGGCACGAATCTGCGAGGATGCGCACCAGCCGTCCGGTCTTCACATGCGGGCCAGGATGATCTGTAACGATGCGCCCGTTTGGCTGCGGACCAACTCGGAGGCGAAGCAAGGGCGCCAGATCGTCTGGACGATCATCGGCGCTGTCTGGGGCCAGCACCAGCCGATCACCGCGCGCAGCGGCGAACGCGTCTTGCTGTCGTTCCACAACATGTCGGTGATGGGCCCCCCGATGCACCTGCACGGCCATGTGTTCCAGGTCGTCGTATTGAATGGGCGACGCGTCGCCGGTGCGCTGCGCGACACCGTTCATGTGCAGCCGATTTCGATGGTCGATGTCGCCCTCGATGCGGGCGAGGCTGCGCACTGGTTGCTGCGTTGTCCCCACACGCCACACCTAGCGACCGGCATGATGACCGAGTTTGCGGTCACGGCTTCGGTCTTATCCGTGCGGGGCGCTCGGACCCGGCCCGACACCGACCCTGTGCCGTGCTGTCCTGCCCCATGTTGTTGCGAGGGCCGATCACACGGCGCACCCTGCAGCAAGAAGACCGAGGGGATGAGATGATGAACTGGAACGAAATGAGCTCCGGAATGGGGTTTGGCTGGCTCTTCGGTCTGCTGATCCTCGTGCTTTTGGTTTTGGCCATAGCAGCGCTGATCAAATATCTTCGGAAATAGGTGAAAGGATTTTACAATGACCTACACGATCAATCGCATGATCTCCGGCGCCGGTATCGACGATGTCGACGCCCGCGCGCGAAAAGCGTTGGCGGACCATGGCTTCGGTGTCCTGACCGAGATCGACGTCAAGGCGACGATGAAGAAGAAGCTCGATGTCGAGATGGCGGCCTATCGCATCCTCGGCGCCTGCAACCCCAAGATGGCGCACCAAGCCATCGGGATCGAGCCTCGCGTTGGTGCGATGCTGCCCTGCAACGTCATCTTGCGCGAGGTCGAGGGCGGTGTCGAGGTCAGCGCCGTCGACCCGGTGGCGTCGATGCAGGCGATTCGGAACGCCGAACTCACGGCCGTGGCGGGCGATGTCCGCGACCTTCTGGCGAAGGCTGTCGCGGAGATCTGAGATGAGACTGCGCGCAATCATGCTCGTGGCGGTGGCGATCTTCGGGATCGCCGTGCTCGGCGTCTGGCTTTTCGCGCCTTCCGCGCTCACCGAGGCACGCGAACTGATGGACGGTGAGCGTCTGGAGAGGCTGGTCGCGCGCGCTGGCCTCTGGGGGCCGGTTCTGATCGTCTCGCTCATGACCGTCGCGGTCGTGGCCAGCCCGATCCCGAGCGCGCCCATCGCGCTGGCGGCCGGGGCGGCCTATGGGCATCTCTGGGGGACGGTGCAGGTCGTGATCGGCGCCGAGCTCGGGGCGCTGATCGCGTTCGGCCTGGCGCGGGTTCTGGGACATGATGTCTTGCGGCGGGTGTTCGGCACCTCGGTCGATGCAGGACTGCTCGGCTCGCAGACCGCCTTGACGGCCACGGTCTTCGCAAGCCGCCTGATGCCCTTCGTATCCTTCGACATGATCAGCTACGCGGCGGGGCTCAGCCGCCTCCACGCCTGGCGGTTCGCGCTCGCGACACTGGCCGGCATCGTGCCGGCGAGCTTCCTGCTGGCGCATGTCGGCGGCGAGGCCGTCAGCGGAGACCTGGGCCGCACGACTTGGGCGGTGCTCGGCCTCGGACTCGTGACGGGTTTGCCTCTGCTCTGGGTGGCGATGCGACGAAAACCTGAAAAGGATAGCTGATGACGAACGACTACGAGAAGAACAGCATCACCCTGCCGGGCGCGGTGGCCATGGGCACCGGCGTGATGATCGGCGCGGGCATCTTCGCGCTGACCGGCCAGATCGCCGAGCTTGCCGGGCCGCTGTTTCCGCTGTCGTTCGTCGTGGGCGCCATCGTGACCGCGTTCAGCGCCTATACCTACATCAAGATGTCGAACGCGTATCCTTCCGCGGGCGGCATCGGGATGATCCTGAAGAAAGCCTACGGACCGACGACTGTCGCGGCGGACGCCGCACTCCTGATGGCTCTCTCGATGGTCATCAACGAAAGCCTCGTCGCGCGCACCTTCGGCACCTACACGCTGCAGGCGTTCGGCGGCGATCCGGACAGCGTTCTGGTGCCGGTCCTCGGCGTCGGACTGATCGTCTTCGCCTATCTCGTGAACGCCTCGGGCACCCGCTCGGTCGGGCTGTTCTCAATCGTCATGGCGGTTCTCAAGGTGGGTGGCATCGCGCTGTTCGGGGCGGCCGGTCTCTGGGCGAGCGGCATCTCGTTCGAGGCGACGGGTGGGGAGTTGGGTGCCACCGGGTTCGTGGCGTCGGTCGCGCTGTCCATCCTGGCCTTCAAGGGCTTCACGACCATCACCAACAGCGGCGCCGAGGTCACCGACCCGCACCGCAATGTGGGCCGGGCCATCGTCTGGTCCATCGCCATCTGTGTCGTCGTCTATCTGCTGGTGGCCTTCGCGGTCGGCTCCAGCCTGCCGATAGACCGCATCGTGGCGGCGAAGGACTACGCGCTCGCCGAAGCGGCCCAGCCCGCCCTCGGGCAGACCGGCTTCTACCTGACGGTGGCGCTGGCGCTGGTGGCCACGGCGTCGGGTCTGATCGCCAGCGTATTCGCGGTTTCGCGCATGCTGGCGATGCCCACTGACATGAAGATGATCCCGCACAGCCATTTCGGGATGCCGGGCACGATCAAGGACCACACGCTCGTCTATACTGTCGTGATCGCGGGCTTCCTGACGGTCTTCTTCGACCTCAGCCGCATCGCATCGCTCGGGGCCTTCTTCTACCTGGTGATGGACATCATCATCCACTTCGGCGTGTTCCGGCATCTGCGCGAGGAGATCGGCGCGAAGGGATGGGTGTTGCTGACGGCCGTCGCCCTCGATGCCGTGGTGCTGGCCGCCTTCGCCGCGATGAAGTGGCAGTCCGACCCGCTCATTGTCGTGATCGGTATCGCTGGCATGGCGCTGGTGTTCCTGTTCGTGGGGGTTTTCCTCGCGCGCAATCCGGTCCGGGAAGGCGCTTACGACCATCACTAAAAAGAGCTTGAGCTTCCAACGGCTGGAGGCCGCAAGCTGAAACAAGACATCGAAAGGCTGGCAGACCATGGAGCATGATCATCATCATCACGCGGCACCCAACATTCCGGCGTGGACAGAGACGGCGAAGGACCCGGTGTGCGGAATGACGGTCACGGTAAAGCCCGACGGGCGGCACGCCGAGTTCCAGAGCGAAACCTTCCATTTCTGCTCGGAGAAGTGCCAGACCAAGTTCAAGGCGGATCCGTGGTTCTATGCCTCGGGTCGCGCCGCCGGGCAGAAGAAGGCTGCTCCGGCCAACGTCCAGTACACCTGCCCGATGCACCCCGAGATCGTGCGTGACGCGCCCGGGGCCTGCCCCATCTGCGGCATGGCGCTGGAGCCGATGGTCCCTTCGGATGAGCCCAGCAAGGAGCTGACCGACTTCACGCGGAGGATGTGGATCTCGGCAGCGGCTGCGGTGCCGCTCATCATCCTGACGATGGGCGAACTGGTCGCGCTGCCAGTGCGCGACTGGATCGGCCACCAGACCGCCAGCTATCTGGAGTTCGTTCTGGCGACGCCGATCATCCTCTGGGCGGCGTTACCGTTCTTCAAGCGAGGCTGGGATTCACTTGTGAACCGGTCGCCGAACATGTGG
>JBBQDX010000297.1:0-5229 GCA_038320125.1 Rhodobacterales bacterium | reverse complement strand
GGGTTGTTGACTGCCGCATCGTCGTTGGTGGCCAGTGCCTCGCCGCCGGGGCCACGAAGCGTAAGGACCGTGTCCCCGACGCCGGTGTTCGAGCCGCCTCGGCCCTGGACGGTAAAGACGTAGGAGGTGCCTGCGGTCAGTTCGACTGCAATCCGGGCGACGTCGTTCGGCGACAGTGTGCCGTTGAAATTTTCGCTCAGTCCGGTCGCGGCGGTGGAATCTGCGGTGACCTCGGCATCGTTTGCCCCCTCCTGCGTAGCGGACCAAAGTGAAATCAGACCGTCTACTTTGGCGGGAACGGCAGGACGGACGACGGACGGGGCAATGGGCCTGAATGTCATAGCTTGGAATATCTTCGAGGAGTCGGACAGAAACAAGGCGACAACGGTACCACTTTGAATTGGGTCGGGGGTTGCGCCCGCAGGGGCAAAAGGAGACACGGGCGACATATGCCCACCGAACCAATGAGCGCAATGTGGTAAGATTTCGTTCACGGCGGTCCTGTGGGGGCCATGAGGCGTCTGTTGGAACGGCGCCGCCCGGGCTGGACCCAAACCGAACGGCAGTGTTGCCTCGGCGACCGGGACCACTAGAAAGGCCGGCAGATCGGGGCGCGTCCATACCGTTCGTCATTCGTCCGGTCAGATGGCTGCCTTTATGAATTCCCGTCCCCTCCCGTCTGATCCGTCCGGTCCTGCCGCCATGATGGCGGTCTGCGTCGTGATGGCGGTGTTCCGCCCTGATCCTGCGGCCCTGGCCGGTCAGCTTGCCTCGATCGCCCGCCAAAGCCTGGTGCCACGCGTGCTGATCCTCGTCGAGGCGGACGGCCGCTCCGGGGAGTCGGCGGTGAAAACCGCACGGAGTGTGCTAGAGGGAACCGGCTGCACGGTCGTTCTGGAAAGACCTGGCGGCCGCCTCGACGCCCCGCGGGCCTTCGAGGCGGGGATGTCCGCCGCCCTGATACTGACCGGCACGTGGGACGAGGCGCAGGAAGATATCTTCGTCGCGCTTTCGGACCAGGACGACATCTGGGAACCCGACCGTCTCGACGCAGGCGTGGCGGCCCTGCGGCAGGCCGGACCAGAGGCCTTGCTCAGCCACGGTGACGCCCGCTTGGTGACGGAGACGGGGGCCGAGATCGCCTCCTCGGTCTTTGCCTTCGAGCGGCGGCAGAAGCGACCGTGTCTGCGCGACCTGCTCTTCCGCAACAACGTCACCGGGATGACTGTCACGATGCGACGGCACCTGCTGGAGCTTGCGCTGCCGCTGCCACCGCAATCGGGGGTGCATTTCTATCACGATCTGTGGCTGGCGCTAGTTGCCGTCGCGGTGAGCGGTCCGGGGGGCGTGGTGCTGATCGAACGGCCTCTGGTGGCCTATCGACAGCACCGCGCCAATGCGATCGGAGCCATCGACCGGCGCCGCGGTCTCGTCGAGCGGCTCCGGCCCCGATTCCGCGACCCCGCGCCTATCGACACGGGTCCAGCAAGAGGGCCAGTCACGGAGGCGGTGAAGGGTTCGGATACGGACGCAGAAACGAACGTTGGAATGGATATCGGGACCAGTCTGCACGCGACGCTGCCGCCAGCGACGATCACGCCAGCGACGACCACGCCTGCGGCTCGCCGCTGGACGCACCGGCTGGAGATGACGCTGCGGGCCCGGGCAGGGGCCTATGCGCTTGCCCGCTATCTCGCGCAGGCCCTGATCCAGCGGCTCGAGGTCCTGCGCGAAAGCGGGGTGATCGCCAGCGACCGGGCGCGCGGGATAGACTTCTATCTTGGCGGCGGACTGCGGGGGACAGGCCGGCACATGACCGATGCGGCGCGCCTGATGTTGACGGGTCACCCAGGCGAGGCAAGGATCGCACTTTCCCACAGCACCGTGGCCATGGGTCGGGCGGTCTGGTCGTTGCGCCGGGTCCTGACCCACGATCTGGTCGAGGCGCGAATGATGTTCGATGATCGCCTGTATTCGCTCTCGCCCGGACTGCAGCCGCCGCTGCCCGCGGTGCTGCGCGAAGCCGCATTGCGGCGTGAGCAACGAGCGCCGCGCGACCGGTCAGTGGTCGCCGATATGCGCAAGACGCCTGCGTTCTCTCTGGCGATGTCCGCACCCACCCCGGCGCTGACAATGCTGGTTCCCTCGCTCAATCCCTCGGAAATCTTCGCTGGCATCGCCACCGCGATCGATCTTGCTGCAGGGATTGCCGCCCGCGGCCACCGCGTGCGCCTGATCGCCACCGACCTTCCTGTCGCCTCGCCCCATGCCTCGCGCGCCTTCGTCCTGGGGCGTCTGCCGCCACAAGCCGCGCGCGCCGCGGCGGACCGCATCGAGGTGATTTGCGGGCTGCGCCAGCAAAGCATCACCGCCCATCCCCGCGATGTACTGCTCGCCACAGCCTGGTGGAGCGCGCACCTCGCTCATCGGCTGATTTCGGAGGCCCGTCTGCATCAGCAGATGTTCTACTACCTGATCCAGGATTTCGAGCCGGGCTTCTATCCTTGGGGCGCTGCATATGCTGGGGCGGAGGAAAGTTATAGGATGAACTTCGAGCCGATCTTCAACACGACGCTGCTGCGAGAGGATTTTGCCCGGCGCGGCTATCGTTTCGCCGGGCCGGAGGCGTTGACTTTCAGGCCCTCGATCGACATCGCTCATTATGCCGATCCGCCCCGGCCCAAACGCGGAACCGGGCCACGCCGACTGGCTCTTTATGGAAGGCCCGAAGTAGAAAGAAATATGTTTCCCCTTGCTATAGAGGCGCTTTCTGGTCTGATCGAACATTTGGGATTGACGCCCGAGGATATCGAGGTGGTTTCCGTGGGGCTGCATCACGCTCCGGTTTTGCTCCCGAACAAGGTCGCGCTGCATTCCCTCGGCAAGCTGCCCTTCGAGGCCTATCCGGGCTGGCTGCGCGAGGTCGATGTCGGTCTGTCGCTGATGTTCTCGCCCCATCCCAGTCATCCTCCCCTCGAAATGGCGGCCTCGGGCGTGCGGGTAGTGACCAATAGCTTCGGTCCCAAGGACCTGTCGCAGTTCAGCCCGGCAATCCTGTCGGTCCCGCCCGAAGCCGAAGCCCTGATCGAAGCGCTGCGCCATGCCTGGAGCATGGGGCCGGTAAGCGACGCGGATCGCAGAATAGATCTGTCGCCGCTCGGTGCGAGTCTGGACGAGACCGCAGACCTTCTCGCCGACCGGCTGGATGAAGCACTCGGATGTCGCGATCCGGAGCTTTCGGCAGGTACCGACGATACCGATGGCGAGACCCTCGCTGGGCCGGGATCACCGAACGGGGTGCGGTCATGACGCGGCGGATCGTGCTGCATATTGGCTCGCCGAAATGTGGAAGCACCTTTCTGCAACAGGTGCTGCTGAACAATCGTGCAGCGCTCGCCGCGGCGGGGGTGGTCTATCCTCACGCCGGCAGTGGCCATCCCGGCAACGCCGCCACGCTCGATCTCTGGACCCGTCAGGACTTCGAGACGGCCTTCCGCTCCGATCCCGAGACGGGGGGCCGCCTCGTGCACACTGTCATCCTCAGCCATGAGGATCTCTTCGCCCAACCCCGGCGGGGCGAGAGCCTTCAGGCCCTTGCCGAGGCGACCGGAGTTCAGGTTCAGGTCGTTGCCTTCCTGAGACCATTCTCCGAGTTCATCTTCGGCGACTACTCGCAGTTCATGAAACAGTATTTCGAGCGGTTTCTGGCTGCGCGTCTGCCCTATGAAGGACGCGGGTTTGAGCAGTTCACCGTCGATCGCGCAAACCGTCTAGCCCCGCTGTCCTATTTTCGCAAATGGCAACTCCGTTTCCCGGACGTGCCGCTGATGCTGCGCCCGCACAACGCGATCCGTGCCGCGATCGAACCTTTTATCGCGGGGGCAGTGCTGGACTGGAACGTGCCGCGCAACATGACCAATCCCTCTCTTCGGATGACCGATTGCGACGCGCTGGCAGCGATGATCCGCGATCCTGCCATCTCCGCAGAGACGGTACGCTCGGCCTTCCATGCGGCGTTTCACAAGGTATCCGAACCCGACCCGGGCCGGACTGCAGAGCGCATGGCATGGATCGAGGCGATCTTCTCGCAGCAGAACGCAGAATTGCTGGAGGAGTTCGGCTTCGACAACCGACTGGCAACAGGCAGTCCTGACCCTTTGTAGACATTTTCTGACGGGATTGCGATCGTTCGGCAGATCACCATGCGTCGAGAGCGGAACGGCTACAGGCGTTGACCTTGCGGGGTGGTTAAGCGAGAACCGGACGCGAGGATCCGGGGGGATGTCTGGCGTCGTGTTACGTGCCAGTCCACAAGAGATCGCACACTGTCGCATATGAACGAGGGGGCCGATTTGGCCATGCTGTTCTATCGTATCCTTCTTCTTGGGCTGCTCGGATTCAGTCTTGTCGGCTGTTCGCTCCCACGAGGTGCGGGGCTGCAGAGCGAGGTTCTTGCAGAAGCGTCGAGCCGTGACGGCGTGGCGATCTCCGACACGGCGGGCGCCCAACCCAGCACTGCCGATTTTGTGATCGAGACGGTGACGCGTGCGCGCTTGCCGATCTTCGCCGCTTGGCCCCGACTGGAACTTCCGCGTCAGAACTGGCTGTCGCGAAGCGACGATCCTGCAGGACCGATCATCGCCTCGGGCGATCAGGTCGAGGTGACGATCTGGGATCCCGAACAAACCTCCTTGCTGGCCAGTCCCGGTGAGCGCCGGGTGCCGCTTCAGGCGATGACCGTTAGCGCCTCGGGGCGGATATTCCTGCCCTACGTAGGTGAGGTGCGGATCAGCGGAATGAGCCCCGAACACGCCCGCGAGGCGATCGAGCGGGAATTGCTCGCAGTCGCGCCTTCGGCACAGGTGCAACTTCAGCACACGCCCGGCACCACGGTGACCGTCAGCGTCGTGGGCGGCGTCGGTTCGCCGGGCAGCTATCCGCTTTTGGCTCGAAACCGTACCGTGCTCAATCTTCTGGCCGAGGCAGGCGGAGTAAGGGCAGGGCTCAATAATCCTCAGGTCCGTCTGATCCGCGGCGGCGACATCTATGGTACCTCGATCGATCTGCTGTTTGAGAATCCCAACCTCGATGCGACGGTGCGTCCTGGCGACCGGATCCTGGTCGAGCCGGACGAGCGGTTCTTCATGTCGCTGGGCGCCGCTGGGTCCGAGGCGATACACCCTTTCGAGCGCGATCGCATCACGGCGCTGGAGGCGATGTCGATCATCG
>JBBQDX010000296.1:0-5232 GCA_038320125.1 Rhodobacterales bacterium | reverse complement strand
AGCTCTGCCAAGGAGTCCGCTCCCGTCTGTTTCGCAGAGGGGATGCCAAACAGACTGGGTGGCAGCAGGACGCAGGGATGTCATACCCGGACCGTGGTCAGGCAAGATCACGACTATTGTGCCTGATGAGACTCGAATATTAGCGGATTGGCGGAATTGGCCGGAACGACGCCGTGGCACGCGATGTTTCGCATGCGAAACATCCCGCTGTGAACGCCGCGGTCTCGACTAACGAGCGCGCAGCCACTCTATCAAGAGGACGCGCAGACGGGCATCGACTGCTGTTCCCTCGAGCACGATCCGCCCGTCCCGCACGGTCATCGCGAGGTCTTGGCCCAATCGGATCTTTTCCGTTCCGCTTGCGGCAGGCGATCCGGACGATGGAGGACGGGACCGGTCCGGTCTACCGGTCGGGGCGAGGATACTCTCGATGATCGCCCGCTCTTCGTCGGCGCTGCGCGTGATAACCGTCTCGCCCGGGCTCGGGTGGGGGAGAGCACGCAGGCGTCCGGCCAGCCGCCTGCCCAGTTCCGGATCGTCCTCGAGGGCCTTCGATAGGGTCAGGCCCAAACGTTCGGGCAGGGCCTCGGGATGGGCAAGGGCCCCGTCCAATGCTGCGACGATGGAAAGAAAGCTTCCGATCTTGGATCGTTTGGCCCGCGACGACGTTCCGAACAGCGTGCGCAACGCCTGTGTGTTGCTCTCGAATATGCCTGCTTCGACGCAGGCGGCAACGATCCGGGCCCGTTCGAAATAGGTGAGTCCGACACGGATCTCGTTTTCCTCGACCATGGCGCGGTATGCCTCGCCCGCGGTGTCGGGACGGCGCAGGACCGCCCGTATGGTGCTCCAGCGCTGCGCCTCTTCCGGGTAACCCGCCTTCAGTCGCTGGATTGCCTGAAGACGCCGGTAACCCGAAATCAGCCCGTAGCGCCCCCCACCCAGATCGGTCACGTCAATCGGCGTCTGTTGACCCCGCTCGCGCAAGCTCGTCATCAGGACGGCCAGCGCCTCGTCGTCGAGGCCGACGCGGTCGCGGATCAGATGATCGGCCCCAATCGCGGTGACGGGCAGATCGATAGAGAGGCGGCCCGAGGCCCGGGCGCTCTCCATTTCTGCGCTGACCTCGGCCAGCGCGGCATGTGCGGCCGTGTCGGCGCCAATCTGTGCGATGGGCGGCACAAGCGCCCCGCGCAGGCCCGCCTCCGTGATTTTCGGATTGGCCCCTGCCCCATAGAGAGGATCAGAAAAGGGGATCGGGGCAGGGCCCAGTCTTTTGCGCTTGGCCATCGCATTCTCCTCCTTGGTCACTGCAATGGTAACCGGCACGAAACCGGTCAGCGATTGGAAACTTTGCCGTCCGCAGAGGCCGCATCGCCCGGTGCAGATGCGGCCTCTGCGGCCACCTCGTCTCGGCGCCAGGCTCCGACGAGAAGTTGTTTGAAGGCAGAATAGGTGGCGTCGAAGGTCTCGCGTCCCCGCACGTAGGTTTCACGGTTGAAGTTGCGATAATCGGCTTCGTAGAGGCCCCGTACCTGCTCGCCGGCCTGCCCAATCAGGGCAGTGAAGTCCTGTCGGTGAGGTGAAAGTGTCGTGCCGAGATAGGCTTGCATCAGCGCGGCGAGTTCGGCCTGCTGGCTGCCGTCATAGCGGGTGACGATGGCCCGAACCGCATCCCATTCGAAGGCGAGTCCTTCGCGCCCCAGCGCCCGGGCCGCCATCGTCTCCGCCTCCTCGATCGACGAGAAGGTGGCATGCAGCATGTCAAAGAACCGCCCCGTCGAATCGAACTCGAGAAAGGAGGCGCCAACCGGAACCAGAAGGATGTCGGCCGCCGCCAGTCCGTTGATCGTCAGATATCCGAGCGCGGGGGGGGTATCTAGCAGGACGAGATCGTACTCCTGCAGCAGACCGTCCTGCGCCAGCACGTCGGTCAGCGCATCCCAGAGACGCCAGCCCCTGCCTGCGCCCTGCATCCGCCAGACGGGAATCTGGAATTCAGCCCAATAGAGATTCAGTTGCGCCCCGATGAGGTCGATGTTCGGCCAGTGGGTCTGCCGGACCAGATCGGGCGCATGCACCTTGAGGGCAGCCACGAGAGTATCGTCAAGCGGTTGTGCCGGATCACCCCTCTCGGCCCGACGCTGGTTGTCAGCCTGAAGGTGGCGCGCATAGTGCTGGGCGATGAGCGGAAAGACAGTCTGCCATTCGTCCTCGATCTGTCCACCGAAGATACTCGTCATCGAACCTTGGCTGTCGAGATCGATCACCAAGACCCGGTAACCGTCGAGAGCGGCCGACATCGCCAGGTGCGCCGCAGTCGAGGTCTTTCCGACGCCTCCCTTGAAGTTGGCTACCGCCGTGATCTTGGCCGGCAGCCCCTTGGGACGGTAGGGCAGGTAGCGTTTGGCCTTGGAGCCTTCCGCGCCGAAATGAGCGCGCAGGCGCATCACCTCGTCGAGGGTGAACCATTTTGCACCCCCATCGGTTTCGGACCAGCCCTGCGGCAAGTCGGGATTCGCCTTGAGCACGCGCCGGAAATGTCCCGGTGCCACGGGAATCAGGTAGCGCGTAATTTCCCAGGTGGAGAAACGGCGCAGGCTACGGTGGCCGCCCTCGCCGAGACCGCGTATCGCCAGATCGTCCCGGCCCGCTGCGCAGGCGCGCGCAATCCGGGCGAAGTCGCTGGTGAGTGTTGCCGGTCCGAGCGCAGTACGTGCGGCCTCGGGGTCCAGAGTGTGATAGGGGGGCAGGGACATCGAACCACCTTCCTGAGGCGTATGTTCGCCCTTTCTGCCAGTATATCCGAAAAGAGAGAACATGGAAGAGAAGGGCGAACATGTCAGGGGTTTCTCAGCAAATTCTGATGCGAAACCCTCCAGTGCCGGGACAGTACAGCAGAACGGAAACCCTTGCCCTGTGTATTCAGCCTAAAGAATGCAGTTAGAAAATTGTTATACCTTGTTAAGCGTCTTGGACACTCTTTTAAAGGGTTGTTCTGAAACATGAACCTGGCTTTTCAGACAGACTAGGCGACTCCGAAGCCACGAATGGGCGACTCGGAAACCACGTAGGAGCGACTCCGAACCCCCGCCCGGCAAGATCCTCTCGGGGAAGGTTCGCTGGACAGTGTGGCGGGGCGATCCTAGGGTCATGTCACTGAAACCCCGTTCAGGTCCGGCACGTCGCACAACGTCAGTGCGGATCATGAAATACTTCGGATCCATTCCTGCATGACGCGATCTTCTCCGACCGATCCGGCCTCTTCTCTGTCTGACGTCGCCTCGGGTCGCGGGCCCTCCAAGGTAGAGGCCGGCGACATCGATGCGGGGCTGCGCAGCAATCATTTCACCACCGACTTCATCGTCTGCGACGTGTTTTCCGCCGCGCCCAAAGACGATCTGGGGTCTATGGAGCATCCCATCTTCTCGCTTGCGACCCGGCCCGACAGGCGGATGATGAGCTATGAGCACAACAACACCCGGATCGATATCGTCCCCAGCGTGAAAGGGCGGGCGACGATCCATGACAAGGATGTGCTGATCTATTGCGTCAGTCAGTTGATGGCTGCGCTCAACGCGGGTCTGCCGGTCTCGCGAACGCTCCATCTGACCGCCCACGATCTTCTTGTAGCGACCAACCGGGAAACCAGCGGCGATGCCTATCGCCGCCTCAAGGAGGCATTCGAACGTCTTGCCGGTACCCGGATCACGACCAATCTCGTCACCGGTGGCCTCGAAACCAGCCGGGGTTTCGGTCTGTTCGTGGCCTGGGAGAACGTGCGGCGCACGAAGACGGGGGGGGGCGGCCGGATGGTCAGTGTCAGCGTGACGCTATCGGAATGGTTGTTCCGGGCGGTGCTGTCGCGGTCGGTCCTGACGCTCAGCCGCGACTATTTCCGCCTGCGCAAACCGCTGGAACGGCGGCTCTACGAACTGGCGCGCAAGCATTGCGGGCGGCAGGCCTCCTGGCCCGTGAGTGTAGCGGTGCTCCACAAGAAGTCGGGCTCGGCCGCTCCCCTGAGGGTGTTTCGTGCCAGCCTGCGCCGGATCGCCGAAAGCGACACCCTGCCCGATTATGCCCTGCGCGAGGAACCGGGCGACAGGATGGTGGTCGAGAGACGCCGACCGGTCGTCGCCGCATCCGGTAGCCGCCCGTGGATCGACGAGGAGACCCGCGACCGGGCCCGCGCGCTGGTGCCCGGGGCAGACGTCCACGCGCTGGAGGCCCGCTGGCTGAACTGGTGGGCCGAGACCGGCCGGATCCGGCTGAACGATTCGGGCGCGGCGTTCCTGGGGTGGATCCGGCGGCAGCCGGAAGCAGGGCCGCCCCGCTAGGCGCTGCCTGCGGGCCACTATTGCCGTCCGGTGGTACCACCGGACGGACTGCTTACGGCTCGGTAACCAGGGGTGCACAGGATGAGGACTGCCCTGACCCGAGGAATACCATGGCCGACACCTCCGCCCGTTTCGATCTACCACTGCTCCAGCCCGCCCAGGCCCAGAAGCATGTCACCCATAACGAGGCGCTGCTGGCGCTCGATGCGGTGGTCATCTCGTTCTCGAGACTATCGGCGTTGGCGTGCCACCCCCGGCACCTGACGAGGGTTCAGTCCACATGGTGGGCGCAGGAGCCACCGCGGCCTGGGCCGGACAGGACGGACGTCTGGCGGTCCGGCGCGTCGACGGCTGGGCCTTCGTGTCGGCTGTCGCGGGCATGCGGGCTTGGTCCCCCGCCGCCGCGGAACTGCTGGTCTACGACGGGACAGGCTTTGCGCCGTTACAAGTAGCGATGTCGGGCGCCGCCCCGAGCCTCGGCCTTGGCGGGGCCACCGCCGACGCCGACAATCCGCTGGCCGTCGCGGGCTTGGCGACGCTTCTGACGCATGCCGGCAGCGACCACAGGGTGAAGGTGAACAAGGCCGTCTCCGATACCGCAACGCTGCTGTTCCAGACCGGGTTCTCGGGTCGGGCCGAAATGGGGACTGCGGGAACGGACGATTTCGCGGTCAAGGTCTCGGCCGACGGCACGACCTGGACCACCGGTCTGACAATCGATGCGGTGAGCGGCACGGTCCGCTTTCCTGCCGGGACCGCAGCGCGGGGAATGGTGCAGGTGGCAGGCCGCTGGTATGCCCAGCCGACTGCGGACTGGATGACCTTTCCCTCCTCTTATGGGGCGGCGACAGAGAACTACGACCAGTCTGCAGGTACCGCAGCCATTCCGGCCACG
>JBBQDX010000295.1:0-5242 GCA_038320125.1 Rhodobacterales bacterium | reverse complement strand
CTCGGTCCGCCGCTCCCGCAACCCAACAACCACGGGATGGCGGTCGGCCTAAATGGCCGGGTCTACCTGATCGGCGGCCAAACCATGGCTGATGCCCCAACCTACGTGGACA
The DNA here is from genome assembly GCA_038320125.1 of Rhodobacterales bacterium. GTDB lineage: Bacteria > Pseudomonadota > Alphaproteobacteria > Rhodobacterales > Rhodobacteraceae > Jannaschia. The sequence continues at coordinate 5,130 of JBBQDX010000295.1, read as the reverse complement.
CCGTCTACGAACTGGATCCCGCGAAGGGGGCATGGGTCGAGAAGGCCCGGATGCCGACGGCGCGGAGTTCCGGGGTGGCCGTGGCGCACGACGGCAAGATCTACGTCGCGGGTGGACGCCTGCCGCGCGGCAGCGACTTCGCCGTGTACGACCCGAAGTCCGACAGCTGGCAGGTGCTGCCGGCCCTGCCAACGCAGCGAAACCACTTCACCGGCGCGGCGATCAACGGTCGCCTTCACTTTGTCGGAGGGCGCCAGGGCGACGGCTTGTCGCCCCTCATGACGACGGCGCACGAAATCTTCGACCCGCAATCGGGGAGTTGGACGACCGCGGCCGCCATGCTGCGCGCCCGCAGCGGCATGAACGGCGTCATGGCCCGGGGCTGCTTCCACGTCTGGGGCGGCGAGGGGCCGGCGGGCATGTTCCCCGATCATGACTACTACGATCCCCGGTCCAACCAATGGATCGCCCTCCGCGACATGGTCATCCCCGTTCACGGCGTCTATGGGTCCGCCTTTGTGGGCGGTGTGATTTGGGCCCCCGGCGGCGGCACCAATATTGGTGGGAACCACGGCAGCTTGCACAACCAGGTCTTCGCTCCGACCGTGAGCTGTGACTGACCCCGGTCCGCTGTCGGTTACCGCGGATCGTGATCGCCGGGCGCCGCATCCGCCGGTGACATCTTGGCGGCACACTGAGGGCAAATGCCGTGCGTCAGCGTGGCGTCTGTCTCTTGAGAGATGTAATCCTCCAGCGAGAGCCAGTAGTTGTCGTCGTCGCGAAGCTTCTTGCACCAGGCGCAAATGGGAAGCAAGCCAGACAAGGCCCGAACCTGCGCCAGCGCGTGTTCTAGCTCCTGAGTGCGTTCCAACACCCGCATCTCCAGGGCGGCGTTAGCGCGCTCGACCTGATCGCGCGCGCGCCGCAGTTGATTCATGCCGGCGACCAGCCCGACGGAGACGATCCCCATCACGCTCAAGAACTCCTGGGCGTGCACGACTGCTCCGGACACGGTCCGATGTCCGAATGGATTTCGACCGAGGGCGGTCAGCGTGACGACGATGACTGCGGCTATCGTCACGACGCCGGTGGCGACGGCCATACGGAACTTGGTCGCTGCGTAGACCACGAAGGGCATCAACACGATCGGGCCCACGTAAACGCCGGCGAACTGGCCCTCGTCGGTGAAACCGAGAAGTACGACCGACAGCAACCCTGCGGCGCACACCAGGAGATCGGCGCGAGTGACGCCGGCAACCGCAGGCTCCCGCCCGATGGCCAGCACGAGCGGGGTGGCCAGGATCAAGCCGAGCCCGTCGCCGAACCACCAGACGCGGAGGAACTCCAGGTAGGAGGTCTGGCCGCCACGGAAAACGGTATAGACCGCCGCGCCGCATGCCGCCGCGACCAGCGCCGAGAATCCTGGAGCCACCAACAGGAACTTGAAGAGGTCGGCAATGCCAGGAAAATCGTCTCTGAACTTCCAGCGGTAAAGGAGAGCCCGGGCCATCATCACTTCGCCGATATTGATCAGGGCGAAAGCCACGGCTTCCATCACCCCAAACGCCGGGAGATCAGCCGCCAGTTCGGCGGCGAAGGCCGCTGCCAACAGCGCCGGAGTTCGGGCTGGAAAGCGCAGCAGGAAGCCCAGCAAGATGCCGTTCGGCAGCCAGATAATTGCGACACCTTCCGCCATCAGTGTCAACGACCCTAGCTTTGCGGCGGAAAAGTACAAGAGGCCGAGAACAGCAGCCAGCATTTACCTGAGCCGGTCGAGAGTAGGCGCGTCCTCCACGCCGACGCCGTGACGGCGGGACCAATCGACGAACAAACCAGCCCCGAACATAGGGCAACAGTATGATCGAAACTGCGCTAAACCAACAAGAACGCAACGAGCCCGATTACGTTGTTGACCCATTAACTTAAAGGTTGCTGGTGCAACCGCGCGCACTCAACCGGTCTTCTGGTGTATGTAATGGCTGCACGTACCACCCGTACCACCCGTATTCAAGACGATGAGGAGCCGACATGTGCGATAAGGACCATTTTGCGGAAAGTGTGGCGGAGTACGAGGCCAGGGGGCTGGTCACGAGGCGGCAATTCGGCGTGCTGCTCGCGGCCGGTGCGGCCATGATCTTGCCCCAGGTCGCCAATGCGCAGGCGACCAGCGAAAGCGAAGTTGAAATCAAGACGCCGGATGGCACCTGCGACGCGTACTTCGTGCATCCCTCTTCCGGCGCGGCGGCGGCGGTGCTGATCTGGCCCGACATCTTCGGGCTCCGTCCGGCCATGCGCACCATGGGCAAGCGGCTGGCCGGGGCCGGGTACTCCGTGCTGGTGGTCAACCCGTTCTATCGGGCTGGCAAACCGACGGCCACTGGTGCGACGCCGATCAAGGAGATGATGGCGTTCCGCAAAGGCATGACGGCGGCGACGGACATGTCGGATGCGAAGACGTTCGTCGCCTGGCTCGACGCGCAGCCGCAGGTCAACAAGAACCGGAAGATCGGCGTGCACGGCTACTGCATGGGCGGTCCCATGTCGTTCCACACGGCCTCGGCGGTACCCGATCGCGTCGGCGCCGTCGCGTCGTTCCACGGCGGCGGGCTCGTCAACGAGAAGAGCGGCCCGAACAGCCCGCACCTGCTGGCGGCCGCCACGAAGGCGTCGTTCCTGATCGCCATCGCCGAGAACGACGACAAGCAGCGGCCGGACGACAAGACCGTGCTGAAGGACACGTTCGACCAGGCCAAGCTGGCAGCCGAGATCGAGGTGTACCAGGCCGCCCACGGCTGGTGCCCGCCGGATACGCAGGTCTATAACGAGCCGGCGGCCGAGCGCGCATGGAGCCGCCTGCTCGCCTTATACGGAAAGGCGCTAGCCTGAGGATCCGATGAGCAAGACGAAATCAAAGGGGACGGATTGGCGCGGGCAGACCCTCGAGCGGATGCGGGGGCTGATCATCGCTGCCGATCCCGAGATGATCGAAGAGCGGAAGTGGCGGAAGGCCTCGAACGCCATGGCCGGGGTGCCGGTCTGGTCGCACCACGGCATTGTCTGCACCGGCGAAACCTACAAGAGCGTGGTGAAGCTCACATTCGCCCGGGGCGCCAGCCTCCCGGATCCGTCGCGCCTCTTCAATTCCAGCCTCGAAGGCAACACCCGCCGGGCCATCGACATCCGCGAAGGGGAGTCGGTCAACGCCGCCGCGTTCAAGAAGCTCGTCAAGGCCGCCGTGGTGCGGAACGGTCGTGATGGTAAGGTGAAGTAGGTGAAGCCGAAAGCCGAAACCGTGCCCGCCGGCACCGCAGTCTCGCGCCCGTAGAGCGCGCGTGCTTCGGCCAGGCGGCCTGACACGAGTGCGAGGGTCAGGCCGGACTCGTCCACCCGGCGGCCGTCACTACTTCGGCAGCTTGATGCGTACGCGGAACTCTCGCGCGGGCGCGGGTCCGACGCGGCGGGCATCGGAGGTCCACGGGCGCTCTTGCGGTTCCTCTGGCGCCGGCTCAGCCGTGCTTTCGCGCAGCCACCCAAAGACACGGGTCACCCCGTCTGCAAGACGGCGCCACGTGGCAGCAGTGGCGGTTGCATGGTCCGGCTTCACCTCGGTCGGCAGAGCGGGGACGGCTCCATCGTCATCAGGAAAGAGCCGAGCGAACTGCGCGCAAGCGTCGGACACCGGCAAGCTCAGCAGCTGCACGTAATCGCGGAAGAAGGATCGCCGGAAAAACCCCTTGGGCCAACGGCTCAGGTCGCAGCGCTCGAGGGCCGCAAACATGAAGGCCGGGATCTTGGTCGTGTCGGCAATCTCGTCGAGGGTAATCCCCTTGCCCTCGCGCGCGGCCTTGAGCGCGAGACAAAACTCCTCGCGAGAATCAGTGGAGAGGCATTCGCTGTTGAAAGACATCGGTCCGAGGCTTCCTGGGGTAACGCTTCGGGCGTAGCAATTGCGTTGCCAACTGGTCGGCCGCCCCTTGTGGCGCGAATTGGCAATCCGCCGTTGCAAGCCACCGAGCGAGAAGCAATTTCTACACGGCTCGTGTACTTCCGATACGGATGCCCGACCATCTAGAATCGGTCCGATGAAGGTTCTGCTGCGGTTGATCGCCGTCCTCGTGTTCGCCCCCGTGATGCTGGCGGGCCAGCCAGGCAACCTGGACCGGCGGCCGAACTTCGAGGGCATCTGGAACTCGGCCACCGCGACGCCGCTCGAGCGGCCGCGCGAGTTGCAGGACAAGCCGTTTTTCACCCCGGAAGAAGCGGCTAAATGGGAACGCGACTTCGCGCAGCGGAACGAGGAACCGGCGCCGGGCGCGAAGCGCACCGGCACTGGCACCTACAACACGTTCTATCGCGAGTTCGGGACCAGCGTGGTCAAGACGCTGCGGACCTCCATCATCACCGAACCGGCTGACGGCCGCATCCCCGCGCTCACGCCGGCGGCGGCCGAGGTCAAGCGCCGCAAGCTCGACGCGCTGCGGCGGTTCGAGAATCCCGAGGATCTCGGCCTCCAGGATCGCTGCCTGTCGTTTCTGACGGCCGGGCCGCCCATGCTGCCGTACTCCTACAACAGCAACTACCAGATCGTGCAGACTGACGCCGCCGTCCTGGTCCACGCGGAGATGATTCACGACGCGCGCATCATTCATGTCGATGGCCGCGGCCACGCGCCATCCCGCATCCGCTCGACCATGGGCGACTCGGTCGGGCGCTGGGAGGGCAACACCCTGGTCGTGGACACCACCAATTTCGACGATGGCGGTGGCTTCTACGGTGATGCCGGCGGCAACTTTGGCTGGGACCGCGACCTGCGCATCATCGAGCGCTTCAGCCTGTTCGACGCCGACACCCTGTTGTACCAATTCGAGATCGACAACCCGACCGCGTTCACCCAACCCTGGAAAGGGGAGTTAACCATGACGCGGTCGGACGAGCGGATCTACGAGTTCGCCTGCCACGAGGGCAATTACTCACTCACCAACATGCTGCGCGGCTTCCGCGCCACCGAACGCAAGCCCAAGCGCTAACGATGCTATTAAGGGTCGGTCCCTGTTTCCGTAGGGCACCCCGGTTCGACATACGCGAGACAGTCGGGCTTGGGAACTATTCGAAACGAACTATAGTCTAATT
>JBBQDX010000294.1:0-5346 GCA_038320125.1 Rhodobacterales bacterium | reverse complement strand
CCCGCCGCGCGGCGGGTCTCATGCGGGCCGTCGAGCGCCGAGCGCCCTGGGCCGTCGCGACGGGACGCCGGAAGCAGAAGGCTCGCATCAATAACAGTAAGCCTTCCAGTAGGAAGGGTGCACCAATGAGCGTCCTGCCCGATCCGGGCCGGTCGGCCCCGCCGAAGCCGCAGGCTCCGCGTCGCCCGTCGCCCCGCTGGCTGCCGCGCAGCTTCTATGCGCGCGCGGCGCTGATCCTGATCCTGCCGATCGTCGTGCTGCAGCTTGCCGTGGCGGTGATGTTCCTGCAACGCCATTATGAAGATGTCACGATCCAGATGACGTCGAACATGAGCCGCGAGATCGCTCTGGTCCGCGGCGATCCGGCGCTTGCTGAGCCGCTCGGCATCGAATGGGTGCCGCCACCGACGCGGATGCGCGTCCGCTTCTGGGATCTCTCGGCACGGGCCATGCGCGAGCAGCTGCGGAGCGACATCCCGGATATGACCGCGGTCGACACGGAGACTGCCGACAAGAGCGTGCACCTGGGCTTCGCCGACGGGACCGGGATGCTCTTCGGTCGCAGCCGGGTGTCGGCCTCCAATCCGCATCAGCTTCTGGTGCTGATGGTCGGCACGGCGCTGCTGATGACGGTGGTGTCGTTTCTGTTCATGCGCGGGCAGATCCGGCCGATCCGGCGGCTCGCCCGGGCGGCAGAGGCATTCGGGCGGGGGCAGGCGGCCGACGGCTACCGGCCCTCGGGAGCGGCGGAGGTGCGGGCGGCGGGCACGGCGTTCCTCGACATGCGGGCCCGCATCGAGCGCCACCTCGAGCAGCGGACGCTGCTGTTGTCGGGGGTGAGCCACGACCTGCGGACGCCGCTGACGCGGATGAAGCTGGAGCTGTCGATGATGGACGCGCCCGAGGCGGCGGACCTGACGGATGACGTCGCATCGATGGAGCGGATCATCGACACCTTCCTCGAGTTCGCCCGAGAGAGTGCACGCGACGAACGCGCCCGCGTGCCGCTCCGCGCGCTGGTGGAGGAGGCGGTCGTGCGGGCGGCACCGGACCGGGTGATCGCGGTGACGGGCGCAAGCATCGAGGCGGACGTCTACCCGGACGGCATGTCGCGCGCGGTCTCGAACCTGGTGAAGAATGCGATCCGCTACGGCACGGCGGTGCGCGTCGGCGTCATCGCCGGGGAGTCGGCGGTGGTCGTCGCGGTGGAGGACGACGGGCCGGGCATTCCGGCGGAGCGGCGGGAAGAGGCGATGCAGCCGTTCTCGCGGCTCGACCCGGCGCGGACCGCCTTGGGCGGCAACGTCGGGCTGGGCTTGAGCATCGCGCGCGACGTGGCGCGGGCGCATGGCGGGGCGCTGCGGCTGGGCGTGTCGCCAATGGGCGGGCTGAAGGCGGAGATGGTGATTCCGCGCTGACCGTCCGGATCGCCGCATGGGGAAACTTGATAGGCCCGGCAGGCATACCAAAACGCGCGGAACAACCATGTCACAAGTTATGATGTGGACCACGCCGAGGATGAAGCTGCTCTATACTGATAAATAAGGTTATGAGGAGTGTGGACCACGCCGAAAATGGCAGAAAATGTGCGGACCGCCGACGAGGCCGTGACCTTGTAGCGGCGTCGGCGCTCAGACCTTGCGAAACCCACCCAAGCGCACACCGCTCGCCTCAACAAGCGCGTTGAAATCGGCGATCGCGCCTGAGATCCGCTGCCTTACCCCGGTTACATATTGCTCGACCAAGTCCGCATCAGGAACAGGGCCTGTCAGAGCCTCAAGATCAACAACAGAACCCATCCCCAGCCCGGATCTGCTGGTAACGTCTCCCTGCGCCACACCAAAATCATCACGCAACCGAAGCAGCGCCATGGCGATCGTGCGCTTCTCAGCTTCCATAGCCTGTGGCTCGACAACATCCGGCCGGGCTTCTCTCATCTGATCTCGGAAATCGATTACATGTCCCTCCGCATCAGCCGACACGACGATCATGAGCATATCAAACATTCGACGAGTCGTCGACGAGGCCGCAGATTAACTCTGATGGTGTGACCGCCCCCCGACGGCATCTGTTGTGCCAAGGTGGGTCAGCGACGATCCACGGGAGGGAGCGGTCATGTCGAAGATTATCACGGTCGGACCGGATCTGGCGAAGAATGTGTTTCAACTGCATGGGGCGGACGCATCCGGGCACGCGGTGCTGCGCAAGCGAATGATCATGTCAAGGAACGATGATCGTCCAAGATTACCGGGCATGCAGACCCAGGGAATGTCGGCAAGTCCCGCGCAGCTGCCTTTAGCTAAATGGGCGTCGCTGCGCGGAGCATGAGTGACCGCTTTCGTGAAACTGCAACGCGGCGAATGCCGCAGGGCTGAAGGTCGGCTTTGAGCCATAAGTGTCGGTGATCTTGGCCATTGGGAGCAACGGCTCGCGGAAGTGAAGCAGACGACGGACCGCATCGGCTCCGACAACGTCCGGCCGGAGCCTTATTCGCCGGCAGAGGGAACGGTGTCGGCAGCGGCGAGTTCGGATGGACATGGAGCAACGGGCCGTCGGAGGGAGGGCATTCGCTTCCTCGCTGAGATCTCGGTCCAGACCCCTATCACGACGGCAGCCGCTTCCACCGATCTCCCTACTTAAGACCTTGATATCAAGAATTGCCCGGAAGGGTCAAAACAGGACCACTATGGACCGTATTGCCCGGATCAACACCGCCATCGCCGGCCAGATCGGAGCAAGCGCATGGCAGGTCGCCGCCGCGATCGCCCTCCTCGACGAGGGGTCCACGGTTCCTTTCATCGCGCGTTACCGCAAGGAGGCCACAGGCGGTCTCGACGATACCCAGTTGCGCATGCTTGCCGAGCGGGTATCCTACTTTCGTGAACTCGATGATCGTCGCGACGCCATCCTCAAGTCCATCCAGAGCCAGGACAAGCTCGAGGATCGTCTACGCGATATGATCGAGACCGCCGAGACCAAGAGGCAGCTCGAGGACATCTACCTTCCCTACAAGCCCAAGCGCCGGACCAAGGCAGCGATGGCCCGCGAGAACGGGCTCGAGCCGCTGCTGGAGGCCATCCTGTGCAGCAGGACCGCGGACCCCGAGGTTCTCGCCCGCTCCCACGTCGTCGCCGCGGTGCCCGATACCGCACGCGCGCTGGAGGGCGCTCGTGACATTCTCACGGAGCAGTTGTCGGAAACGACCGGACTGATCCGCAACCTGCGCGAATATCTCGAGAAGGAGGCCGTCGTGACCGCCAAGGTCATCGCGGGCCAGGAAGAAGCCGGCGCGAAGTTTGCAGACTACTTCGACCGCACCGAGAAGTGGTCGGCCATGCCCTCGCACCGGGCCCTCGCGCTTCTGCGCGCCGTCAGCGAGGGCGTCATCCGCATCAGGGTCGGACCTGACGAGGAGGACGGCACGGCACGTTGCGAGAACATGGTCGTCGCGTGCCTCAATGCTTCGGGAGGCGGTGCGGGCAACACGTGGCTGCGCGACGTTGGGGTCTGGGCCTGGAAGACGAAACTGTCGTCGACCCTGGCCTCCGACTTCACGGCCGATCTGCGCGCCCGGGCACAGAAAGCGGCGACAGCGGTGTTCGCCCGCAATCTCAAGGAGCTCCTCCTGGCCGCCCCTGCCGGCGCGCGGCCGACGCTCGGGCTCGATCCGGGCATCCGCACGGGCGTGAAGGCCGCGGTGGTCGATGGCACCGGCAAGGTTCTGGCGACCGAGACGCTCTACCCCTTTCCGCCGAGGAAAGATGCCACTGGTGCCCGGCTGGCGATCGTCAGGATGATCGAGGCGCACGGCGTCGAGCTCATCGCCATCGGCGATGGCACAGGGTCGCGCGAGACGGACGCGCTGGTCGCCGAGGCTTTGGCGATGCTGCCGGACGGCATCTCCAGACCCACCAGGGTCGTGGTCAGCGAGGCCGGCGCCTCGGTCTATTCCGCATCCGAGCCGGACGCCCGGAAATTCCCCGACATCGACGTCTCGCTGCGCGGTGCAGTCTCCATTGCACGGCGTCTTCAGGACCTGCTGGCGGAGCTCGTGAAGATCGAGCCCAAGAGCATCGGTGTCGGCCAGTGTCAACACGACGTCGATCAGCGCCACCTGTCGAAATCGCTCGACGCCGTCGTCGAAGATGCCGTGAACGCGGTCGGCGTCGACCTGAACACCGCATCTGCGGCGCTTCTGGCCCATATCTCCGGCCTGACACCCGGACTGGCTGATGCCACAGTGGCCCATCGCGACCAGAAGGGCCCGTTTTCGAACCGCAAAGGCCTTCTCAAGGTCGCCCGCCTGGGTCCGCGCGCCTTCGAGCAATGCGCCGGCTTCCTGCGCATCCATGGAAGCAAGGAGCCGCTCGACGCCTCTGCCGTCCACCCCGAGGCCCACAATGTGGCACGGCGCATCGTCGCAAACTGTGGCCGTGACCTGCGCAGCATTCAGTCGGGCCCGGACGCACTCAAGAACTTGCGGCCACAGGATTACATGGACGAGCGCTTCGGCCTTCCGACCGTGCGGGATATCCTGGCTGATCTGGAGAGGCCCGGCCGCGATCCCCGGCCGACATTCAAGACCGCCACCTTCGCGGAAGGCATCGAGAAGATCACCGACCTGAAGACCGGCATGCTCCTCGAGGGAAGGGTTACCAACGTCGAGACCTTCGGCGCCTTCGTCGATATCGGCGTGCACCAGGATGGCCTTGTCCACGTCAGCCAGCTCGCGGACCGCTTCGTGTCCAATCCCCACGACCTGGTGAAAGCCGGCGATGTCGTCCAGGTCCGCGTGACCGAAATCGACGTGCAGCGAAATCGGATCGCGCTCACCATGCGCAAGGGACCCCTCTCGCATGAAGGCCCGACGCACAAAGCCCCGAGCCAGTAAGACAAAGGCCCGCAACGGAGCAAGCCGGCCTCGAACCGGATGGCATCGGCCGAGTCGGCGGCAATTGCTGAGCAGGCCGGATGATCCGGAGCTGCCCTCCCCGATGCGATGAAAAGCAAATACGCCGCCTCCGGGCGTAAAAATGGCGTGACGCGGCGGCGGAGCATGGCCGCCGCGTCGACGGCCGTCCCTCGATCCCGAGAATGGTCGTGTCCCACACGGTGGTGAATTGGGAAAGCTGACGCGACGAAGTTGCAGCTCGAACTGCCGTCCGTCATCAGATTCGAATCCGCCGCCACCCAGCCCCTGACTACGAGAGGTGGTCGCGGGATTTCGGACCAGTTGCTAAGCTATAGCAACTGACGAAGGACTAACCTGAAATGACAAAACGGAAACGCTATTCTGCGGATTTCAAGGCCAAGGTGGCGTTGGCAGCCATTCGCGAGGAGCTGACG
>JBBQDX010000293.1:0-5459 GCA_038320125.1 Rhodobacterales bacterium | reverse complement strand
AATTCCTTATCCGATCACTCCCAGACTGTCGTCGGCCCAGAAGGATACCTCGAAGAACAGGTGTCAGTGGCGCATTGCCGTGATTGATCGTCTTGCCTACGCCGGTCCGGCTTTCCAGATCGAGCGCCGCGCCCTCAAGTTCCTTCTATGGCTCCGCTTTCCCCATCGTCGGGTCGGCCTGAACCACATGCGCCGCAATGCGCCCGAGTTCGTCCCGATCGCGGCGGGTTTCGATGGTTTATTCCGGGAGGCGAACAGGCTCGCGCGCGGCCATTCTTATTCAGTCGTTGACTCGGATCACGGTAATCCAAGCCGAACCTGCAGAGGAATTTCGGTTTGTCATCACGATATCTGCACCCTGCTCCCTTCGGCCGCCCGTCTTCTCGAGATCGGAAGGCGGAAAGTGTGGCTGCAAGGCTTTCGCGATAACGCCTTCCCATTCCGCTTTTCTTAAAACTTTGAAGAGGCGCGTCTCGAAGTCTGATCGGAGCGCGTGGAAAGCTTATTCCAAGGCAACGTCCATGGCGCCAAGACCTAATTCGTCTTCCGAACTTGCCTAAGCGCTCTGTAATTGATCGAGACTTATTGGGGTGCCGTGTCGCGATCCTTTTTGCGCGATCTAGGCCCGGCATTTCGCAACGTCGCAGGCAGTCCGCTTTCGCCAGTTGGGCGGAGGTTCGATATCACGGATGGCGTCGGCAGTTCTACTTGTCAAACATGCGAAAGATCCTTTCGGCTAAGGTGGATCTCATATCGATACGATCCCGTAACTCACACGAGGGCGGACATCCCCCGATGAGGCATGTTCGGAATGAGAACGATATCGCCTACTGCCTGCCGCCTTATTCACCAAGCATATGGCGCTGATGCTCTATCAACTTTTGATCTTTATCCCGCCTTTCCTAATTCTTCTCAGCTAACTTCGGCAGATCCGGATTTTCCGGGTAACCTCTACCCTGCCGTGGTCGACCGGGTTTCAAATCATTGCAGAAGAAGTCATGATAAAGTCTCGCGTCAAGGGCACCAATCATTATTCTGGGACCATTCCCTTTCGTCCCTGTCCGCGCCGAATCCGCTACCCTTCAACTTCAGCCCAGGCGCCAAGAGATCGCCATCAGCCTCCGATCCTCTATCGCCACACGTCATGCCGCCGACAATCCCCTGGCCCCATCGAATGCTAAGCCTCGAGCTCCGCATCCCAATACAGGAAATCCATCCAGCTTTCGTGCAGGTGGTTCGGCGGGAACTTGCGCCCGGTGTTCATCAACTCTCCGGTCGCCGGCTGGCGGGGCGACTTGCGCAGGGTATAGCCCGCCTGTCGCAGCGATCTCGAGCCCTTGCGCAGGTTGCACCGCTGGCAGGCGGCGACGACGTTCTCCCAACTGGTGATGCCGCCGCGCGCGCGCGGGACCACGTGGTCGAACGTCAGATCGCCTTTCGAGCCGCAGTACTGGCAGCAGAACTCGTCGCGCAGGAAGACGTTGAACCGGGTGAAGGCCACCCGTTTCTGGGGCGCGACATAATCCTTGAGCACCACGACGGACGGGATGCGGATCGTCGTCGTGGGCGAGCGCACGACCTCTTCGTATTCCGAGACGATCGTCACCCGGTCGAGGAAGGCCGCCTTCACCGCGTCCTGCCAGGGCCAGAGCGACAGCGGGTAGTAGCTGAGCGGACGATAGTCGGCGTTGAGGACGAGCGCCGGGAAATGCCGGAGGCCGGCCGGCGCCCGAATGAAATCTGCCCTGAAATCGGGGCCCGCCCCCTCGGGGGCCGATTGCAACAAGGCGGACATCGTGCGCCTCCCACATCTGGGGGCGGCCCACCCGAAAACCGGGCGCGCGGCCCTTGTCCCGCCGAACTATATCCGGGGACCTGTCGCAGACAAGTCCCAAGATGTGGCGGGGATCGCGCGTTTGCGTGAACCTTTTCGGACGGTATCGCCCTATTCGATGCCGAGGACGTCGCGCATGAACGCCAGAGCCACCTGCAGGCCGTCCGGTGCGATGCCGTGGCCGGTGCCCTTCATGACATGGGCAAAGACCTGCTCGAACCCCGCCGCCTCCAGCGCCTCGGCCGCCATCGGCAGGCTGTCGACCGGCACCACCTCGTCGGCATCGCCGTGAACCAGCAGCACCGGCGGCTTCGTCACCGCCTCCTCCGCCAGATCCTCGGGCCGCAACAGCCGCCCGGAAAAGCAGACGAGACCGGCGAAGGCCTCGGTGCGGCGGGGCGCCACCTGCAGGGTCATCATCGTCCCCTGGCTGAACCCGAAGAGCACGGTCCGGTCCGCCGTCACCCCCTCCACCGCCATCGTCTCGTCGAGCCAGGCATCGAGGTCGGCGCTCGCGCGCTCCATCCCCGACATCGCCTGCTCCTCGCTCGATCCGTCGATCCAGGGGATCGGGAACCACTGGAATCCCATCGGCGCACCCGCGCAGTCCTCGGGGGCATCGGGCGCAACGAAGGCCGTGTCGGGAAGATGCGCCATCAGCGGATCGGCAAGTCCGATCAGGTCGGCGGCATTGGCCCCGTAGCCATGCAGGAACACCACCAGCCGGCGCGCGCCCTCGGGCCCCCGGCGCATCGAATTGAGCGTCATCTGATCCCCTCGCGCGCTTTCGCATGGGCGTAGTAGGCCCAGAGCAGCCGTGCCGCAACCGCGCGCCAGGGCGTCCAGGCTTCCGACAGGACGCGCATCCCGCGCTCCTTCGGGCGCTCCGGCAGATCGAACAGCAGGCGCGCCGCCTCCTGAAGCGCGAGGTCGTTCGGCGCGAAGACGTCCGCATGCCCGAGCGAGAACATCGCGTAGATCTCCGCCGTCCACCGGCCGATGCCCGGCACCTCGGTCAGCGTCGCAACCACCGTCTCGGTCGATGCGAACCGCAGCGCCTCGAAATCGATGCCCGCCGACGCCAGCGCCCGGATGTAGCGGATTTTCTGCCGCGAAAGCCCGCACTCCCGCATCGCGTCGTCGTCGAGGCTGGCTGCGATCGCGGCGTCGTGCATCCTAGCCGCCTCGCAGCGCGCGACGATGGCGCGGGCCGCGGCGACCGAGACCTGCTGGCTGACGATGGCCCCGAGGAGGGCCGGAAATCCGTCCGCCCGGCGCCGGAGTGGCAGTGGACCGGTCAGCGCCAGCGCGTCGGCGAACCGCGGCTCATGCGCAGCCAGCCACGCCGCTCCCTCCGCCACGTCCGCATCCGCCCCGATCAGGCGGCAGTGCGGATGCATGGGCGCGGACGAAAGCGATGGCGCGGTAGATGTCATGAGTCTCCTCCCCCGCCACCGGCGGCGGCCTGTCGATCATGTGGACGGCTACCCCGCAGGCCCGGGCCGCGTCCAGCTTGGCGCGGTTGCCGCCGGAGTTCTTGGCGACGAGATGGCTGACGGCGAGGCGTCGGACGAGCGCGGCTTCCTCCGCAAGCCCCGAGGGCGGGCCGACGATCCAGCAGACGCCCGGCACGCTCTCCGCCGCATCGACCCGCCGGCACCAGAGCAGCAGGCCGCGGTCGAGGAATGGCGCGACGCTGCCCGGTCCCGTGGCGAGGAACACCCGTGCGCCCGGTGGCAGCGCCGCCGCCGCCTCCGCCGCATCGGGATGACGACGCCACCCGGCCTCCATCGGCCAGGCCGCGCGCGACAGCCGCAGATGCGGCACCCCGAGATCCCGGCACACCCGCGCGGCCCGCGCACTCATCGCCGTAGCGAACGGATGCGTCGCGTCTAGCACCGCCCGGACGCCCGCCATGGCCGCGCGAAACCCCTCCTCGCCGCCGAACCCGCCGAACCGCGTCGGCACCCCCAGATCGCGCGGCGCCCGTGTCGCCCCCGCCAGCGAGGCCAGCACGTCCAGCCCGGCACCGGCCGCGCAGACCGCGCGCGCCTCCCGCGTCCCCGCAAGGATCAGCACCCTACCCATCCCGCGCCAGCACATGCCCCGCCCGGTCGATGACCACGATGTCCACCTCCGCGTCGATCACCTCCAGCACCCGCGCCCGCGCCCGTTTCGCCACGAGCTGTGCCAGATCCGGCACCTGTCCGACGGCCTCGAGCGCCGTGTTGCACCCGGTGAGATCGCTCCCCGCCCACGCCGACAGCACCGCGAAATCGACCTGGCTGCGTCCCGAATGCAGGTCCATCGCCCCCTGCGCCAGCTTCGCCAGCTTGCCGATGCCACCGCCCACCGTGACCCGTGCCACCGGGTGACGCCGCAGGTACTTCAGCATGCCACCCGCGAAATCCCCCATGTCGAGCATCGCGTGATCGGGCAGCCCGTGCAGCGCCTGCACCACCCGCTCCGAGGTGGCCCCGGTGCAGCCCGCGACGTGCCCCTGCCCGGAGGCCACCGCCACGTCGATGCCCCGGTGGATCGACGCGATCCAGGCGGCGCAGGAGTAGGGCCGCACGATGCCGGTGGTGCCGAGGATCGACAGCCCGCCCTCGATGCCCAGCCGCGGGTTCCACGTCTTCGCCGCGAGCGCAGCCCCGCCGGGCACCGAGATCGTCACCTCCACATCCGGCGCGCGGGCGTGGGCCGCAGCCAGCTCGGCCACCACCTCGTCGATCATCGCCCGCGGCACCGGGTTGATCGCGGGCTCGCCCACGCCGATCGGCAGCCCCGGCTTCGTCACCGTGCCGACCCCCTCGCCCGCCCGGAACACCACACCACCCGACGAGGCCGCGACCCGGACCCGGATCTCCGCCCCATGCGTCACGTCCGGGTCGTCGCCCGCGTCCTTCACGACGCCAACCTCGACCCACCCTTCGCCGCGCGACGCGCCGACGATGGCAAATGTCGGCATCTCCCCCTTCGGCAGAGTGATCGTCACCGCCTCCGGCACCTGTCCGCCCCACAGCGCCGTCAGCGCCGCCTTGCAGGCCGCGGTGGCGCAGGCACCCGTGGTCCAGCCACGGCGGAGTTTGGGAGCGTCATCCACCCGACAGTCATGCCACGCCGCCGGAAGCGCGCCAATGGTCGCGCGCCGTCTTTCCCCGCGCGCGATCCCGCGGCATAGAAGGCGCATGGACCGAACGCTCCCCCCTCACGACTGGCCCGAGCTGCAACCCGGCTGGGTCTGGCTCTGCGGCGCGGGACCGGGCGACCCCGGCCTGCTGACGCTCCATGCCCTCAACGCCCTGCGACAGGCCGACGTCATCGTCTACGACGCGCTCGTCCACGAGGACATCCTCGACTGGGCCAGACCGCAGGCCGAGAGGATCTACGCCGGCAAGCGCGGCGGCAAACCGTCGCATAACCAGCGCGACATCTCGCTTCGCCTCGTCGAGCTCGCCCGCGCGGGGCGCCGCGTCCTGCGTCTCAAGGGCGGCGACCCCTTCGTCTTCGGGCGTGGCGGCGAGGAGGCGCAGACGCTGGTGCAGCATGGCGTGCCGATCCGCATCGTGCCGGGCATCACGGCCGGCATCGCGGGCCTTGCCTATGCGGGCATTCCGGTCAC
>JBBQDX010000292.1:0-5466 GCA_038320125.1 Rhodobacterales bacterium | reverse complement strand
CCGCGACGCTGACCTGTCCGCCTACGCATGGGAAGCCGATCCCGTGGCACTGGCCAAACGCCCCGACGTGGATGTGTTCATCGAGGTGATGGGCGGCGCGGACGGCCCGGCCAAGGCCTCCGTCGAGGCGGCGCTCTCGGCCGGCAAGGACGTGGTGACCGCCAACAAGGCGATGCTGGCGCTGCACGGCCAGGCGCTGGCGGAACTCGCGGAGGCGAACGGCGCGGCCCTGCGCTTCGAGGCGGCCGTCGCGGGCGGCATTCCCTGCGTCAAAGCGCTGGCGGAAGGGCTGGCGGGAAACCGGATCAGCCGCGTTTCCGGCGTGATGAACGGCACCTGCAACTACATCCTGACGCGGATGGAATCGGCGGGCCTGCCCTACGCCGAGGTCTTCGAGGAGGCGCGCGCGCTCGGCTACCTCGAGGCCGATCCGACGCTGGACGTGGGCGGCATCGACGCGGCCCACAAGCTCGCCATCCTCGCGGCCATCGCTTTCGGCACCCGGGTGGATTTCGCGGGCGTAGAGCTCCAGGGCATCGAGCGGATCAGCATCGACGACATCCACCGCGCCCGCGACATGGGGTACCGCATCAAGCTGCTGGGCGAGGCGCGGCGCACTCCGGCCGGTATCGCGCAGTCGATGCGGCCGACGCTGGTGCCGGAGGGCAGCCCGCTGGGCCAACTCGAGGGCGCCGCCAACATGGTCGTCATCGAAGGCGACGCCGTCGGCCAGATCGTGATGCGCGGCGCCGGCGCCGGCGAGGGCCCCACGGCCAGCGCCGTCATCGGCGATATCTGCGACATCGCGCGGGGCCTGCGCATTCCGCCCTTCGGCCAGCCCGCCGCGACGCTGGTCCGGGCCGAACGCGCAAATGCCACCACGCAATGCGCCCACTACCTGCGCCTGATGTTGCGCGACGAGCCGGGCGCGCTCGCCCGCGTCGCCACCGTGCTGGGCCAGGCCGGCATCTCCATCGACCGGATGCGCCAGTACGACCACCCGGGCGACGACGCGCCCGTCCTCATCGTCACGCACCCTTGCGCGACGGACGCCCTTGCCACAGCGCTCGACGGCGTGGCCGCCACCGGCGTCGTGCGCGGCGCGCCGGTCGCGCTGCAGATCCAGACACCCTGACCTTCCGGAGCCTCCCATGTCCTACCGCCCCGCAGACACCCGCTACGACACCATGCCCTACCGCCGTTGCGGCAGGTCGGGGCTGAAGCTCCCCGCGATCTCGCTGGGCCTGTGGCACAACTTCGGCGACGACACCCCGCATCAGACCAAGCGCGACATCTGCCGGGCGGCCTTCGACCACGGCATCACGCACTTCGACCTCGCCAACAACTACGGGCCGGAGCCCGGAGCCGCCGAGTCCGCCTTCGGCCAGATCCTGCGGACCGATTTCACCGGCTACCGCGACGAGCTCGTCATCTCGTCGAAGGCCGGATACCTGATGTGGCCGGGTCCCTACGGTCAGTGGGGCAGCCGCAAGTATCTCGTCGCCTCCTGCGACCAGTCCCTCGAGCGCATGGGCCTCGACTACCTCGACATCTTCTACAGCCACCGTTTCGATCCCGACACGCCGCTCGAGGAGACGATGGGCGCGCTCGACTACATCGTGCGGTCGGGCCGGGCGCTCTATGCAGGCCTCTCGAGCTACAATTCGGAGCGCACCGCGGAGGCCGCCGCGATCCTGCGCGACCTCGGCACACCCTGCCTCATCCACCAGCCGAGCTACAACATGCTCAACCGCTGGGTGGAGCGCGACGGCCTTCTCGACACGCTGGACGAAGAAGGCATCGGCTCCATCGTCTTCACCCCGCTCGCGCAGGGCCTGCTCACCGGCAAATACCTGAACGGCATCCCCGACGACAGCCGCGCCGCACAGGGCAAGTCGCTCGACCGCGACGCGATCACCCCCGACATGATCGACGCCATCAACGGCCTGAACGAGGTGGCACAGGCGCGCGGCCAGACGCTGGCGCAGATGGCCATCGCCTGGGTGCTGCGCGGCGGCCGCGTCACCACCGCCCTGATCGGCGCGTCGAGGGCCTCGCAGGTGGAGGAATGCGTCGGCGCCACGGCCAACCTCGACTTCACCGACGATGAACTCGCGCGCATCGACGCGCTCTCGGGCGAGCGGGGCCTCAACCTCTGGGCCAGATCCTCCGAAGGGGTCTGAACCCGCCTGTTGGCGCTATCGTGTTTGTATCGCGGGCGCCGCGCGGCTAACAGTCGCGCGACGCGACCCGCATCCGAGGATTCCCATGCCCAAGACCGATTTCAACGACCGTATGCTCTCGCTGGGCCTCGCCCGCGTCTCCGAGGCCGCCGCCCTCGCCTCCGCCCGGCTGATCGGGCGCGGCGACGAGAAGGCCGCCGACCAGGCCGCCGTCAACGCGATGCGCGACCAGCTCAACCTGCTCGACATCGCGGGCACCGTCGTCATCGGCGAGGGCGAGCGCGACGAGGCTCCGATGCTCTACATCGGCGAGCAGGTCGGGACCGGCAAAGGCCCGGAAGTCGACATCGCCCTCGATCCGCTCGAGGGCACGACGCTGACGGCGAAGGACTGGCCGAACGCGCTCACCGTCATCGCCATGGGCCCGCGCGGCACGATGCTGCACGCGCCCGACGTCTATATGGACAAGCTCGCCATCGGCCCGGGCTTCCGCACCGGCGTCGTGACGATGGACATGTCGCCCTCCGAGCGGGTCTCGAAGCTGGCCGCCGCCAAGGGCTGCTCGACGCAGGACATCACCGTCTGCGTGCTGGAGCGCGAGCGCCACGAGGCGATGATCGAGGAACTCCGCAGCACCGGCTGCGCCATCCGTCTGATCCCCGATGGAGACGTCGCGGGCATCATCCACTGCGCCGAGTCCGCCAAGACCGGCATCGACATGTACATGGGATCCGGCGGCGCGCCCGAAGGGGTCCTCGCGGCGGCGGCGCTCAAATGCATGGGCGGGCAGATGTTCGGCCGTCTCACCTTCCGCAACGACGACGAGCGGGGCCGTGCCGCGAAGGCCGGCATCACCAACCTCGACCGCGTCTACACCCGCGACGACCTCGTCACCGGCGACGTCATCTTCGCGGCCACCGGCGTCACCGACGGCTCGATCCTCGCGGGCATCAAGCGCGACGTGGGCTCGCTCACCGCCGAAACGATCCTCATGCGCTCCAAGACCGGGTCGGTCCGGCGGATGACCTACACCAATCCGACCTGAGGTGCGTGCCCCGGGCGCAGGCGGGCTCGGCGCAGGCTGGCTGGGGGTCGGCACCTCGGCCACGGGGCGACGCTGGGTCGGCCTCGACCCGGAGACGGAGCGCCTCGCCGAAGCCATCGCCCAGACCGGCCAGCCGCTCCCGCTCGCCCGCCATCTGGCACGGCGCGGGGTGACGGCGGAGGGGGCTGCGGCGTTCCTCGACCCCAAGCTGCGCGACCTGCTGCCCGACCCGCTGTCGCTCCTCGACATGGGGGCGGCGGCGGACCGGCTGCTCCGGGCAGTCACGCACCGCCAGCGCATCGCCATTTTCGCCGACTACGACGTCGACGGCGGGGCCTCGGCGGCGCTCCTCGTCTGGTGGCTGCGCGGGCTCGGACGGACGGCGACCGTCTACGTCCCCGACCGCATCGACGAGGGTTATGGCCCGAACGCCCCCGCCATCGCCGCCCTCGCCCGCGACCACGACCTTATCGTCTGCGTCGATTGCGGCACCCTCAGCCACGAGGCGCTGGCGGCGGCCGGAACCACCGATGTCATCGTCCTCGACCACCACCTCGGCGGCGAAACCCTGCCTCCCGCGCTGGCCGTCGTGAACCCCAACCGCATGGACGAGACCGGCGACTTGGCCCACCTCTGCGCCGCAGCCGTCGTCTTCCTCTGCCTTGTCGAGGCCAACCGCCGGGCGCGCGCCACCGGCACGACCGGCCCCGACCTCATGGCGATGCTCGACCTCGTCGCACTGGCCACCGTCGCCGATGTGGCCCCTCTGGTGGGCGCCAATCGGGCCCTCGTCCAGCGAGGGCTCCGCGTCCTGCGCGACCGTCACCGGCCCGGGCTGCGCGCGCTGGCCGACGTGGCGCGGATGGATGGCCCGCCGTCGTCCTACCACCTCGGCTACCTCCTCGGCCCCCGCATCAACGCCGGAGGACGCATCGGCGCGGCCGATCTCGGCGCGCGGCTCCTCTCGACCGACGATCCCGCGGAGGCGGAGGCTCTAGCCGAACGCCTCGACGCGCTCAACGGCGAACGCCGCGCCATCGAGACCCGCGTGACCGAGGCGGCGATGGCGCAGGCCGAAGCTCGCCTGACCGAAGGCGCCCCCTTGACCTGGGCGGCGGGCGACGGCTGGCACCCCGGCGTCGTCGGCATCGTCGCCTCCCGCCTGAAGGAGGCGTTCAACCTGCCCGCCGTCGTCATCGGCTTGCGCAACGACGGCATGGGCCAGGGCTCCGCCCGCTCAGTCACCGGTGTGGACCTCGGCGCCTCGATCCAGCGGCTCGCGGCGGAGGGTCTGCTCGTGAAAGGCGGCGGCCACCGCATGGCGGCCGGCCTGACCGTCGAGGCCGGCAGGATCGACGCGGCGATGGAACGCCTTGCAGAACTCCTGGCCAGGCAGGGCGCGGGCGCCGGCGGCCCCCGCGACCTCACCATCGACGCCACCCTGATGCCGGCGGCCGCCACCCGCGATCTTGTCGCCAGACTCGAGGCCGCGGGCCCCTTCGGCCAAGGCGCCTCCGCCCCTCGCTTCGCCTTTCCCGACCTGCGGGTCGCGCACGCCCGCCCCGTCGGCGACGGCCACCTCAAGCTCACCCTGACCGACGGCAGCCCTATCCGCCTCGACGCCATCGCCTTTCGCGCCACAAACACCGGCATCGCCGCCGCCGTCGACCGCGCCGCAGGGGCACCGATGCACATTGCCGGGCGACTGGAACTGAACCGCTGGCAGGGGCGCGAAAGCGTGCAACTCCGCCTCGAGGACCTCGCGATCGCCGCGGCATGCGCCCCCCGCTGACGCGCGCCCGCGCGCGCCAATTCTCCCGCCAAGCCCGGCGAAAACCGCTTGCAGGCTCCAGACCCCTCGCCTAAACACCCCTCACGCCCGACTGTGGCCCGTTCGTCTATCGGTTAGGACGCCAGGTTTTCAACCTGGAAAGAGGGGTTCGATTCCCCTACGGGCTGCCAGTTATCTTCTGTAATATATTGTAATTTCGGATTTTTTGGTTCGGTTGGAAATCGTACCATCATCCTTCCTCACAGCGTATCGTGGCGTTTTTGGCACACAGATCGTCTTGTGACAATCATCTGGGGTACTACCGCGGCGTTGCTTCACAACTCTGATCAAGGATGATTCACATCGTGAATTCATGCGGATAGACAGACGGGATGAGCAAGCCATCACCCGCCCGCTACCGCACCACGAACTGGTCCAGCTACACTTCTTCGCTGCGCAAGCGCGGG
>JBBQDX010000291.1:0-5467 GCA_038320125.1 Rhodobacterales bacterium | reverse complement strand
TCGGCGGCCACCTCGCTCGAAGAAGCGACGCGCCGCCGGGAGCCACCGTCATGTGGCGCGGCTTCTCGCGGCTCGCCGACCTCATCGAGGGCTATACCGTCGGGCAAGCAGTCAGGCCACTTGGGGGTGAGTGGAAGGCGGTGGTCGCCGGGCGTTCCCGTCCCGGTAGGGTGGTTCCTGACGCAAGCACCCGGCGAGCGTCGCGCCGCCTTGCCGGCAGGATCGCTGCCGGCGCCCTCTGGGCTGCTACCGCGCGGCCGAAAGATGTCTGGCGGAGGGCATGCAAAGGCGCGACCGGCAGAGACGGCAGGCATCACGAGATTTGCGATGCCGGTTACATCGCCCGACCCTGGATGGTATCGCGAGGTAACAAGACGCCAGGATACCACGACGGAGGATATATCATGATCGAGAAGCGGCAGTTCTACATCGGCGGCGCATGGGTGGACCCGATCGAGGGCCGCGACCATCAGGTCATCGACCCTTCCACCGAAGAGCCCTGCGCCGTCATCTCGCTGGGCGGGCAGGCGGACACCGATGCCGCCGTCGCGGCGGCCAAGGCCGCCCTGCCCGGATGGATGGCGACCCCGCCCGAGGACCGCATCGCCCTGCTGGAAAAGCTCGTCGACCTCTACAAGGCCCGCACCGACGACATGGCGCAGGCGATCAGCACCGAGATGGGCGCGCCCATCGAGATGGCGCGGTCCTCGCAATGGGGCGCGGGCTTTGGCCACCTGAAGAGCTTCGTCAAGGCGGCGAAGGCGTTCGAATTCGTGCGCCCCCTGGGCGATCATGCCCCGAACGACCGGATCCTCTACGAGGCGGTCGGCGTCGCCGCGCTCATTACGCCGTGGAACTGGCCGATGAACCAGATCACGCTCAAGGTCGGCGCCGCCGTCACGGCGGGCTGCGCGATGATCCTGAAGCCGTCCGAGGAGAGCCCGCTGAGTGCGATGCTCTTCGCCGAGTTGATGGACGAGGCTGGCTTTCCGGCCGGCGTGTTCAACCTTGTGAACGGCGACGGCGCCGGCGTCGGGACCGACCTGTCGGGCCACGCGGACGTGGATATGGTCAGCTTCACCGGCTCGACCCGCGCGGGAACGGCGATTTCGAAGAACGCCGCCGAAACGCTCAAGAAGGTCCATCTGGAGCTTGGCGGCAAGGGCGCGAACCTCGTCTTCGCCGATGCCGACGAGAATGCCGTGAAGCGCGGCGTCCTGCACATGATGAACAATTCGGGCCAGAGCTGCAACGCGCCGAGCCGGATGATGGTGGAAGCCTCGGCCTACGACAAGGCGGTCGAGACGGCCGCCGAGGTGGCCAAAAGCGTCGAGGTGGGACCGGCGAGCAACGATGGCCGCCACATCGGCCCCGTCGTCAACGAAAACCAGTGGAAGAAGATTCAGGATCTGATCCAGACCGGCATCGACGAGGGGGCGCGGCTGGTGGCTGGCGGTACGGGCCGGCCGGAAGGCCTGAACCGCGGCTTCTACATCAAGCCCACGGTCTTCGCCGACGTGACCAACGACATGACCATCGGGCGCGAGGAGATCTTCGGCCCGGTCCTGTCGGTCATGAAGTTCTCGACGGAGGATGAGGCGGTGGCGATGGCCAACGACACCGTCTACGGCCTCACTAATTACGTCCAGAGCTCGGACGGCGCCCGCCGCAACCGGCTCGCGACGAAGCTTCGCGCCGGGATGGTGGAGATGAACGGCGAGAGCCGCGGCGCGGGTTCGCCCTTCGGCGGCATGAAGCGGTCGGGCAACGGGCGCGAGGGCGGCACCTGGGGCATTGAGGACTTCATGGAAGTGAAGGCCGTTTCGGGCTGGTCCGCCTGAGGCACGCCTTCTGCGATTGCCCCTGACCCCGCGGCGACGCCGGGGTCAGAGGGCCGCTCTCGCCCGCTCGTGGTCGCGGCCGGGGATCGCGTCGAGCAGGCTCTGGGCATATTCTGTCTCGGGGTCTCGCAGGATCCGGGCGGCCGGGCCCATCTCGACGATCCGGCCGCGCTGCATCACGATGATCCGGTCGCAGATCGCCGAAGCGACGCGCAAATCGTGGGTGATGAACAGCATCGAGAGGTCGAGCCTGGCCTTGAGGTCGGCGAGAAGCGCCAGCACCTGCGCCTGCACCTGAACGTCGAGGGCGGAGACCGCCTCGTCGGCGACGATGATCGCGGGCTCGAGGGCAAGGGCGCGGGCGATGCCGATGCGCTGGCGCTGACCGCCGGAAAACTCGTGCGGGAACCGCTCCATCGCGGAGGCGTCGAGGCCGACCAGCTCCAGCAATTCCGCCGCCCGCGTCCGCGCCGCAATGTGCGGGGTGCCATAAGCGATCATTCCCTCTGTCAGGATGCGCCCGACACGCGCCCGCGGATTGAGCGACGAGAAGGGATCCTGGAAGATCATCTGGATGCGCCGGCGCGACGCCTTGAGCGCCGCTCCCGAGAGATGCGCGATATCGTCGCCACCGAGCAGCACCCGCCCGGCCGTCGGCGTGGTCAGACGCACGATGCAGCGACCGAGCGTGGACTTGCCCGACCCGGATTCTCCGACGATGCCGATCGTCTCCCCGGCCCTGAGCTCGAAGCTCGCGCCTTGCACCGCATGGACCACGCGGGAAGCCCCGAAGAGCCGGCCGCCGCCCCCAAAGGTCTTGGACAGGCCCTCCACCTTCAGAATCGTCTCCCCCGCGGCCTCCGACGGCTCCCCGGCCCGCGAAAGTCGCGGGATCGCGTCGATCAGCGCGCGCGTGTAGGGGTGGCGCGGCCGGTGCAGCACCTCCTCCGCCAGGCCCTCCTCGACGATCCGGCCGGTCTGCATCACCACAACCCGGTCGGCGATGTCGGCCACGACGCCGAAATCATGGGTGATGAAGATCACCGCCATCCCACGGCGGCGGCGCAGCTCCTCGATCAGCTCCAGGATCTGCGCCTGCGTGGTGACGTCGAGCGCGGTGGTCGGCTCGTCGGCGATCAGGATCTCGGGCTCGAGCGCCAGCGCCATCGCGCTCATCCCCCGCTGGCGCTGGCCGCCGGAGAGCTGGAACGGATAGGCGCGGATGGCTTGCTCCGGATCGGGGAGGCCGACCTCGCGCAGAAGCTCCAATGCGCGGGTGCGCCGCTCGGCCGGCCTCAGCACGCCGTGGGCCTCGAACACCTCGGCGATCTGCGCGCCGACGCGCATCAGGGGGTTGAGCGCGCTGAGCGGCTCCTGGAAGATCATCGCGATCCGCGCGCCGCGCAGGTCCATCAGCCCGCCCTCGGTCCGGGTGAGGATGTCGCCCCCGTCGAACAGGATCCGCCCCGACACGACGTCGAGTCCCTCGGGCAGGAGACCCATGATGGCATTGGCGGACATCGACTTGCCCGAGCCGGACTCGCCCACGATGCAGAGGATCTCGCCGGGCGCGAGGTCGAAGCCGACGTCTTCGGCGGCGAAGGGCCGGTCCGCCCCCTTGGGCAGCGCGATGCTGAGGTTTTCGACGCGGAGCAGGCTCATTCGGGCCGCCGTCGCAGGCGCGGGTTGAGCGCGTCGTTGAGGCCCTCGCCGATAAGGTTGAGCGCCAGCACCGTCAGCACGATCGCCATGCCGGGCAGGAAGGACAGCCACCAGGCGGTGCGGATCACCGTGCGCGCGGCCCCAATCATGTAGCCCCAGGACATGACGTTGGGGTCGCCAAGCCCGAGAAACGAGAGGGAAGATTCCAGAAGCACCGCCGTCGCCACCATCAGCGATGCCAGGACGATGATCGGCGGCAGCGCGTTCGGCAGCACCTGCCGCAGGATGATCGTCAGGCTCGATTGTCCCGACAGCACCGCCGCCTCGACGAACTCGCGGGTCCGCAGGCTCAACACCTCGCCGCGCACGAGGCGGGCGACGGGCGGCCAGCTGACGATGGCGATGGCGACGATCACGAAGGCGAGCGTGGGCTGGAAGATCGCGAGCAGGACGATGGCCAGCGCGAAGCTGGGGATGGTCTGGAAGAACTCGGTGAACCGCATCAGCGCGTCGTCCACCCAGCCGCCAAAATAACCCGCGAGCGCCCCCACCGGCACGCCGATGGCCAGTGCCACCACGGTCGACACGAGGCCCACGGCGAGGCTGACCCAGGCACCATGCGCCAGCCCGGCGAGCACGTCGCGGCCCAGTGCGTCGGTTCCGAGCGGGAACGCGGCGTCGGTGAGCGGCGGAAGGAACGGGCGCTGCACCATCTGCCACGGCGATTGCGGGAAGAGCAGCGGCGCCGTCACCGCCACGAGGAAGACGACCACGAGGATGACGAGTCCCACGACCGCGCCGGGATTGCCGCTGTATCGGCGCCAGAAGGACTTCATGCCGTACCGCCGGTCAGGCGAATGCGCGGATCCACCACCACATAGAGGATGTCCGTGATCAGATTGAAGAGGAGCACCATCGCCGCGGAGACGAAGAAGACGCCGAGGATCACGTTGTAGTCCCGCTGGGCGATGGCCTCGAACATCAGCCGCCCGATGCCGGGCCAGGCGAAGACCGTCTCGGTCAGGATCGCGCCGCCGAAGATCTGTCCCGCCTGCAGGCCCGCCAGCGTGATGACCGGCAGCAGGGCGTTGCGCAGGATGTGGCGGCGCTGGATCACGCCCCGCCGCAGCCCCTTCGCGCGGGCGGTCTTGACGAAGTCCAGCCGCGACACCTCCAGCATCGAGGCGCGGGTCATGCGCATGTAGACCGCCATGAAGAACAGGCCCAGCGTCGTGGCGGGCAGCACCAGATGCGCCCCGATATCGGCGGCGCGGGCGAGGCCGGTGTAGCCGCCGCCGATCGTCTCGTAGCCGAAGGCCGGCAGCCATCCGAGCCAGACCGAAAAGACCAGCGACGCCATCAGCGCCACCCAGAAGAGCGGTGTCGCGTAGAACAGCAGCGCCAGCGTCGAGATCGCCGAGTCGCGCCACGACCCCTGCCGCGCGGCAGCCGCCACTCCGGCCATCACGCCGAGGACGAGCGACAGCACGAAGGCCGTTCCCGTGAGCAGCAAGGTCGCGGGCAGGCGGTCCCATATCAGCGACGCCACCGGCATCTGCTGGCGGTACGAGAAGCCCAGATCGAGCCGCACCGCGTCGGCGAGGTAGGTCCAGAGCTGGACGTGAAGCGGCCGGTCCAGACCGAACCTTTCGCGAAGGTCGGCGAGGAACTTGGCATCGGTCGCGCCTGCCTCGCCGGCCATGACGGCGGCGGGGTCGCCGGGGGCGGCGTGGATCAGCAGGAAGTTCAGAACGAGGATGGCCAGCAGGATGAACACCGACTTGACCAGCCGCGCCGCGATGAACCGGATCATCGTCTTCCCTTCATCGCGGGGGGTCGCGCGGGCGGGTGGGTGCCGCCCGCGCGTGCCTGGGCGAAGACTATTTCTCGATCCAGGCGTCGCGCAACCCGTCATTCACGCCGATGGCGGTGGTGACGAGGTCCTGGACGTTGCAGCGGTAGAT
>JBBQDX010000290.1:0-5494 GCA_038320125.1 Rhodobacterales bacterium | reverse complement strand
AGCCCATCGCCACCGCCACCTCCTGAAACCCCCGGCAGATCCCCAGGAACGGCTGGCCCCGCTCGACGCAGGCCCGGATCAGCGGCAGTGCGACCGCATCGCGCGCCCGGTCGAAGGCCCCGTGGGCGGGCGTCTCCGCCGCGCCGTATTCCTCCGGGTGGACGTTCGGCCGCCCGCCGGTGAAGAGAAACCCGTCGAACACCGCCATCAGCTCGTCGAGCCGGCTAGTCTGCGGGCAGGCGGGAAAGGTCAGCGGCACGGCGTCCGAGACGCGCGCGATCGCCTCGGTGTTCATCGCACCGTTGGCATGGGCCGGATACTGATCATTGATGAGAAAGCTGTTCGAGATGATGCCGACGATCGGACGCATGGAAACCCTCCGCTTGACCTCCGTCCTACCGTTTGCGCCGCGACGCGCCTAGCCCCGCGCGAGCACATTGGACCGCGCGCTCCCGCACCATGCCTCCGGTGCCCGCCGTATGGGCCCCGGTGCCTTCCGGCCGGGCGGCCCGGAAAGTCCGGTTCAGTCCTCGCCGGTCAGCCCCGCCGCCGCGATGCCCGCAAGACCCGCCTTGACGTCGTTGTCCGAGGTGTCGCCGGTGATCCCCACGGCCCCGATCACGCTGCCCGCCCCGTCGCGCAGCAGGATGCCGCCCGGAACCGGCACGACCGCGCCGCCGAAGACGCCGTTCATGGCGGCCATGAAGAACGCCTGCCCCTCGGCCCGCGCCATCTGCGCCCGCCCGCCGATCCCCAGCATGACGGAGCCGTAGGCCTTGCCGTGCGCGACGCCGAACCGCCCCGGCGACGCGCCATCTTCCCGCTCGAAGGCCATTACATGGCCGCCGGCATCGAGCACCACGACCGAGAGCGGCTTCAGCTCGAGCTCGCGGCCGCGCGCGAGGGTTCCGCGAATGATCTGGCGAGCGTGGTCCAGAGTTAGATCGGTCATGGTGTCGTCCTTTCCGGGGGTGCTTGGGGGAAATGCGGATGCCGGCGCGCCGTCTACCAGCGACGGCTGCCGGAGATGTAGTCCTCCGCGGCCGGCCCGAAAGCGCGTCGCAGCGCCGCCTCCTCGGCGCGGACGAAGCGGCGGGTGACGACGAGGGGGAACGCGAAGGCGAGAAGAACCGACGACAGCGCCCCAAGAAGCAGGCCGCAGCCCAGAAGGACAAGGCCCATGCCGGTGTAGATCGGATTGCGGTTAAGCCGGAACGGACCTTCCACGATCAGGCGCGCGGGCGTCTCGCGCGGCTCGATGCTGGTGCGCTTGCGCCGGAACCAGAACGCCGACCAGCCGATCAGGCCGAGGCCCGCGAAGATCGCGAGCCAGCCGCCCGTGGAAACCAACGGGCCAACCAGCGGCACGAGGGGCAGGCCCCACGCGGCGATGGCCTGCACGGCCAGCGTCGCCAGCGCCCAGACGGGCGGCAGATCGGGAAAATCGCGCCGGATCGACATAGGTCTCAGCTCGCCTTCGCCTCAAGCCGCCGGCGGTGCAGGACCGGTTCGGTATAGCCCGACGGCTGTTCGCGGCCCTCGAACACGAGGTCATGCACCGCCTTGAACGCGATCCCGTCGAAGCTCGGCGCCATCGGCGCGTAGCCCGGCGTGCCCTCGTTCTGCGCGTCCACCTTCGCCGCCATCTTGCGCAGCGCGGCCTCGACCCGATCGGTCGAGACGACGCCGTGGTGCAGCCAGTTCGCCAGGGCCTGCGACGAAATCCGGCAGGTCGCGCGGTCCTCCATCAGGCCGACGTCGTGGATGTCGGGCACCTTCGAGCACCCGATACCGGCGTCCACCCAGCGGACGACGTAGCCCAGGATGCCCTGCGCGTTGTTCTCGATCTCCGCCGTAACCTCCTCGTCCGACAGATTGCGCCCCTCCATCAGCGGAATCGTCAGCAGGTCCTCGAGCGTGCCCCGCGCGCCACCGGCCGCCAACTCGTCCTGCCGCGCCAGCACGTCGATGCGGTGGTAATGCGTCGCATGCAGCGTCGCCGCCGTGGGCGACGGCACCCAGGCGCAGGTGGCCCCGGCCCGCAGGTGGCCGGTCTTCTGCTTCAGCATGTCGGCCATCCGGTCGGGCATCGCCCACATTCCCTTGCCGATCTGCGCCCGACCCTTGAGGCCGGCGGCCAGCCCGATGTCGACGTTGCGCTCCTCGTAGGCATCGATCCAGGGCGTCGTCTTCATCTCGCCCTTGGGCAGCATCGGCCCGGCTTCCATGGAGGTGCAGATCTCGTCGCCCGTCCGGTCGAGGAAACCCGTGTTGATGAAGGCCACCCGGTCCTTCGCGGCCCGGATGCATTGCTTGAGGTTTGCGGAGGTGCGCCGCTCCTCGTCCATGATCCCGAGCTTCACGGTATTGGCCGGCAGGCCCAGCATTTCTTCGACCCGGGTGAAGATCTCGTCCGCGAAGGCGACTTCCTCCGGCCCGTGCATCTTCGGCTTCACCACGTAGACCGACCCCTCGACGGAATTGCGCGGGCCCGTCGTCTTCGCCAGATCGTGCATCGCGCAGAGCGTGGTGACGACGGCATCCATCAGCCCTTCGGGGATCTCCCCGCCGTCCCGCATCAGGATGGCCGGGTTCGTCATCAGGTGACCGACGTTGCGGACCAACATGAGCGCGCGGCCCTTGACCGTCCGGACGCCCGACGCGGTGTTGAACTCCATGTCGGGGTTCAGCGCACGGGTGAAGGTGGTGCCGTCCTTCGACACCTCCTCCGTCAGATCACCGCGCATCAGGCCCAGCCAGTTTGAATAGGCCAGCACCTTGTCCTCGGCATCAACGCAGGCGACCGAATCCTCGCAGTCCATGATGGCCGAGACCGCCGACTCGAGGTGGATCGCGTCGAGCCCCATCGGGTCCGTCTTGCCGATCGCCCCGTCGCGGGTGACGACGAGGACGATGCCGAGCCCGTTGTGGCGCAGCAGCACCCGCATCGTGCCCGTGTCCGCGACCCAGCCGACATAGGCCCCCGGATCGGCCAGCACGGCGCCGTCCTCGCCCGCCCGCAGCGAGAGGGCCCCGTCCTCGACCGTCAGGCCGGTCACGTCCTTCCACGACCGCCCCTCCAGTGGCACCGCCGTGTCGAGAAAGCTCTTGCCCCAGTCGATCACCCGCGCCCCGCGCGCCGGATCGTAGCCCCGCCCCTGCGGCAGGTCGCCTATCGCATCGGTGCCGTAGAGCGCGTCATAGAGGTTGCCCCACCGCGCGTTCGCCGCGTTCAGCGCGTAGCGCGCGTTGGTGACCGGCACGACCAGTTGCGGGCCCGGTATATGGGCGATCTCGGGGTCCGTGCCGGTGGTTCGGATCGTGAAGTCCGGGCCCTCGGGCAGCAGATAGCCGATGTCGGCCAGGAACGCGCGATACTCGGCGGCGTCCTGCGGCTGCCCGCGGCGCGCAAGATGCCAGGCGTCGATGCGCGCCTGCATGTCGGCGCGCGTCGCCAGCATCGAGGCGTTCGCGGGCGCCAGATCGTGCACGAGGGCCGAGAACCCGTTCCAGAAGGCCTCGACCCCGACGCCGGTGCCCGGCAGGGCTTCGTTTTCGATGAAACTGGCCAGAGCGGCGTCGACCGAGAGGCCGGATTTGTCGAGGCGGGTCATGCAAGGCTCCTGCTGGGTTTGCAGCCCTCTATCGCGCGGGTCTCCGGGCGGCAACAAAACCGGTCACTTTTTCTTACCGGTTGCCGCCCCCTTGGCCGCGCCCCGGCAGCGGTCGGAACAGAACCGGACCGCCTCCCAGTCCCGCGCCCATTTCCTGCGCCACGCGAACGGCCTGCCGCAGGCGGCGCAGATCTTCGTCGGCAGATCGCCCTTGCGCAGCATCTTCGCCATCGCGTCCCCCTCTGCCCCCGATACAACCCCGATATAACCCCTGGCGCCGCGGCGAAAAGAGGGCTGGCAACGCCGCCCGGCGGCCCCTAGCGTCGGTCCCCGAAGAGGAGCTTGCCATGCGCGATGCCACAGCCGCCACCCCGACGATGGCCGATCAGACCGTCTACCTGAAGGACTATGCCCCGGTCCCCGTGACCGTCACCCATGTCGGCCTGCACGTCCGCCTCGACCCGCTGGCGACCGTGGTGCGCGCCCGGCTCACCTGCGCGCGGCAAGGCCCCGGCGACATGGTGCTCGACGGCGAGACCCTCGAGACCCTCTCGGTCACGCTCGACGGCGCGCCCGCGACCTACACGATCGACGGCGCCCGCATGACGCTGCGCGACGCGCCGGACGCCTTCGTGCTGAAAACCGAGGTCCGCATCGCGCCGGAGAAGAACAAGGCCCTTTCCGGCCTCTACATGTCGAACGGCATGTATTGCACGCAATGCGAGGCCGAGGGATTCCGCCGTATCACCTGGATGCTCGACCGCCCCGACGTGATGGCCACCTGGGACGTGGAGATCGAGGCCGACCTTCCGGTGCTGCTCTCCAACGGCAACGAGGTGGCTCATGGCAAGTGGCACGACCCCTGGCCCAAGCCGACCTATCTCTTCGCCCTCGTGGCCGGAAACCTCGTCGCCATCTCCGACAGCTTCACCACCTCCGAGGGGCGCGAGGTCGCTCTCAACGTCTGGGTCCGCCCGGGCGACGAGGGCCGCACGGCCTATGCGATGGACAGCCTGAAGCGGTCGATGGCCTGGGACGAGGAGGTCTACGGCCGCGCCTACGACCTCACGGTCTTCAGCATCGTCGCCGTCGACGACTTCAACATGGGCGCGATGGAGAACAAGGGGTTGAACGTCTTCAACTCCCGCTACGTCCTCGCCTCCCCCGAAACCGCCACCGATGCCGATTACGCCAATATCGAGCGCATCGTGGCGCATGAGTATTTCCACAACTGGACCGGCAACCGCATCACCTGCCGCGACTGGTTCCAGCTCTGCCTCAAGGAGGGCCTCACCGTCTTCCGCGACCAGCAGTTCTCGGCGGATGCCCGCGGCGAGGCGGTGCAGCGCATCGGCGAGGTGCTGACGCTGCGTGCCCGCCAGTTCCGCGAGGACGCGGGGCCGCTGGCGCATCCCGTCCGCCCCGAGAGCTTCGTGGAGATCAACAACTTCTACACCGCCACCGTCTACGAGAAGGGCGCCGAGCTCATCCGCATGTTGCGCACCCTCGTCGGTGCGGAGGGCTACGACGCCGGCGTCGCCCTCTACTTCGAGCGCCATGACGGCGAGGCCTGCACCATCGAGGACTGGCTCGCCTGCTTCGCCGACGCGACGGGCCGCGACCTCGTGCAGTTCGCCCGCTGGTACTCCCAGGCCGGCACGCCGCGCGTCGCGGTGACGGAGCACTTCGATGGCAGCACCTACCGCCTCGATCTCAGACAGACGACACCCCCCACGCCAGGCCAGCCCGACAAGGTGCCGATGCTGATCCCCCTGGCCTTCGGCCTGCTGGCCCCGGACGGCAGCGAGATGCGCCCGACCGAGGTGTTCGAGTTGGCGGAGGAGACCGCCAGCCTGACGTTCGACGCCACCTGCAAGCCC